>CAJUAC010000007.1 GCA_910583885.1 uncultured Oscillospiraceae bacterium | reverse complement strand
GCTTCTCCCCGCAGATAACGTAGCTGGTCTTGCGGGTCACGGAGCTGCCAGCGGTAGCCCCGAGACTGACAATCTTGCTGTTGATGCCGTCACGGGTGAAGTGCTCCAGCTTGCCCGTAGCGACGATGGTGCAGCCGTAGAAGGGACTGTAGGGTACGTTGCTTTTGTTTTCCATGGCGATATTTTCCTTTCTATCTTCAAACGTAAATTCTTTCTGGAGTGTTCTCCACAGTTCCAGATTGTCGGGAACGCTAAACCATTGATGGATGTTTCCGCTCAGAGTTGCGCCGAAGTCCGGCAACACAGTGAAGTCGAAACCACTTGTCGCTGCTTTCTCGAACGCATCCAAACTGCTGTCGAAGTAGTTGTCCAACGCTCGGCTTGCCGTCCTTCCGATCATGGGGATGTCCATAGCCACCAGATACCGTGCAAAGGTGGTCTTTCTGCTGGCATTGATGGACTCCTGGAGTTTTTCATAGGACTTGACACCGAAACCCTCCATACCTATAATTTGATGACGGTATCTGTCCAGGTGGTAGAGGTCTTGATAGGTAGTCAGAAACCCCTCGGAAATGAACCTGTCCAGTGTCGCTTCTGAGAGGCCGGAGATGCCCATGGCCTTTTTCCCTACAAAGTGGACAAACTTGCGAAGCGTCTGATTGCCGCAGTCAGGGTTATCACAGTGGAGCGTTGCCACCTGACCCCCTTTGCCGCCAGAACGGGCATAAATTCTTGTAGGTTTTCCGCAGCAGGGACACCGTTTCGGAATCAGGCCCGGCATATAGCGGCCCCGGTCAAGGTTTTCCTCGATGTGCGGAATTATCATGTTTCGCTTGGAAACCAGGATGCGGCAGCCTGGGTGCAGTTCCAGTTCCTTGATGAAGGACAGATTGTGCAAGCTGGCCCTCGATACGGTACAGCCGTCGATCTCCACGGGATCGAACAGGGCAACCGGAGCGATCTCACCGGAACGGCCAGGTGTCCACTCAATGGAACGGAAGACGGTTTCCATCATATCGTCCTCAAACTTAAAGGCGATACCGTCCTTGTAGTGATGGCCTGTGCGCCCCAGCGTCTTGGAATAGGAAACGCTGTCATAGCGCAGCACGATCCCGTCAATGGGCAGCTTCTCGATGTTTGCAACGGTCCTCAAATGTTGGATTTTGCTCTCCATCTCTACCGAAGATGTTTTCTGCTCTATCCGTATGAAGGGACAGATTTCAAAGCCAAGAGGTTCCAGATCCTCCAGAAGCCACCCACGGCTATCCTTGTTGCCGCCAAGGGTATCCATGCCTTCAATGACGTTGAAAGCATAGAAGTAGATATGGCGATCCTTACAGATGGATGGATCAAGCAGCCGGATAGAGCCAGCAGCCAGATTCCGGGCATTTTTGATGTCTCTGTCCTCGGAATCCTTCATCTTTTCAAAGTCATCCGTATGGATCAGACCCTCGCCTGTGATAACAAGCCTCTTTTTATTGGGGATTTTCAGAGGCACGTTGCAGAACGCCGGAATGTTGTGGGTGACATCCTCGCCAACCTCACCATCCCCTCTTGTGGATGCCTCCGCCAGCTCGCCGTTTTCATAGACCAGCTTGACCGTCAGGCCATCCAGCTTCAGCATGAGCAAAACCGGACCCACAGCAGCCATTGAAACCAGATCATGGGTCTGTTTGGTCTTGTCCAGGCTCAGGAGCGGAATGGTGTGCCTGACCTTCCGCAGCGCACTCACAGGAGCATAGCCAACGGTCTGCGTGGGGGAATTGCTGAGGACGATCCCCGTTTCCTGCTCCAACGCTGTCAGTTCATCAAAGAGCCTGTCATAGACCGCATCGGACACGCTGGGCTTTGCCAAGTTGTAGTATTCGTGCCGATAGCGGTTAAGTTTTGAAACTAACTCCGTGATTCTCTGAACACTGGCATTATCAGGTTTTGCCCGTTTTTTCTTCACTTTCTTCACCGTCCTTAATGTTCGTTTGTGGAGCAATATTGTAAAGCTCAGTCAGCCGATGTTTGACCATTTTTACGACCTTGGTGTGGGCTTTGTAGCTGACAGCCGATTGTTCTGCCAACGTCTCGGACATCCGATGTTCGGCCAACTCAAGGCCGCCAGAGAACTCCACCAGAAAATCCAAAAGGATAGAGAACTCCTGCTCAGGTGGAAGTTGGCGCATCTTCTCCAAAAGCTCATTAACCCCCAGCCACTCAACAACGGACTCAACCTGACTGTTGCCAACATCCGAACGGGCGTAAGGTACATAATGATCCATCTTAACCAGCCTCGCTTACCTTTGCTGATTTGTAGAAGGTATTGTTGGTTGAATCATCAATGCTGAAACACCATCTGCCATTGTAGGACTTCCTGGGCTTGCGGGTGATGATCTTCCCATCGCCGTCAATGGGCTTCAACTGGATCGTCTTGCTGCTGGCCTTGACGATCTCATAGGTGATGCGGACACGGTTCCATTTGTAGGAATCGCCATCCCGGACGTACTGCTCCGCTGTGAACCGTTCGCCAACAGTGAAGGGATGTGTCTCTCGATCTTCCTCCGCTTTGACGATCTCGGTGATCTCCGCATAGGCAGCGGTCAGGACCATGCCCTTCGCACCCCCGGTCAGGATACGATAGGTGATGTTCTGCGGCCCGGCACCGATGACCTCAACATCCCCGCTGCCCTTCACTTTGACGTGGTAGCCGATCTTCACATTGTCCCTGCTGAACCGGATTCCGCCGCACACATCAACACAGGCTTCCAGAAAGGCTTGCTTGTCCATGGCCTTCTCCACAAGTTCCAACTCATGCTGAATCCAGCCGTTGACCATCTCGGCAGTGATTGGAGTGCCATCGTACCGCTTTTTCTTCTCGCCGTTCTCAATGGCAAATAGGGTCTGCTCATAATGGATGATGTTCTTCTCACGGGCTTTGATTTCCTTCTTGCACTCCTTGATACGGCGGTCAAGATAAGCGACATCCTGATACTTGGCCCCGTCTGCTGTTTCTCTGGCGGTCTGCGCCCTGTCCTGAAAATATGCGCTTTTGCGGTATTCCTCGAAACCACGTTCATACTGCGCAAACATCCGCTCCCGCCGGCGGGCAAACGCCTGACTGCCAGCGTGACCCGCAATGATGGGCTGGGTGAAAAACGCAATATCGCCGTGCATATGGTTAAGGGGCTTCTGTAAGTTGGCTCCCCTCCGTTCTGCGTTCTCGGCGTACTGCTCATAACGCTCGGCCCGTCTCTCGGCCCTCTCCGCTTGACGCTCCACCTGCTCGGAGAAAGAAAGACGCTCGCCCTGACGCTGTTCTTCGGTAAAGCCCAGCTTGGCAGCGACCCGCTTCGCCCACCAGAGGTTCGGTTCCTTGGCCCTACTTACCCAGCAGCCCCCGGTACGGCTCCACAGAAACGCCCCCTTCAATTCGGTTTTCTGCTCGGCGGTCAGGGCGTTGTACTCGGACTTCTCGAAGTGAAGTTCAATTTTGGTCGTTTCCAGATTGAAAATATACTTTTTCTCCATTTCAGATAGCCTCCTTCTGGATGCCGTACACATCATCCACATAGTAGGCCCCGGTGAAGAAATTGAAAATAGCAGTACACCGAACGCCGTTGACCTCAGCCAAATAGAGATTGTCACCGATTTGCCGGATGATCTCAGCCTCGCCCATCACATGGCGGTCATGCTCGTGGTCTTTCAGACTGTGGATATATGCCTTGACTTTCACGGTCAAATCCCTCCGTAATTCAAATTACCTGGGACCAGCGAACGCCAGCCCCAGGTTATGCCTTCATAAATCACAGCACCAGTTTTCTTCCTCGTGGGCCGTACCATAGGTGCGGTTGAACTCCTGCACAGACTCGCTGGGGACGTAAGTTTCCCCATCCGGGCAGAAACGGCCCTCCGCAATCACACGCCGCAGCGCATCCCGCATCTTTTCCTCGTCATCCGCAAAGATGTCCTGCTCCTCGGCATCGGTGATCCTGATAACGGCCCCTATCCGAATCCACAATTTTTTCATAAACTGACCTCCAATTTCAGCCGATAACGGCTCTGGCCCGACCGTAGAAGTTCTCCATACAGTTCACGGCGGCTGCTCTCTGCAGCTTCAAGAACCGTGCGGCCTCATGCAGCGCAAACCCGTCCACCAGAAGTCGAATTATTTTCGCCTCTTTCGGTGTGGCTACCTTTGCCGCCTGTTCCAAAAGGGCCTTACGTTCAGTCTGCCATTCAACATCCTGCTTGGGATCGGGGATGCCGTCCGTATCCAGACTTACGACAGAGCCGCAGCGTTTGGCACGGGCGTTATACTCACCCTCCCGGAGAATGGAGTCCTTCATAGCTCGGAACGCCATAGCCTTGAACTCCACGCCAGTCGGAGGGTTACGGAAATACTGCTGCACAGCGGAGAGGTAGCCGAAAATAACGATGTCGTAGAAATCATCTGTTGAGAGACGCTTTTTGCGGATGAACTCAGTCACCAGACTGTGATTTTCTTCCGCAAACTGTCGTTCCTCCTGTGTCATAGGACGCAAGGCCCTCATGTTCATCAACTCCAATCAATCGTAAAATGAGAGGGAACCCCCTGGAGTACAAGGGATTCCCTCAAAGATAGAATTGCTCAATCAACCTCCAACGGCAGGCAGACGATACGGCCATCCATGCCCCAAAACATTTCCGGGGTATGGAACCGTTCCTGATACCGTTCCGTCTGCTCCGGGGTCAGGCTGATAAAGTGCTCGCTGTCTGCGGGAGCACCACACAGGAAGAACGTGCCGAAGACAATATCGTACATCTGGCCGTTCTTGTCCCGCAGCCCACGGTTCGGAGGCAGGTTCATGAACTTCCCTTCCTCGTTGCAGACCAGCACAACGGAATCGTCAAGATGGACGGTCTGGATATAGCCGCCCACGATGTTTTGCATAGTACGCAGAGAATCTTCGATCTCCTTCACTTCCGGTCTGTGCTCTGGTTCGACTACCAAGACACGCATAGCAACGCCCCTTTCATATGTCTTGTTCAAATTGGTAAAAGTCCTCGTCACAGGTGAAGCACTGAAACGTATACTCCGGCAACAGGCTCTTGAATAACGGACTGCCGCATTTACAGCAGATGCCGCAGCTTTCCATAAACCTCATGTGGCGCAGTTCTTCCAGATCAACGCCAGCGGCGGTCAGGAACGACCGAGCCTGATCTTCACTGTCAAACATACGAACCTTGCCGTTATCATCCAGCAGAAATTCCAATTCGGTGTTGATCGTGATGCCGTTTATCGGACGGGCAACAACATATTTCATAGGCCCACCTCAAACTTCCCCCGCAGCCAACGAGTGGCCTGACGTTTCCGGGAAAATTCTTCTGTCCATGCGTCCCCGGTGGTGTTGTCTACCACCACCCATTTCCGACCCTCCTTCGTCAGAAAGAGGCCATGGGGTACGGTGGTTTATGACCTGTCCAAGAACCCCCGAACTGACACGCTGGATTTTAAGTTTCTTTTCCATCCGCACCACCTTCAACGGCTTTGTCTTGGTTCTGACACATCAGGTAGGATTCGGTTGGCTCCCAGTCGGAAACTACGATCTCCATGTGCTTATTACACAGGAAATCACCCTCGCCGATATACTGGCAACAGTCGCAAACGCCGGGATCGCAGAACTTCTTAGGCTTCGGGACCTTGCTTCTGGCTTTCTTTTTCACCATGATTTCACACAACCTTCTTTGTGTTCAAGCGCCGTTCCAGTAGCGTACAGTAGCCATGTACCCGGTCGATGGATAACTCCACCCACTCACCGCAAGCTGTCTGATCTCCGGCCACAGGCTCCAGGCAGATTTTTTCTCCCTCATGGGATTCACGGACACGAATGCAGGTATCACCAAAGAAATAGCAGACCGTTCCATCGTCCTGTTTCATCCGATAAGGGTTAGAGATCGCTGCCGCATCCCGCATCTGCTCCAAGATGTAACAGTCCTCCACCTTCCATCCGGTGATGTCCCGTTCCTCGGCCATGTAGTAATCCAGGCGGACGCCCTGATCGGTGGTCTTGTCCAGGCAGTAACCGAAGATAGAATAGCCGCCCATGTTGGGCCAGAACGCCTTGTTGTCGCTGGAAATACGGTATGTACGGCTCAACAGGGAGTAGGGCTTATTGAAACTATCCTCCGTGAAAATGATGTGCGCCGTCAGATCTTCTCTGGGAGAAGTGCGTTTCAATTCCCGGAAAATCTGTTTTATTTCAGAATAATCCATATAATCACTCCTGACCATCGGCTTCCGCTGCTTCTAATACGAAAATAGGAAAGCTGTCCCAGTTAGCGTCCTTCGGAGAGGTAATTCCGAACAGTTCCAGAACAGCTTTCTGTGCTTCCGGCATCAAATCCCGGAAATAGATTTCAAGTGTTTTCACCGCAGTTTCCTCCGCTTTTTGCCAATTTATCGACCAAATTAGTATTAGACCCGGCACCCCCGCCGCAGGGCAAGGACACCGGGCCACCATAGCGCAGCTTATTTTAGCCAGCCTCGGCCAGCTCCGGTACAAGGTTGGCAGCGTTCACGATCTCCATGAACTGCTCCCCGAAGGCCCTTGCCTGAGCCGCCTCCTCCGGGCTAAGAGTGCCGGCCACCTGGAAGTTGAACAGGGCGTAGGGCTTGCCCTGCTTGCTGATTGCCTTCTCCAAGGTAATTTTCGTGACCACGCTGGAAAGCGGCGTCAGGCTGCTCAGGAGCCGGGTGGAGTATTTCAGGAACCGGGGCTTGCTGGTCACGGGGACACGCACCAGCAAAGGGACAATGTTGTTGGGCCGCAGCAGGAACAGCAGCACCGACTCCTTACACGCTTTGGCGTTGCTCTCCCCATCTTTGGAACCGAAATCATTGTAGGGACACCGGGCGCAGGGCTGGCCGTCATGGGAAATAATGCTGTCCTGGCTCATGCAGACAGGGGGCGTACCCTCCACCGGATCGGGCGTGTCCCAATAGGCCCTGGGCGTGGTGTAGTCCAGAACAATGCCCGTCAGCTCCATAGCGGCCTCGTTCCCCGCCAGTCCCGGAACCTCAAACACCGTAGAACCACCGGACGGGGACTTTACAATGTCGAACAGGTCAAGGGACAGGGGCTGGTGCTTCAGGTTGGCTCGGATGATGTCAAGGGCATTGCTGGTCAGGGCGATATAGCTGGATTCCACCGGAGCTAGAGCGGTATCAGCGGCAGGGGTAACGGTGATGTTGGTCTGCTCCCCGGCGGGCCGCTGCAATTCCTGCATCTTACCGCTCATGCGGTTTTTCAAACTCGTGTTGTCCATGATGAACCTCCCAAATTTAACTAGCCGCCTTGATGGTAAAGCGGCGGTAGGATGACTTGTTGGCGTACTTCTTGTAGAGAACCGGATGCTCGGCCTTCAAGGTCTTGCTGTCCAACCGCTCCTGGGACACGCTCTTCCAGGTTACGACACGGCCCCCGGCAGTTCCCACCTCGTTATCGCCCATCATCTCCTTCAGCAGATTTTCTGCCTTCTGCTTTTTCTCAGTGACAATCTCCAACTGAGCACAAGCTTCATCGTACTCGGAGAGCAGAGCGGCGGCGGTGTCCGGCAAGGTGATGTGGGACTGAGGTGTACTGCTGGGGAACCGCTGGGACAGGAATTTAGCGGACGCATCGGAGCCATCCAGCGGCGGGGGTGTGCAATCCTGCACATGGTTCCAGAAGGCCGATTCCAACTCAATGAGCATAGAAATCAATTCCTCGTCACGCTCCACGAACTTCCAGCGGAAGGTGTTGCCGCCAATCAGCACAGCGATATAGGCCCCGGCACATCCGGTCACGGCCATGTAGTGCTGAATCTGGCACATATACTCGTCCGGGATGGTATCCTCCCACTCGCCAGCCTTGTAAGCGGAAGCGGTCTTGGCCTCAAATACACAGGCTCCGTAGTCCGGGACTTCACACTCGCCATCCAGGTTTGCCAGCATGAAGGAGTATTCCTCGCTCTGGAGCAGTTCGGTCTTGTGGATGACCTCAATGCCCGTGCGCTTGGTGAACTCGGCCCGAACGAAGGGTTCCAACTGAGTACCCCAGTAAGCAGCCTCCCCAGCCTCCTGTGCGGGGATCTGGTTGGTCTTATCCAGCCACAGCTCCACCGGGGACTTGTAGCGGTTGATACCGCAGACCACGGAAGCATCGGAGCCGCCGATACCCAGCTTGCGGTACTCCAGCCAGTCGGCATAAGGCATATTTTCAGTAGATACTAAGATTTTTGCCGGCATATGAAAACCTCTCTTTCCTATAATAAGAAATAGGGGACGCACAGCCACAGGCCGCACGTCCCCTATTTTGCTTTTCCTGTCATGCCGCCGCCAGAACCATCTTATAGGCTTTGTCGATCATGGGGTTGCCCTCCACGGTGCGCAGGAACAGGTTTTCATCGTAGTTTTTTGTCCTGCGGATGGGGTTGGCATGTGTGGCGAAGTCGCTGACGGCGTTGACGAAACGGTAGCCGTTCTTGCCCACATTGGAGAGATCGGGAGCGTCCCAATACCTCAGCTTCATATCGTCCAGCAGACGGAGATTGTTCTTACGCTGGACATCGGGCAGATCGGCGGTGACAGGGAAGAACTCGGCCATGAACTCCATCACCTTCTTGTCGGTCAGCCTGATCTTGGACAGGGTATCAATGCCACGGCCCAGCTCGCCCATGTACTTTTCGGCAAGGCCCAACGTCTCCTCGGCCTCGTGGACACGGAGCATGACGTTCTCGGTGTGCTTGGTGGTCCAGATACGCTTTGCGCTGTTGAGAGCCAGATTCAAGGTATTCTGGCAGACAACTCGAATGGGGGTCATGGCAACCTTGATACCGCTGCTGCCATCGTGGGAGTTCATCACCACCAGATAGGGGGCGATCTCGTCCCCGGCGATGATGTAGCGGTGGGGCATCCGGGCCAGCATCCAGACCTTGCGGCCACCCTGCAAGGCCCCGGCAGTCTCATAGGTCACGCCCTCGCCCAGCAGATCATCGGTGAACTGGAAAGCGTCTTCATTCTGCACCACCTTGTAGCGGTCGGACACGATACCCAGGGCGGCGTTGTCGGTGCTGCGGGTGTTCACCTTGTAGCCAGAAATCAGGGAGCCGTCCTCGGCGTAGACGTTCTTCTGCTCCACCATCCAGTCAAGGCCAGCAAGCACCAGTGCGTCAATGGACGAAGGTGCGGTTTCGACACGGGTTCCCAACCCATGCCAAGGCTTTTCACGGACATAGAACATGGTTTCAACATTTGCGGGCATAACTTTTACCTCCTAAATTAGATTTGGATTTGTGGTTTTTCCTGTGCCGAACATAGGAACAGAGGACTTCCCGTATAGGGAAGCCCTCTGCTCACGCCGCTTATCCGATTCTCTAAGCTGCATCCTGTGAGTTGTCCATCTCGCTCAGAGCCTTTGCCATTGCAAGCAAAGCGGTCAGTACGATCAGCACCACTTCAAGGGTTCTGCGGTACGGCAATATGAATCACCCCCAATCCGGTTTGATTACAGAGGTAGAATATATCGCCATAGCAGGAGCGCATACGATAAGGGCAAGAGGGCGACCGAAGCCGTCCTCCTGCTTTGTTTCTCCCTGTCAGTTTTCTGCTCCTTTTGCGTTCCGATATTTCATGGTGCAGATGTACAAATCCTCCAAAGAACCAATGACGTTGCTGGAATCTTCTTTCCAATATAGCAAACTGGCGGCATGGAGAAGTTGATCCCTTGCGCTGGCAACCGGGTCTTGCGGTTCATGTTCTGGCTGGTGCAGCTCCAGATTAACGGGATTGATATGGCTGTGGATAAATGTTCCGTCCTCAGTCAGAAATATTACCCTGACTTGAACATCGGAATAGTCTGGCAGAAACTTTCTCCGCTGTTTATATCGTTCCAAATTTTCTTTCCAATGTTTTTGAGATACTTCTACAATACCGTATTTCTCTGTACCAACAAACCGGACAATATCTCCTCTGTCAAACGGATTCGGCGCCTCATAGAATGTATTTTCAAAACATTCATACCAATCTGTCTGTTCGTTATCATCTGGAATTTCACGGCTCGAAAAAGAACTTGCCTCACTGTTCTCGTTAAAATGGAGGTTGGCTATCGAAGAGTGGCTGCAAGTACCATCCTCAAATTCCGACACAGCATTGACCAAGTATTATTCGATTTGAAACGGGACGTTTTCCTCCTTTCCGTACTTAAAAGCCACATTCCAATCGAAGAAATATCCACAAGCAAGATATTCACCTTCATGGAAGCCGCCATTTTCCTGCACCTTCAGAACATAGACGCAACGATTAGCAGCGTTTTCTTTGAACGCTCGGATAGCCTGTTTTTCTCGTTCCAGATATTCTGTAAGTTACTTTTGCAATCTTTTATCAGCAGTCGTGTCCCGCAAGGTTCCCAGCCGAGAATACTGCTCTTTCAGTGACAGGTCTCCATGATACAAAAGTGCAGCCTTCTCTCTGTCTGTGAATGTCCACTCTGATTTTATGACATACTTCCGCACGGTTTCAGAGGGGATCATAGCTTTCAGTTCTTCAACATCCATCCCAATCGCATACCTTTCGCATATTTGCCCGACAACTCCTTTATGAACCGCTCATAGGCGTTGTAGCCATTCGCCTTACACTGAGGGCAGGGATTGGCTACCGTATGTACCAGCCCCAGCTTATAAGGGCATTTATCGCATGGCGGTTTCACTTTGTAAAGCAAATCCTTCATACTCATATCGTGATGTCTCCTTCTTGTGTTCGGAATCATAAGGATGTAGATTAAGAGTAGTGCCGCTATCCCTCCGCTGATAGATACAACAGGAGGGCGACCGTGGCCGCCCTCCTGTTGCAAATCATTAATTAGTTTCCAACTTTGGTATATACACGGCTACTGTCAGAAAGAAAGACTACGAGCGAATCACCTTCCACTGTATAGTCAAAGTAGGTGCTATCTATCAAGCTATACCTCACTGCATCGGCACCATCATCCGCTGTATAGGTACTCCAAGTAATCGGGTATCTCCCATTATACATCCCAGTACCATCCTCATTAAACTGAAATGACCAAATACTATTCTCTACACTAGTCCACGTCCCAATAATTCCATCGCCATTTTCACCCGTAGTGCGTTGGTACATATGCCTCCTATTTCTCGAAAAGGAAATGTACTCTGTTTCTGGCTCGCTAGATGGACTTGTAATTGTATATGTATCACTGTTATCAAAATATGCGGAACAGCTAACTCTACCGTTTGAGGTTTCCCAATAGACACGATTAGGGTTTTCTCCTACTAAACTCCAACAGTTGAAGTCGCAAGAACTTATCATCCCATTATCGTCAAATTGGAGAGTACCACCGTCAAAAGACCGCCATCTACCGACCAGCGCAGAATCCAGATTGCCGTAAGTCCCATAATTGCCTTCGCTGCCCAGATAGGCATCGTTATCAATCGGATTATCATTATCAATTCGATAAACATTGATGCTGTAAGGCTCAGTATCATCCGGGATATAGAAGGTATAGCAAATACCCTCCCGAATCCATTGATACCCACCTGCACCGAGGCTATCATAGTTATCTCCCATCAGACTTACAAGTGCATCAAAATTCTGCTTCAAACTCTGGCCATTAAGTGTAAATTCCTCTACGTTGGCACTGAAACTAGCTACAGTGTTTCCATTGGAAACATCGAAATACATCCACTCCGGTGAATCAGCACCATATTCAATGCTATCATTTTCGGCATATATTTCCGGCTCACCAAAAGCAGCAATAACTTCATCCGCTGTCATTTTAAGTACATCTTGAGTGGGAATCTGACGAATCAGAATCTGTTCTGTAGTATTGGAGGGCCGTCCCTGTCCCTCTCCCGTGCCAACTGCCTCAGCACCTTCAAACGCTTTTGCGAGCAGCGCAGCCAGTGTAAGAGCATCCTGTGGAACTTCATTAAATGCAAGATAAGACGCTTCAAAGGTTCCGTTTTCTTCATCAACCAGGAATTGAATCCGAGCCTTTACCGGAACGTCCTGGTAGGTGCAGTCACCTGTAAACTCCACAACATCCTGCCCATCTTCGCTCTCAAAATACTTCCAGCGTGGCGTACCAAAGAAGGCGGTAAATGCGTCCTCATAGGTTGTATCGGGATCGTCGGGTCTGTATCCTCCTTTGACCATCTGGACATATTTATTGTCAGCATCCGTGGCGTTCGCTATGGTATCCTCCAGTTCCTTCCCTGCACCATCCAATGTGGCACTGGAACAGGCTGACAGCAGTAACATAATCGCTGCCAGCAACGCAATTATTTTCTTCACCAAAATCACCTATCCTTCGTATCCCTTGGGGTATTTGATGTCCAGTAGTGGACGATCTCCAGGTTTCATTATTTTTGTCGCCATAATCGCCTTATGGCAGGCCAAGAGTTGATCTCTAACTGTCTCTAAGTGTGCCTTGCTCTGTGGGACAATGTACTTTTCGGAGCCAACCGCCAGAAGTTCGAGATACCAGTTGACCAGCTCCAGCTTGCCCAGGCAGTAGGCGGAGATCATCATTTTGTCGTTGGCATCCTTGATGGCCTCGGTTTCGATTTGGATGTAAGATACCAGATCAGTGGGTATTTTCTTCAGTTTCTTTTTGAACATGAACACTCCATTCTGTCAAAGTATTAGTCCGCATTGATTCCATACTTTTTCACAAGTTGATTCCACTCGGCTTCGGTCTTATCGTCAGATGCAGAGGTAAAGAACGACATGATATTGCCTTCTGTATCATCAAATGTGATCTCATTGTAAACAATAAAATCCCAAACCAGGAATCCTCGGATGCCATTGATCTCCGCTTCGACCCGCTTGTGAACAAACCCGTGGATTTTAGAAATTTTCTTAGCCTCCGGTATTAACTGTTGGATGATTGCAAGAACTGCCATCGCTTTTTCGCCGCCCATAACTATGACCTCCCAATTTTTCGTTAGTGTTGAAGTAATTTATTTGCGCTTGAGGGTTATACATGTATCGGTCTTTTCCACGATTTTGTACTTATCCCTCAACGCATTCAGCACACCAACACCACCGGCACAAACACCTATCGCAATGGCTGGAATAACTGCGGCTCCTAACGTAGCTGCCGCTGGTGTAGCCATTACAAGGCCAGCACCAGCCGGAGCGCCACCCCCAACCGGAGCCACGGCAATCGTAGCTATAGCCACCGCTAATGACGCAACGCATACTCCCCATGCAACCTTTCCGGTAGCCTTTATACGCAAAACACCGTTTTTTAGGTCGCCCTCGATTGTGATGTATTCCTCACTATTTTTTACAGCCTCGGCGAACTCTTTCGCCGTCCTACAAACTCTTGACATTTGTGGTTCTTCCTTTCCGCAAAATATCACCAGGGAAAGCCCGGAATCTTTGCCTTGAAGTGAATGATACCACATCATGTTATCACGAAAACCCCCATCAGTCAATATAGATACCCCCATCAGATGTTTCTTGCTGGCCGACCACTTGGGTAGAATAAGCAAGGGGTGAATACATGGACTATAAGAGGTTGGGCGAACGGATCAGAGAAGAACGGTTGCGGCTGAATCTCACACAGGCCCAGCTTGCGGAGGCCGTTGACATATCGGATACTTACATGGGTGCAATCGAGCGTGGAGAGCGAAGCTTGACGCTGGATACGCTGGTGCGGTTGGTAAACCGCCTCGGCGTAACTGTGGACTATCTGCTGGCCGATTCCGTATCTGACAGCGATACCAACATCATGGAGCAATTCAAACAGATCATAGATCAGCAGCCTTTGGAGCGTAAGCAAATGGCAATCAATGTATTGCGGACGATTTTTGCATATTTTGGCGGGGAGGGGGCGTAGTCCGCTACGCCCTCTCGATTTTGCCAATACGGAGGTTTCTAACAAAGTCAATATCATCCACCAGCCGCCGCACGGCCAGATTGACAAGCAGTTCAACCGACACCGAATACTCGGCTGAGAGTGTATGTAGCCTGTCGTACAACATAGGGTCGCTAAGTTCAATCTTCAATTTTTCCATCTCCTATCATAATACCAGTATTTCTCTGCGGTTCCCTTGCCAGTTCTGTAACTTGGATAAGCCCTTTGTTCTCGCGCTTTTTTGCATATGATACCAATTCCCTTGCGTTGCTGGCAGTATGCCACGCATAGGCAATCAGATAATCGCTGTGGTCTACCATGTAGCGGTTAGCCTTTACGATAGCTGCTCGTTTCGGTACGGTTTCCATCCCTGGCGGGTAAAATGTACTGTCAAAACCTTCCGGTGTTGGAATGGGGCGGTCATATGGATGATAGGCCAGCAATAACGTGAGCGTCACCTCCGGGTGGCGCTTTTTAGCAGCCTTGACGGTTCTCGCTGCCATTGAGTCAAACCATCCATAGATCCCTACAACAAAATCTGTCACCTTCAGTTCTGTAATATGACGATCTACCTCGGCAGATAGCTGCGGCAGCAGATAATCCGATGCTTTACGATGCCCAATAAAGAAACAGGTTGGCATAGTCCTCCTCCTGAGTATGTAATGATTGTCGCTTTGTATCCCGCATTATACGCTATATTTGACTTAAAGTAAATAATCATTTTCTTTATAGAAATTTTAATTGCATTGTGAAATTGGTAGCATACTATCAGGGAGTGATGCCGTATGCAGACCGAATTTCCGGAAAAGTATAGAATACTTGGCTTGAAAATCGCTTATTACAGGAAGAAAGCGGGTTACACGCAGGAGGTCTTTGCAGAAAAGATCAACAAAAGCGTCAATTTTCTTGCGCAGGTTGAAGGGACAGGTACAACGAGGGGCGTATCGCTGGAAACGCTGTTCAAAATGGCTGCTGTCCTTCAAATCCCGGCTTCAAAGCTGCTGGAAGATGACTGAGCGCAACTGCCGGCGGCATAAAGCTGCCGTCCCATTGGAGGGCGGCGGCTTTGCTTGTTCTGGACAATTCCACACCTCCGTCTGGCTGAATGACACTCAACACACGGGAGAGCACATCCATCGCCATTGCCTCATGATTTCCCAACAGGTTTACTACGTTGGCCGCTGGGCCATGTCCAACATGATTTTGAATCCATCCGGGCCACGGTCGATTACATCACCCAGGACATAGAGAGTATCATCGGGGCTAAAGTTAATTTCGTTTAGTAGATCAATGTACTTGTCATAGCAGCCGTGAATATCCGACACGGCATAGACCATTTTGCGCCCTCCTTTTCGTGATACTGATAATTTTTCTGATACCCAGTATAAAGGGGAAATTGCATCTAAAGGTGTGCTGCCAGCATACAAATACAAATTTTTTACGGGACTTTTCATATGAGCCACGGTCTGATATAATGTAGGCATATCTCCAGCGGAGGGCGTAGTATGAAAACTGAAACAAGTAAGGCAACCACAGCAACTAAGCCCACAACGGCTGATGTGCAGGAAAGCCTTTTCAATGCGGCAAATTTCAAGGATTTTCTACTGAGAAACGAACAGAATATGCTTGCTCAAACGCTCCCGGAATATCTGGCACTCCAACTGAAGCAGAAGCATCTTAGACGGGCGGATGTGGTTCGGGGGTCGCACCTTGACCGCACCTATGTCTACCAGATATTTTCCGGGAAGAAAATTCCGTCCCGTGACAAGCTGCTGGCGATTGCCTTTGGCTTGCATCTTTCTGACGAGGAAATGCAGAAAATGTTAAAGCTGTCCGGTAATCTGGAGTTATATGTACGGGATAAGCGCGATGCCGCGATCCTGTTTACGATCCAGCACGGGAAGTCGATTGACGAAGCAAACGATCTGCTGGATCAGCTTGGCGTTTTGCCCTTGGGTGTCCCTGATGAATAGTTGACTTGTGAAAATGTTAATTGGCCTATGGTATACTGCGAGTCGTTCAATCATAAGCCACCACCTCAACAGAAAGATAGCACCCAAGGTCATTCGTCCTTGGGTGCTTCACAATTTTGTGTTCTTTGCTTTTTTTGCTCCAGCATCTCGCATATATCCCGAACCCCCTGCCTATTTTCCTTGAAATAGCGTGCCCTATCCGCTAACAGCGTATAGTTCATATAGGATGGGTCAGTACAGGAAAAGTCGTATACCAACTTGCCGAGCGGTCTTCTGTTTTTGCGGTCGCAATTCACATAAAATGTATTGACACCAAATCCATACCAGCCGTTTTCACCCATTCCGTCAATCAGAATCCCCGAATGGTCTATAGGTTTACGCACAGCGCCATGTTCGATAATGTATACGGCGTAATATCCTGCTATGTTCTGATCTATACCTGTTTGAGCCGCCGAAAATTCTGATTGAAAGAGTTCGGTTCCTTTTTTCTGCTTTCTATCCGCTGTATCGTCCCGAAATACTCTGATCTTATAACGCCATCCACCGCTATCTGTCGCTAATATAGCAAGCCCAGCAGAAGACCCATGCCACATGGCATTTACCTGGTCTACCCGAAAGGATGATTTTTTAATGATTAGCTGCAAGAGCAATTCCGTACACTCTGGATTATCCTCAAAGCACTTGACCATTAACACATCATCCATCAATCGTAGATGCTTGATTTGCTGTAGAATGTCATTATGGACGATACTGGTTTCTGTAATATCCATATCATCACTGCCCCTTCAAAACAAACTGTAGCATATAGTGCGGATTTCGTCAAATATTTTTATTCATGTCCTGAGTGTTTTGTCCTCCCTTCCTGATGATAATTTGCGCAATTTAGCATACCTTTAGGATTTCACCTCTTTTCATGATAAAGTAAACCGCCCCGTGCCATTCAAGGCACAGAGCGGTTCCTAGGTATCATGAGAATAATATATCGTTGCGGGTATGGCTCATACGTTTTCTTTTAAGGCAAGAGGACTGAGAATTATAATCTATAATTCCAATCTCCAGGTATATTCTATCATTGCCACAGTAGTATAGAAAATGAAGAAAGGCCACAGACGCTCTTAGATAGTGTCTACACAAGGCAAAGAAATTGTGATAGAATGGAAGTATCTGAAAAGACAGGGGACAGAAAGATGGAAGCTTCCTATCACAGACATGACATAAATGATAAAGTTTGGGCGTTACTTGAACCACAATTGCCGGGACAACGGGGCCAGTGGGGCGGAATTGCCCAGGATAACCGCCGTTTTATCAATGCGGTGTTTTGGGTATTGCGAACCGGAGCGCCCTGGCGGGACTTACCTCCCGATTATGGGAAGTGGGGCAGCGTTCATCAGAGATTCATCCGTTGGCGCAGGAAAGGCGTATGGGAAAAACTCCTGGAAATTCTGATTGATGAACCGGATTATGAATGGCTGATGATCGATGCCAGCCATATCAAAGTGCATCCCCAGGCAGCAGGAGCTAAAGGTGGCAATCAGGATATGTCCAGGACAAAAGGGGGCTTAACACCAAAATACATCTGGCCATGGATGCGAATGGTATGCCAGTCCGAATCCTTGTTACAGAAGGTACCCGAGCGGATTGTAAAGAAGCTGTCCACTTGATAGAAGGTATTTCCGCAGAGACTCTGTTGGCAGACCGAGGTTATGACACAAATGACATCCTGGCCTATGCAGTTTCGGCAGGTATGCAGACCGTAATTCCTCCAAAAAAGAACCGAAAGGAACAACGTGAATACGATGAATACCTCTACAAGCTGCGCCATCTGGTAGAAAACTGTTTTCTTGCCCTGAAACGTTGGAGAGGGATTGCCACCCGCTATGCCAAAACCTCAGATGCTTTTATCGCTGCGGTACATGTTCGTTGTATCGCTATTTGGGCTGCCATTCGCGCTTAACTCGTGTAGACACTATCTAAGCGGAACTCTGTGACCTTTTGTAAAAATGAGTCAATTTATTGATAATTCTTGTTACGTTGTTATCGACTATTCGGAGAGTATTTCCATGAAATCATCATAAGAGATACACTTAACGCCAAATGCCTCACATATATTTGGTAATTGAGCTGAGGCAGGTTTATAACTTTCAGTTGTTACAACGACTGCACCCAATGCTTTGGCCTTTGCTGCTAAATAGGCATCGGCAGAAGGGCGATTCTCCACTATATTTTTTGTATGAATGCTTTCGCGCATTTTAGCTTTTTGAAATAAAGTTCTGATATGGATAGATTCTTCGTTTGTTGGATTATGAAACATGTATCGACGTTCATGGAGCCAAACATAATTGGGGTTTTTTTCATCAAAATGCCGAGTTAACTCGTTGTAACATTCGTCTACAGATATAAAGTCACCTGCTATAATTCCTTTATCGAGCTTTTCCCATATTGCCTGAAATAGTTTCCCTTGCCTTGGAAAGTGGTCAATCAACTTCCTGAAAATACCAGTATCTATCACATAGATCATTACTTCACCCCCCTAAAATATGCTGTTTCCAGCTTTGGAAGGTGATCTACTTTACTGTGCAACATTTCACTAGCGCGGAACTTATCTATTTTGCCAGAGAAATATTGGCGGAAGACGTCCCCAGTATAACGGGAACCGAGATAAGACAGCTTTGTATAATAATAGTTTCCTCCTGCCTTTTCAATCCCGCGTATTTTTGCTCCGTCACGAATAGCATCACCATAAAATGTTTCTTTCAATGTATTGTACTGCTCCGGAGTAATTAGCTTCATTGTATATAGTTTATACATGATGGCTTCTTTGCTAACAGAGTATAGTTTGGCCAATTCAGCAATGCGAATTTCATCGACCGGTCCCTTTGCCAATTCTATCTGAAAATCAGCCATTGGTACAAGAAATTCATTTGCAAAAGAATCGCAAGCCTTTTCCACACGAGATTGTTGTTCGTCAAGATAAACATAGTAGTCATCTCTGATTATTTCCGCTCCGCTTGTGTCAGCAATCAAGTGGTATAACTCATGAAACAATGTAAAATTTTAACGGGCAAAAGACATCGCATTGTTAATAATAATGATGGGGTATTGGCTGTCGTTTAGGCAGAGTCCAGAAACGCTATTGTCTTTGAAAGCATCCTTGAAAACATAAATACCGACTTCATAGAACTTTTCTCGAAAAATCTCAAATACAATTTTATCACTTCGGCGGTCTTTCTGTGCTGAAATGGGAAAAGCCAAGACTTTTCTAAAATATTCGCAGAGCTTGGTTCGATCTGCCGGGAATGTATGTCGCATTGCTAAAATACTTTGTTTCTCACCATACAATTCTCTCAAATCCATTTGATATGCCCAGGCTTTTTCAAATTGCTGTATCACCTGTTTGCTCAGGCGGCCAGAGACTTCACTGGATAGTGTACGCAGATCACCTTTGATACTTTGGATTTGAGGCGGCTCAGGGAAGAAGAACAGCGCACTTGGTTTGTGAAGAACATCGCTGATTTTCTTGAGTTTGGCATACGTTGGAAATTCCTCTCCATTCTCCCATTTTACATATCTCTGCTCGTCAATTCCCAATGCCATAGCTGTTTCGCTGGTAGACATATTATAGCTTTCTCTTGCCCAGCGAAAAATCTGTCCATTTACGCCAGTTAAAACCTCTGCCATTATTTCACCGCCTTTTCCTATTCAACGATCCTGCAAATTCGGTATTGCAATTATCCCAACGTTTGTAAATAATGTACAATTAGTGCAGCAGTGACATTTGCACCTCCAGCTACCAGAAAATCTCTTAGGCCAGACAGTGCTACTTGGATAATTCTAGGATTCTTTTGCGCTGCGATTTTATTCTCAGCTTCGGAAATCAGTTCCATCGCGCTTTCATAATCTTCCTCAGAAAGTTGCTCCTGTTCAATCGAATCTTTGACTTTTTTCATTAAATCAGAAGCCTGTCCATAGTTAAGGACAATAGAATTATGGTTACCTGATACAACTTGAGACTGGCTAACATCTCCATTCACAACCGTGCCGTAATAGTTATTGATTTGCTGCGGTATTTCTTTCGCCATATTTGTTTCCTCCTGACTGAAATGCATATCCTCGCCTAAAATCCCCTCGGCTTCAAGCCGGATTGTCCACTCAAGCAGGCAGTTCTTAACTTTTTCTACGATGCTATTTAGAGATGCTTGTGTAATAAAAAGTGCAGCTTCAAATACGATTGGAGCACCTGCCCTTTGGGATAGGTCTTGTGATACGCTACCAGGAAAATAAATCAGGGGGGTCTTTTCTCCATTCGAAAAAGCTATAATTTCACTAATTGATTGAAATACTTTCCTATGTGATAACCTGTTTTCTTCTTTTTCGTCCTCAAATGGCGCAGAAATCCATCCACGCAAAGGATTATGCAGTTTAACTATCCCCCGAACATCTCGATATTCGGGGATGTCATCATACGTGCATTTATACCCATTTAATTCGTTTTGTACCCAAGAATCAAACTCTTTCAACTTTAATTTTGTGGCAATTAAATGTGCCTTTCGTAACGCATTCAAAGTATCGCAGTTAGACTTTAATACTTCTCGCTGCAAATCCAAAACCAAACTTCCCATCATTTCACCTCATTCTACCTTGGTCTTCCCATTCATCATCATGGGCAGGAAATAGTTTTATAGTATCTATAATCATTATATCACGTACTTTCCACATCATCAACACAAACACGCAACACCGGATTACTCCTAAAGTGTTCTTCCATAAATGTGAGGATTATCTTGCAATTTAGACAATCCAAACTGAGATGTATTCCATAGATGACTTTCAAAAAGAGCTTAAAACAGTACAACCAAAGTTTTATATAGTAACAGTAGCAAAACAACCCAAGTCAAAAGATGATATGATAGCAACGGAACAGTTTACTTGTAACACTGATCTAAAGCCTAGTATCAACGAGTGCTTTGGGTTTTTAGATATAGACAAACCAGCTGTCGTTCAATGCGTCCAAACACTAAAGGCTCATAAGCTAGAGGCAGTAGCCTCAAAATATCATATTAATATTTATAGGGACCTAGCAACACAGACAGATACATTAGCTATAAAGCATATGTTCTAAAAGCAATCCCAAGACTTCAAAAGAAGTCCTGGGATTTTGATTTTGGAAATGGAGCACACCTGTAAACATTTAAGTTTACAGGTGTGCACTGCTGATTCTCTGAACCTTCTACTATAATACACAAATTGTAATATATGAAAACACAATAACATATATTACAATACAAAAAAGCCCGGTTGACTAGGCCGGGAAAGTAAAAGGTTAGAGTGTTTATATATTATGCCATAAAAGCGGGAATAATGCAAGAGTTTTTAGCAAATTTCCCTATTAAGTTTTTATTAAGCTGGTTTTTTATAAAAATGGAGGCCCCCGCGTGTGCAGGGGCCTCCTTCTCTAACCTCGATACCGTAGTCAGCGGCATCAAAATTCAGAGAATCAGCAGTGCGGTCGCAATCGTGGTAATGGCGCTCAAAATCAGCCACGGGGTAACCTCAATGGGAGTGTTAGGAATCTTGACCGGTGCAGCTCCTTTAGTGAGAAACTTGAAAGTTAGAGCACTTAGGAGAGCTACGCCCAAAATCAAGATCAGGTTTACCAGGATTCCAGGCGGGAGTTTCAGTAACAGCTGTTTAAGCCTTTCACCAAGGGTAGAGAAAAATTGCGACACAGCTATTACAGTTTCAGCTTGTTCTTTTCTGTTCATGCTATACCCCTTTCTGATCAGGAGTTCGAACGAACTCCAAGCCATTTCTTTCGCAGCATCCAGCTGGTCAAGGTTTTGAACGGCATCGGAATCACCTCATTTCTGTATATTTTAGGGGCAGGCCAGGAGCGTGCGGGGTGTGTCTGGGGCAGATACTCTGGGACATCTGTGAGCTGGGGTATCTGGGAAACTGGAGGCTTATATCAAGGGCGGGGGCCTCAAAAACACTAAAAAAACCTCCACCGTCTAGCCAAAAGGCGACAGTGAAGGTAGACCTAGTTTTGATACTGGTCCTCATCTCGCCTATTGAGCACTCCTTGTACATTTGCAAAGAACATCTGCATCTATACTTGCTCACCAGGCAAAGAAGATAGATTATGCCCGGTAGCAAGACGGGGAAAAATTGAGTAATGCCATTAGGGGGCCCTCCGTAAATCAAGGCTATAAATAGCCAAATCATTCTTTTCAGATTTTACCACACAACTCCAAAAAAGTCAATAGTTTCTGCGATAAAATCATGGAATCAATGAAAAAAATATTATCAGCATAGCATAATGTAGCATCTGTTTTGTAAACCATAAACTTTAAATATAACATATGATATATGTAATGTCAAGAGTAATTTTCACTAAAGATTTTAGGTTTGAATTTATCTTGCAATTTAGACAATCATGATCTATAATTAAGTTGCAAGGTCAAGGATACTATGTCGTAGGGCAATGTGATTTATCCTGTGTAGGGCAATAAGCACTAGCCTACGCCATAGAAAAAAGTGACCTGCCATCCTTCGGATGGGGGTCACTTTTTTGTCCTTTGGACTATCCTTTCCCTGCCTAAACACAGGATTTTTGGAACATTCTATGCTATATCACCATGGAGTAGGGGCTACCCGGGCCTTGCCCGGCAGAATAAACAACTTTGCCCCTAACAGGATAAATCCCGTTGCCCTACGACAGTTTTGTCGTAGGGCATTGTGATTTAGCCTGTGTAGGGCATTAAACACCAGCCTGCGCCATAGAAAAATGAGACCCTGCGTCGTCAGACGCAGGGTCTCATTTTTGTTTGCACAGAAAGGAATCCTTATGATTGTTTTAATTCAAAAACATCTACCAGTTGACGCAATGTATTTGCTTGTTGGAATAATTTAACACTGGCAGCCGCACTTTCTTCAGCCATTGCGGAATTCTCCTGAATGATGCTGGAAATCTGATTAACACCTATAGTCAACCGCTCCAATGTGTCTTTTTGGTTCTTCGAGGCCGCACTGATACGTTCCACAAAAACAGCAACATCTTTGGCCCCCTCAACAACATTCACCAGAGATTGTGCCGTTTCGTCCGCAATACTTCTTCCGTTTTTCACCGCTTCAATGGAGGATTCAATTAATGCAGCGGTATCCTTGGCAGCCTCTGAACTTTTGGCAGCTAAGTTGCGCACTTGCTCGGCAACAACGGCAAAACCTTTACCGGCCGCCCCAGCCCTTGCGGCTTCTACAGAAGCATTCAGAGCTAAAACATTGGTTTGGAAAGCGATATCCTCAATGGTTTTAATAATCTTTACAATCTCTGTTGAAGTGTTCCGGATATCGTTCATAGCTGAAACCATCTTTTGCATTTCCTGGTTACTGGTTTCAATCCATTGGCTGACCCGGGCGACGGTTGTGTTGGCATCTTCCGCCTCACGGGCATTGCTAATAACGTCATTAGAAAGGTGCTCGATAGAGGCTGCCAGCCGTTCAATCGCTTCCGCCTGTTCTGACGAACCTTGGGATAACGCTTGCGCCCCGGAAGAAACTGTGTCAGAATTGGAAGTCACTTCGTTTGCCGCTTCGATAATGCTATAAAGGGTACGGTTTAACGAATGGGCAATCTTTTCAATCGACGCTTTAATGGGGCTAAAATCCCCTATGTATTCTTCCGTGATACGGATAGCCATATTGTTATCCGCCATTTCTGAAAGCTGCTTGGAAATGTCGTTGATATAATTATTTAGGATAGTACTTGTGGCATTAAAGCTTTCAGCTAAACGGCCTAATTCATCATCAGAATCTACCTGGACATGGATTTGCAGATTGCCGGATTCCAGCTTTTCTGCCCCCGCCATTATAGTGGAGATCGGTTTCAATGGCTTTTTAATACTGTAATACATAACGGACAGCAACAAAATCCCTAAAATGCATACAGCGATTGATAAAAGTGCTGTGTCTTTTACAATCTGCGCATAAAATTCGTTCTGATCAATAGAAAAATACAAGCTCCACAAATTTCCGCTTTCCAAATCAACAGGAACAATAACAGAATAGCCCTGCTTTCCTGTAACGAAATTATCAAGCTCTGTATTTAACAAATAAACGCTCTTATCGCCTTTCCCAGATACGCCCGCTTTCATGGTTCTCATCTCATCTGCGATATGAGCGACTTGTTCATAACCGCAATCCTTTGCCAACTGGCCAACGGTACTTGTTTGCAGAGTATCCACTAATATGGTATGATCCTCTGACATGCAAACCATGTGGGTTGAAGAATAGCCGGCATTGGTAAAGTTTTGCGATTGCAGGTCATCCAGAGCGACATCACAACCGGCCACCCCTAAAAATTTCCCTGAAACATCATAGATGGGCGCAATTACGCTAATCATCATAATCGGCTTGCCCTGCAATTCATAAACATAAGGCTCCATGACATAAGTCTTGCCAGAGGATTTTATTTCGCGGTAATATTCCTTGTCAAAGTTATCAAAGGCATCCTCGTGTTTTTCAAACACAAAGCCTGTCTTTGCTTCGTTGGGGTAGACGACAGCTTCATAGGCAATATCCCTGTTGGTTTCCTGATAGGTTTTTCCTTGGGCGTCAGCGATTGTATTTTGCTCGAAATAGGCAAATGCTGTTGTAAATTTGTCGTTTTGCTGCAAAATACCAACTAAAGCGTCATCGATTGCCTGCCGTTGGATCGCTGGCGGCAGGGCCGAAATATTCCGGAGGGACCCGGCAAAGCCAAGGGTTTGTGAATAAGAGCTCTCGATATTGTTGGAGAGCGTATAGGCATTCTCGTACGCAGTCAGGACTAATTTTTCGTTTGTGACTTTCTTCAAAGATCGGCTGGATAAAAGGGCTGCTATGATGACGCTGAGTCCGAACAGGACAATGATCAGAATCGCCATTTTTCCGATGATTTTTCTGGTAATGCTTTGCTGCTTATGTCTTTTTTCGGTTGGGGTTGGTTTACTGGCCATCAAACTTACTCCTTTATCTGATAGTCGGGCTGGGAGCTGATATAAAATCCAACATTTTACAGCATCCAGTAGAATGGTTCCTGCAATTTTATCTGTTATGATTTTATCCAATCCAGCGCCCAATCCCGTCTAGTATAAAAAGTTCTTCTCAGATTGTCAATTCCTTTTTCAAAAATCTTAGCATCGTTACCAGGGTTTCCCTCTTCACAGTCCGGATGCACGCTATAAAATCGGTTTATCAGCAAAATGGTGCAGGGCCATTTTTTGGCCTTCGGACGATCCGTTCCTCCGGGAAACACCAGATTTTAGAAACATTCTGTACGATATCGCTATGGAATAGGGGCTTCCGGCCTGCGGGCCGGGTGGACAAAGCATATTGCCCCTTACAGGATAACGCACATTGCCTACGGAAAGTTGGGCAGTGAACCTTATGGGATTTTCTCCCATTTGGTCGTGATATATGGCTGGCAGGTATTCGGGTGGCCGCTCAAGATTGTCCTGCAAAAATCCCAGAAATATCTTGTATTTCCGACCTCTGCCTGCTAAGATAAAAGTGTCACGGCATGGATTTCCTATAGCTGCTCATATGATGGTTCCGGACGCAGAGGGAGCGGCGGAAAAATGTGGATGGGGGAGAAGAGGTATGAAAGTGAGAAGAGCAAAGAGCGCCAGGCCGGCGCGGCGGGGATTAGGGATCACCGGAAAATTGGCAGTGGCAATTGTGGGGAGTGTGGTGATTGCCGTAGCGGTACTGCTGGTGGTGGTCTACATGAAAATGTCCCGTGCGCTGCTGGAAAAGAGCGAGGCACTGCTGCGTACAACGACAGAAATGACCGTGCAGGAGACCACGGCCTGGATGAACCATACGCTGGCCATGCTGGAGACGCAGCGGGGCGCAATTGAATTTTCAGACATGGATGCCTTTACCATGATGGACTACATCAAGCACACAGTGGGGAAAAATGATTCCTATCCCGCCGGGATGTATGTGGCGCTGTCGACTGGCGCCCTGTACCACTCCTCGTTTGTCCCAGGGCCGGACTACAACCCCTTGACAAAAAGCTGGTATCAGGACGGTCTGGAGTCTGACGAGTTCATCCTGGGCGATGTGTACATGGATGAGGCCAGCAACTCCTATGTGGTGGGAGCCTCCGGCCTGCTGAAGACCCAGACAGGGGCGGTGCGGGGCGTCGCGGCGGCAGACCTGTATCTGGACGCCATTTCCAACATTGTCAGCGACGTCCGGATTGAGGAAACCGGAGGGATCTTTTTGGTGGACACCCGCACGGATATTATTATCGGGCACCCGGACAGTACCATGATAGGAAAAAAGCTGAATGAAATCAGCGGCAGCATATACACCTATGCCACCAGCCAGATCCGCTCCAACACAATGGGGCTGTCCATTCATGACAACACCTATATCCAGGTGGAGAACGTCCCGGGAAGCGACTGGGCCGCAGTAGCCTTTGTGTCCCGCTCGGAGGTTTTGGGAGAGCTCCTTCAGCTGACAATCACCATCGCCCTGCTGGCGCTGCTGGCAGTGGTGGCTGTGATCCTCCTGGTGGTTATCCAGGTCAGGCGTATTATCGGTGTGCCGGTACAGGAGCTGAGCCAGGCGGCCACGCGGATTGCAGACGGCGAACTGGAGCAGTCCATCCATTACCATTCCAATGACGAGCTGGGGATGCTGGCGGATAACTTCAACCGGGTCACACTGCGGCTGCGGGATTACGTGCGCTATATCAACGAGATCTCGGAAAAGCTGCGGGAAATTGCAGCAGGGAACCTGGCCTTTACCCTGGAAAATGACTACGCCGGGGAGTTTGCAAAAATCAAGTCCTCTCTGGAGGAGATCTCCCGCTCCCTCAACAATGCCATGGGGCAGCTCCAGGCTGCTTCCCGGGATGTGGCAAGCGGCGCAGAGCAGGTCTCTGCGGGCGCGATGACCCTCTCCCAGGGCTCTACGGAGCAAGCGGCTGAGGTGGATACGTTGGCCGGGCATATTGGCGCTGTCTCTGATAGCGTCCAGAAGGTCGCCCTGGGCGCCCAGAAGGCCAACACCATCTCCCAGGAGGTCAAGGCGGGGCTCCTGGAAAGCAATGAAAAGATGCGGAATATGACCAGCGTAATCCAAAAAATCAGCGATAAGTCCGTGGAGATCCATAAGATCGTCAAAACCATTGAGGATATTGCATTCCAGACCAATATCCTGGCCTTGAATGCCGCAGTGGAAGCCGCCCGGGCCGGTGATGCCGGCAAGGGCTTCGCCGTGGTGGCCGACGAGGTCCGCACCCTTGCCAGCAAGTCCTCTGAAGCTGCCCAGGAAACCTCTGTGCTTCTCAGCCAGACAGTGGAATCCATGGACGAGGGTGTCTGCGCGGCCAGGGATACCGCAGAATCGATGATGGCGGTAGTGGACCGTGCGGACGAGATGACTGGGCTTATCAACGGCATTGCGGAATTCACCAAGGAGCAGGCGGTCAACGCCTCGGAGATTACCCACGGGATCGATCAGATTTCCACGGTGGTCCAGAGCAACGTAGCAACGGCGGAGGCCAGTGCCGCCGCCAGCGAGGAGCTGTCCGGCCAGGCCGCCATGCTCAAGGAGCTGGTGTCCAAGTTCCGTCTGAAAAACCAATGAATAGCCAGGACCCCCGCAGCCGGAGGCTGCGGGGGTCCTGCTATGGATCGTATGATATCGGTTACTTACTGCGGTTGTTGTACGCCTCAATGCCCTTGGCCAGCAGATCCATGGCCCGCTCGAGGTCCTTCTGCTTGAGGACATAGGCAATGCGGATCTCATTCACTCCCTTACCGGGGGTTGCATAGAAGGGGCCGCCGGGGGCAAACATGACGGTGTCGCCGTTGTCGTCAAAGTCGGTGAGCAGCCACTTCTGGAAAGCGTCTGCGTCGTCCACCGGCAGGGCGGCCATCAGGTAGAACGCGCCGCGGGGGCACTCGCAGATAACGCCGGGAATCTCCTTGAGCTTGGCGACCACCGTGTCGCGGCGGAGCTTATACTCCTCCCGGACAGCAGCGAAGTACTCGGGGCCCACGTCATACAGGGCGGCGGAGGCGATCTGGTCCAGGGTAGCCACGGACAGGCGGGCCTGGCAGAACTTGATGGCCTCGCTCAGCAGCTCCTTGTTGCGGGTGATGATGCAGCCAATCCGGGCGCCGCAGGCGGAGAAGCGCTTGGAGACGGTATCAATGACGACAACATTCTCCGGCGCGTCGGCAAACTCGCCCAGGGACTGGAGGGGCTCGCCGGCATAGACAAACTCACGGTAGGCCTCGTCGCCAATGATGAAGAGGTCGTGCTCCTTGGCGATGTCCACCATCATGCGCATCTCCTCGGGGGTGAGGACGGAGCCGGTGGGGTTGCCGGGGTTGGTACACATAATCGCGCGGGTATGCTCGTTGATCTCCGCCTCAATCTTGGCCCGGTCGGCGTAGTGGTAGCCCTCCGCAGGCGCGGTGTGGATGGGGTGGATCTTTGCCCCGCAGGTGTTGACCATGGTGTTGTAGTTGGGGTAGAAGGGCTCGGGGATCAGGATCTCGTCGCCGTCGTCCAGGATGCAGTTGAGGACGATCTGGAGGGCCTCGCTGCCGCCGGTGGTGATGAGAATCTCGTCCTTCTCAAAGTGCATGTTGAGGTTGTCGTAGTACTTCTGGATGGCCTCAATGAGAACCGGAAGGCCGGGGGAGGGGGCGTACTCCAGGACCGGCAGATGGAAATTGCGCACAGCCTCGAAGTACTGGGGCGGCGTCTCAATGTCCGGCTGGCCAATGTTCAGGTGGTAGATCTTCTTGCCGGCCGCCTCGGCGGCCACCGCATAGGGGTGGAACTTCCGCATGGGGGAAAGCCCGCACTTTTTCGCCTTGCTGGAAAATTTCATAGTCGTTTCCTCATTTCTCTCAAAAATGGAAGGTGGAGCAGGCGCAGATCCAGCCGGGAGAGGACGTCCGCCCTCCTTGATGATACCTATATTTTAGTATATCCAGCCCGGGATGTCAAGGAGCGGGAGGGGGCAGTTTTGCGGATGTCCCGCTGCCGGCCAGCTTTTGGCAGAATAGACAGAACAGGGCCGTATTTCCCGGCAAAATCCCGAAATTCACTTCCCGCCTTGACTTTTCCTTTGGTTTCCAGTATCCTATATTTAGCTTGAGTGGTGACGCTCAGGTACTGAATCACGAGCTGCCCCGCCACTCCACAAAATGGCGCGGCAGACTGACAAGAAAGGATGAATCCCGCGTAGGCGTGCGGTGCGGCAGTGTGGAGACCTGCCGCAATGGGGAAGCGGCACCGCTCCGCTTCTGCCGAGGTGGGTTTTGCGGAGGCATCCCCACTAACGCCTGGAAAGATGGCAACTGTATCCCTGAAGAACGTCATGAAAATCTACCCCCACAGCGGCGACCAGAAGAAAAAGAAGGCGAAGAAGGGCGAGGCCCCTGTCCAGGAGAAGAAGGTCAACCTCCAGGTCACAGAGCGGGGCGTCGTTGCTGTCCAGCAGTTCAACCTGGATATCAAGGACCAGGAGTTCATCGTGCTGGTCGGCCCCTCCGGCTGCGGCAAGTCCACAACGCTGCGCATGGTGGCAGGTCTTGAAGAGATCAGTGAAGGCCAGCTGCTCATTGACGGCAAGGTCATGAACGATGTCGCCCCCAAGGACCGCGATATTGCCATGGTCTTCCAGAGCTACGCCCTCTATCCCCACATGACGGTCTACGAGAACATGGCCTTCTCCCTCAAGCTCAAGAAGGTTCCCAAGGATGAGATCGACCGCAAGGTCAAGGAGGCTGCTGAGATCCTGGATATCACCCAGTACCTCGACCGCAAGCCCAAGGCCCTGTCCGGCGGCCAGCGCCAGCGTGTCGCCATCGGCCGCGCCATCGTCCGTGAGCCCAAGGTCTTCCTGATGGATGAGCCTCTTAGTAACCTGGACGCCAAGCTGCGTAACCAGATGCGCGCAGAGATCATCAAGCTGCGTCAGAAGATCAACACCACGTTCATCTACGTCACCCACGACCAGACCGAGGCCATGACGCTGGGCGACCGCATCGTCATCATGCGTGACGGCTTCATCCAGCAGATCGGCACCCCCCAGCAGGTGTTCGACCATCCCGCCAACCTCTTCGTCGCCGGCTTCATCGGCACGCCCCAGATGAACTTCTTCGATGCTAAGCTGGAGAAGGACGCCAAGGGCTACTATGTCACCGTCGCCGGTGCGCGCATGGAGCTGCCCGAGGATAAGCAGTCTGTCCTCAAGTCCAAGAACACTGCCGCCCAGGACATCACCTTGGGTATCCGTCCCGACCACATCATGCTGTGCGAGGCCAACGCCCCCCACGCCCTGTCCGCTACCGTGGACGTCACTGAGCTGATGGGCGCTACCATCCATATGCACGTGAATGTTGCCGGCAAGGATGCCATCATCATCCTGCCCACCATCGATCTGACCGGTGAGCAGAAGAGCCTTGGCTACGGCGCCAAGATCAACATCACCTTTGGCGGCAATGTGATGCACCTGTTCAGCAAGGCCGACGAGAAGAGCCTGCTGTAATCAGGACAGCAAACCCCCAGGACATAGTGTATAACCGAAGCCCCGGGACCATCTTGGTCCCGGGGCTTTCTGATCCCTGGTAGAGATATTAAGCGGCAATATCCTTGCGGCCGTACCACCACAGCCCGGAGGCGGCCCCGGCGCTGCCCAGGAGCACACCGGTGATAGCGAAGCTGCCCACCTGCTCCCCGGCAAAGATGCGGGGTGCGTCCGCATAGGAGAAGGGCGTGATATACCGCAGCCAATCCAACCCAACGTCCAGGTTGACCGCCAGCCCCATGAAGTACAGCAGCGCCGCCAGCCCGATGGCCAGGCCAAAGCTGCTCCGGCGCAGGAGGGCGGAGAGACCGAAGCAGATCCCTCCAACCTCAAGGCTCATCAGGAGGGCGGCTGCGTGGTAGGTGATCAAGTCCTCCCAAGCTGCTGCCTCCCCGATAGCCAGGATAGTCCCTGCACCCCAGGCGAAGCAGACAAGGTGCATCGCGGAAACCAGTGCCGCCATGGCGGCCAGCTTCTCTGCCGCCGCCTGGACACGGCCCACCGGATGGGTGAGGAGGAACTCCGCCGTATGGCCGCCCTCTTCCCCGGCCAGCAGGCCCATCCCTGTGAGGGAGGCAAAAAATGAGCTGCCCAGTCCCAGGATGTTCCCGCACTCCACGCCGTAGAAGCCCATCAGGGAGCCAAATGCCAGTGTATCCATCCCAAAGGCAGCGGAGAAGCCGCCCATATCCGCAAACAGGGCAGACATGTCGCCCATGGAGTCCGCCATAGATGGATAGAGCGTCACACATACTGCCAGCAGCCCGCCCACCACGGTGGACCAGAGCAGCAGGCCTTTCACACCGGCTCGCAGTTCCCGCCAAAAAATGGTCATTGCCCTTCCCCTCCCTCATAGTAGTGGAGGAAAATCTCCTCCAGATCTGGTTCTGTGATGTGCAGGTCCGCCAGATGCCTGCCCCGCAGCGCTTCCAGCAGGCTGTCCACGCTCCCGCTGTAGAGGAAGCTGGCCGTATCCCCCTCCAGGCGCAGATCCGCTGCCCCAGGCAGCTGGGACGGCAACTCCCCGCCCCGCAGTGTTACCCGGCGCGTCCCCGCCTCCATCAGCTCCGCTACAGAGCCCTGCCGGAGCAGGCGGCCCTCCCGGATGATGGCTGCCCGGTCACATTGACGCTGGATCTCGGAGAGGATGTGGGAGGATAGGAAAATTGTGGCCCCCTCCTGCCGCCGCCCCTCCAGCAGGGACCAGAAGGTGCGCTGGGCCAGGGGATCCAGGCCGCTGGTGGGCTCGTCCAGGATGTAGAGCTTGGGACGGTGCTGCATGGCGCAGACAATGGATACCTTTTTCCGGTTGCCCAAGCTCAGCTCGCGGATCCGCTTGCGCCCATCCAGGTCCAGGGCCTGGCACAGGGCCGCCGCTTCCTCCCGGCAGTCCTGCCTGCGCAGGCTGGCGGAGAAACGGATCACCTCCTCCACCCGCATGTTGGGGTAGAACATGGCCTCAGAGGGCATGTAGCCCACCTGGGCCAGGATGGCTGTGCGCTGGCGGCAGCAGTCCAGCCCCAGCACCCGGGCAGACCCGGACGTCGCCGTCAGCAGGCCCAGAAGGGTGCGGATGGTGGTGGATTTCCCCGCGCCGTTGGGCCCGATGAATCCGTAGCAGCTGCCCTCCGGCACCCGCAGGGTCAGTTCTGTGATGCCCCTGGCCTTGCCGTAGGTCTTGGTCAACCGCTCTGTCTGGATCATATATATTCCTCCTTATAAAGATGCCGGCGGAGCATATCCGCATAGGCCAGATACTCCTGGTAGAGGGCCTCGATCTCCTGGGCCGTGGAGGCCCCAGTCCGGGCCAGCATCCCCTCGCTCATCAAAGTCAGCAGCCGGATCACCTGACGGGGATCCACGCCCTCCTTGAATTTCCACACGTCCACCCGGCGGACAAACTCCTCGGTTGCCTGCTCCATCAGATCATCCAGCCCCCGGCGCAGCTTGGGCGTCAGCACGCTGTCCCGCTCATAGTAGGTGCGCATAACAAAGCGGAACAGCCCCGGGTGGCGGCGGACCATCTCCATCTTGATCTGGTGGCCCAGCTCCAACAGGGCGAAGAAATCCGTCTCTGCCAGCGCGTAGGTCCGGGCAAAGAACTTGCGCAGGCAGACATTGAGGGCATAATCATAGAGATATAGGTACAGCTCCCGCTTGTCCTTGAAGTAGTGGAAGAGCAGGCCCTTTGATACCCCCGCCCGCTTGGCGATTGCGTCGGCGCTGGTCTTTTTGAAGGTATTCTCCCCAAACTCCAGCATGGCGCTGTTGCGGATCAGATCCTTCCGCTCCTTTGGCAGGGAGAAAAATTTTTCGTTCACTGTGCTCCCCCCTTTCCTCCCTATCGTACTGCTGTTGACCAAACTGGTCAACCCCCTGCGATTACCAAATTCCCCAGCCCTTGCGGCGCAGCGAGCCCCCGGCCAATGTTTCTGGCCGGGGGCTCGCCATAGATAGATGTGTGCCGCAGGTTAGCCCTGGGCGGAGCGATAGGTGTTCATGCGGTAGATGATGACAGCCATCTCGCAGCGGCGGATGGAGTTTACACCGTAGTAGTTGACCGCACCGGTGCTGTCAGCCGTGCCGTTGACGATGCCCGCGTCAACGAGGGAGAGCACGTAGGGCGCGCTGGTCACGGTCATGCTCATGTCGCTGAAGGGAGACACCGTACGGGAGGAGGCGGGCAGCTTGAGGGCCTTGGCGGCGATCTCCGCGATGGTGTAGCGGCTGATCTTCCGATCCAGCCCCACGGTACCTGCGGGCAGCAGGCCGTCGGCCTGGGCGCGGGCCAGATAGCCGCTGGCCCAGTGCTTATCTGTGGGGGCCAGGTCGGCGTAGCCCGCAGCCTTCATAATCATTTTCAGGGCTTCGCCATAGGTCACCTCGCCGTTGGGGCGGAAGGTGTTGTCCTCATAGCCGCCCAGTACGCCCGCATTGACCAGATAGGCCACCTCGTTGTAGTACCAGGAGGTCGCGGTGGTCTTGGGCACGTCCGTAAAGGAGACCGTCAGGTTGGTGGGGGGCGTTGTTGTGCCGGGGTTGGAGGGCATGCCAGGATTGGTGCCGGGGTTGGTTCCCGGGGTGGTGGTGGCAGTGACCGTGATCTTCACCGTGCCGCCCACCTTGTTATCCAGCTCGTCATAGGCGGAAAAGGGGATACTGACCGTGCCGCTGAAGCCCACCCGGGGCACAAAGGAGACATTGTTCATGCTCAATGCGTTGGCGGTGGTATTGGTGGTGGATACGCTGTACCACACGCTGTCGCTGGTGATTGCCGTACCGGCAGAGGTGGCAGAGCGGCCGTAATACAGGGTGCCCTGGGTGGCATTTGGTGGTGTGAAAGCCACGGTGGTCAGCTTGCCGGTGGTGCCGATCAGGCCCTCAAAGTCGCTGGCCTTGAAGTTGAGGCCGGCGGAGGTGGAGGAATAGGTGACTGAAAGGTCCTCGGCCACGAAGAGCATCTTCCCCACATACAGCAGCTTGCCCTGGAGGTCATAGGCCACATAGCGGATGCTGTCGGAGGTGGCCGTACCGGGAAGGTAGGTGATGCTGCTGATGAGGTCGCCCCGCTTCCCGCTGTAGTAGAAGGGGCGGGCGGCAGCGTTGGCCTCCGTCAGGCGGGTGCCCCGGCCGTTGGCGTAGTTGGTGTAGAGGGTGCCGCTGGCAGGGATCTCCAGGATCTGGATGTAGAAGTTGCCGGTCTTGCTGCCGGTGGCGCTCTGGTAGACGCTCAGGAAATCCGCCTCATTGAAGGTGTACGTCCCGCCTGCGGCGACACGCTGGGTGATATCCACTGCGTCACCGCTGCTGACAAAGATGTACAGAGTCCCGTCCAGATAGGTCTGGCGGTCCCGGTCATTGGTGCCGAAGGCCTCGAAGGGGATGGCAACATACTCCCCCTGCCGCACGCCGGGCAGGAATGTGAGGTCGTCAATGCCGTACTGGTTGTTGCCCGGCGCCACATAGAAGGAATCCCTGGACCGGATCCGGGTGCCGGGGCGGGCATTGGAGGTGTATTCCAGATACAGGCTGCCCTCATAGGTGCTGGGCAGGCTGGTAAAGCGCACATACTCCAGGATGCCACGGCTGTAGCGGCTCAGCCAGAAGTCCTCAAAATCCCGGGCGTCCAGCTTGACGGGGGAGTCCTTGGCGGTGGTGTAGAATACGTCCAGATCCCCCATCTGCTGCTGTACGGTGATGGTCAGCACGCCGGGGTAGCTGCCCTTGTCGTCGTCATAGGCGGTGAAATTGATCGTATAGGAGCCGGTGGCCTCCTTGCTGGGGCGGAAGCGCACGTTACCTAAATCGCTCACCCCTCTGTCGAAGTAATAGCGGGTGTTGCTGTCCACTTCCAGGTTGCCCACCTTGGACACGGGCTTGGTCCCGAAGACGACATACTGGGGGATGCCGGTACCGGCGTCATAGGCTGCCTTGTAGATCTGCTCCTCTACGGACTGGGTGGACCAGTTGTCCACATCGCCCATAGAAATATAGGTGTCATCCTTGCTGACTGTGGCATGGGCGGTGAGCAGGTTGCGCACCCGGACAGTTACGGTGCAGGATGCGCTGATGGGCTGGGTGGTCAGGCTGCTCTTGGGCACAGCCATCAAAAAGCAGACGAATTTGTAGTCCCCTTCCGTATTGGTGATGGTGGCGGGCAGGGGGTAGCTGTCGCCGGTGTGTACCTGGGCGCCCTGGTAGTACCAGCTGTAGGTCAGGTTATAGTCGCTGGTGATGTCAGCCTGTCCAATGGACAGACGCACCTCGCCCAGGGACAGTTCATAATCGGCGCTGTTGAGGGCGACATAGACCTCCGGGTTCTCCGGCATGGTGATCTTCGCCTGGGAGTAGTCCACGGACATGCACACCGTGCAGCGGCCGTCTTTCATCACATGCTTCTCATTGATAATCTTTGCATCGTCATGAGGGCATTCACCACTATGGGTTCCGTCTCCATTGTCTCTGTATTTGTATTCGTGATTTTTAGAGTCAATACCAGTCTCAACACGCCACTTTGCCTTGCAAATATTACAGGTATACTCAATCTCGCCCTTGACAAAGCAGGTGGCTACCGCGACAGGGACTGCAACGATATCTACGCTGCTGCCTGTGCAACCAGCGGTAGGACACTTGATGTCCACTGCCCGGGCCGCTGGGACCCATGAGAGCATCATCACCAGCGCAAGCAGCGTGGCGACGCCATTTTTCCATAGTTTCTTCATCTTGTGTTCCTCCTAAGGGAATTCCGGCAGAGGGATAAACCCCTCCAGCCTAATGATGTGATCCATTATACCACAGCTCAACAAAAAAAGCTGTTACAAATTAGCAACAAGCATGAACTTTTTATAAACACTGTGGGAAACGGGAAAAGCGCAGCCGGTTCCGGCTGCGCATGGGCGCTGTTGACTTCTTACAGCGCTTCCTGCCAGTCCGCCTCCCGGAAGCCGGGCAGCACCTTCGTCCCCGTCACCAGGATGGGCCGCTTGACCAGCATCCCATCACTGGCCAGGAGCGCCAGCTGCTCGTCCTCCCCCATGGAGGCCAGCTTGTCCTTCAGCCCCAAGGCGCGGTACTGGAGGCCGCTGGTGTTGAAAAACCGTTTGAGCGGCAGGCCGCTGCGGCGGTACCAATCCGTCAGCTCCTCCAGGGTGGGGTGGTCCTCCTTGATGTCCCGGGCCTGGTAGTCCGCCCCCTGCTGGTCCAGCCATTTTTTCGCCTTCTGGCAGGTGGTGCATTTGGGATAGTGTACAAACAGCATAACAAGCCATCCTTTCTCTCTATACATATAATTTAATATTCCCGCAGGACCAGCTCTGTGGATCCGGGATTCAGCCCCAGCTCCAGCCGCCTGACCTTGGGGTGCCTGGCGTAGACGCTACGGATCATGCTGCGCAGCTCCGTGCCGCCGTGGTAGCCGTGGATCACCTCAACCCGGTACACCGAGCCGCCCGCCCGGCGCAGGGCTGCGTCAATCGCCGCCCGGGCCTGGGTGCAGTTCATCCCGTGCAGATCCAGCCGCAATGTTCCGCTTTGCATGGCAATTCCCTCCTGCTTTTGTTAATAAAGTCCCCGGCGCCTGCGGCCCCTCCGGCGGAATAGGGGATTGCAAAACGGCGGGAAAGGTTGTATAGTGTGGGCAACTACAGAGCGCTTAGGAGGACGCTATGGGAAGATTTGACGGGAAGCTGTTTGTCAGCGACTACGATAACACCTTGCAGTTTACCGAGGGGGCGCTGCGCAGCGGCGGTATCCTGCCCCCGGTCAGCCCACGGAACCTGGAGGCCATCCACTACTGGATGGAGGAGGGAGGGCGCTTCGCCATAGCCACCGGCCGCGCGCTGGCGGCCTTCCGGCGGCAGGCGGAGGCAATCCCCATGAATGCCCCGGCGATTGTGGGCAACGGGGGCGGGATCTACGACCTGGCCGCACAGCGGTATCTGGTCAAGCGGTTCCTGCCCGAAAACGTGCTGGAGCGGCTGGCCGCGGCAACGGCGGCGTTCCCCGGCATCTCCCTGGAGATGTACCACGAGGACCCCCTGGTCCAGGTCTTCTCCCCCACGGAGTGGAACCGTATGCACGCCCAGCTGACCGGCCTGGGCTTCCAGGAGGTGGAACGGCTGGACCGGGAGAGTGTGGCGCTGCCGCTGAGCAAGGCGCTGTTTGCGGCAGAGCGGGACGAGCTGGAGGCGCTCCTATCCTATCTCCAGCAGCAGGGATGGGCGGAGGATTACGAGCTGATCTTCTCCAGCGACCACCTGCTGGAGCTGACTGTCAAGGGCGCCAACAAGGGGGCTATGGCGCTGGAGCTGCGGGATCTGTGCGGGTGCCGGGAGCTGTTCTGCATCGGCGACCACGCCAACGACCTCCCCATGCTCCGCGTGGCGGACCGGGCGTTCGCGCCCGCCAACGCCGTAGCCAAGGTGAAGGCCGGCCCCGTCCAGGTGGTTGGCCACTGCCTGGACGGGGCCATCGCGGATGCCATGGCAGCCCTGGCGGGCTGAGGGCTTACCGGATGAAGTTGGTCCGGACCGGCGGCTCCTGGGCGGGCAGCTCCAGCCCGGCGGCGCGGCCGGCCTCAATGGACTTGAGCAGCCATGCCATATTGCGGCCCAGGGTGCGCATGACAGCCATCCCCTCCTCGTCCCTGCGCACCTCGTCGGGCGTGTTGCCGTGGACCATGTTCCAATACCGGGAGGAGGCAATAGGCATCTGATTGATGGTGAAGTACTTATTGAGCTGGTCCAGGGCGGCGGTAGTGCCGCCGCGGCGGGCGGAGGCTACAGCCGCGCCCGGCTTGAAGCGCAGATCCCCGCCGGCGGAGTAGAAGAGCCGGTCCAGTGCGCAGGTGATCTGCCCGGAGGCAGAGGCGTAGTGGACCGGGGAACCGACGATCAGCCCGTCACAGCTGCGGGCCTTCTCTGCGGCGAGGTTTACCGCGTCGTCGTGGACGCACTTGCCCAGCTTGCGGCAGGCCCCGCAGCCGGTGCAGCCGATGGTGACGTCCCGGCCCAGCCACAGGATCTCCGTCTCTATGCCGCACTCCTCCAGGGCTGCGGCGGCCTCCGCCAGGGCTGTGTAGGTGCAGCCCCGCTCGTGGGGGCTGCCGTTGAGCAGCAATACCTTCATGGTGCCATCCTCCTGCTATTTCAGAAATTCTTTTCCCAGTATAGCAGATTTCCTCAGAAACGCAACGCGGACAGGCCTGTTTTTTTCACTAAAATTGCATGAAATTTCGGGGCGTGGATATTGCGTTCCAAGAAAACTCTGCTATAATATAAAGTGGTTTCCTTGTCTCCAGACACTTTGCCAGCCGCAGGGTGCAGGATGCGCGGGGCTGGTATCTGAACGAAGAATCTGTATCCAACAGCTGCTGCTTGTGGATGCAGGTCCCAATATTCCACCTCAAACGGGAAAAGGAAAGGGTGTGGATTCCATCAAGACAGAACACAGGCAAAAAATCCTGATTGCAGACGACTCGGAGATGAACCGCTCTATCCTGGCAGACATGCTGGGGGAGGAGTACGAGATCCTGGAGGCGGAGGACGGCGTGAAGGCTGTGGAGGCGCTCCAGAAATATGGTACGGCGATCGACCTGGTCCTTTTGGACATCGTGATGCCGGAGATGGACGGGTTCGAGGTCCTCACGCTGATGAACAAGAAGAACTGGATTGAGGATATCCCAGTCATCATGATCTCCGCCGAGAGTGCCCCCACCCATGTGGAGCGGGCCTATAATCTGGGTGCGACGGACTTCATCAGCCGCCCCTTCAACGGCCTGGTCGTCCACCGCCGCGTAGTCAATACGACCCTGCTCTATGCCAAGCAGAAAAAGCTGGTGGGTCTGGTGGCAGAGCAGATCTATGAAAAAGAACAGCAGAGCAAACTAATGATTGATATCCTCAGCCATATTGTGGAGTTCCGCAATGGCGAGAGCGGGCAGCATGTCTTACATATCCGGACCCTTACGGAGCTGTTCCTGCGCCATCTCAGCCTGAAAACGGACCGCTACCAGCTCTCGCGGGCGGATATGGCGCTCATCAGCACCGCCTCTGCCCTCCACGATATCGGGAAGATCTCCATCCCCGGCGAGGTGCTCAACAAGCCTGGCCGGCTCACCAATGAGGAGTTCGAGATCATGAAGACCCACACGGTAGTGGGCTCGCAGATGATGGACAATCTGCCCATCCACAACGACGAGCCCCTGGTGAAGGTAGCACGGGCGATCTGCCGCTGGCACCACGAGCGCTACGACGGGCGGGGCTACCCCGACGGGCTGAAGGGGGACGACATCCCCATTGCCGCCCAGATTGTGGCCCTGGCGGATGTATACGACGCGCTGACCAGCGAGCGGGTATATAAGAAAGCGTTTTCCCACGAGACTGCGGTGCAGATGATTATGGACGGCCAGTGCGGGGCCTTCAACCCCCTCCTGCTGGAGTGCCTGGCCGAAATGGCGGACCGCCTCGCCGGGGAGCTCAGCAGCCACGCCAGCCGGGAGGGGGCCAGCCGCCTGGAGATGCGCAGCGTGGCAGAGGAGATGCACCGCCACGAGGAGCTGTCCGCCTCTGAGCGGACCTTGCAGCTCCTGGAGCACGAGCGGATGAAGTACAGCTTCTTCGCCGCCATGAGCCAGGAGATCCAGTTCGAGTTTACCCAGGTGCCGCCGATGATTACCATCAACACCTGGGGCGCCAACAAGCTGGGGCTGAAGGAGACAGTCATCGACCCCCTGAACAACGAGCGGGTGGCTGCCCTGCTCAGCCCCGAGGAGATTACAGAGCTCTCCAAGGCCCTGCACAATACCACCCCCGCCCATCCGGTTGTCAGCTTTGACGCGCTGCTGCATTTAGACGGGGAGGAGCGCTGGTACCAGATCGTCGCCCGGGCGACCTGGACCTCCGATGAGCCGCCCCAGTACACCGGGGCGATTGGCAAGGCCATTGACATCCACGAATCGCGCATGAAGCTGGATGCCCTGGAGCGGATGGCCTCCCATGACCCTCTGACCGGGCTGTACAACCACGCCAGCGCCAAGCAGCAGATCATCGGCCGTATGGATGAGCGGCCCGGCGGGCGCTTTGCCCTGGCTATCGTGGATCTGGACTATTTCAAGTCCGCCAACGACAGCTATGGGCACATCTTCGGCGACCGCGTCCTGAAATTTTTGGCGGCGAAGCTCTGCGAGAGCATCCGCGAGGTGGACATTGCCGCCCGGGTAGGCGGGGATGAGTTCCTCCTCTTTTTGGAGTACCATGGGGAATTTGAGCCCATTATCTCCCGGATTTTCAACGCCATCTCCGGCTGCTCCTATGAGGGCTTCCCCATCTCCATCAGCATGGGCGTGGCCCGCACGGAGGTCGTAGGTACCGGTTATGAGACCCTCTTCCACGCTGCTGACCAGGCGTTATACACCGTCAAGCGGTCCGGGCGCGGGCAGTACCGCTTCTACGACGATACCATGCACCAGATGCTCTCCGCCATCTCCCCCATTGATGGAGGGGTGCCGGCTGAAAAAGGGATACATGAAGAAAGTGAGGACACAAAATAATGACCCTGCGAGAATGCTATGCCGCTTTGGGCGGTGATTTTGAGGCGGTGACCAGCCGCTTCCCCAATGAGAAGTTCGTACAGAAATATCTCCTCAAGTTCCTCAGCGACGGCAGCTATGACCTGCTCATCCGCTCCATGGAGGAACAGAACTATGCGGAGGCCTTCCGGGCCGCCCACACCATCAAGGGGGTCTGCCAGAGCCTGGACTTTACCACCCTTTGCGCGTCCAGCTCCCAGCTCAATGAGGCCCTGCGCCACGGCTTCACCCCCGAGGCCCCAGCCCTGCTGGAGAAGGTAACGGAGGATTACCAGCACACGGTGGAGGCTATCCGGGCGTTCCAGGAATCTGTTGAGGTATGAGCAGTACTTGCCTAACCAGGCTGGTGCAGCGGTTGGCGGCAGGCAGGCAGCGGAATAATATGGCCTGGTTCCTGACCACCAGCCTGGTTCTGCTGCTGTCCCTCAGTGTGGCAATTTTTTCTTTCCTCGGCCTGTTCCTGAACCAGCAGAGCGCGGATACCATCCGCGAGGTGAGCCAGATGTACATGTCGGGTCTGAGTGCGCAGATCTCCATGCACTTTGAGACGACTATTGAACTGCGCCTGGACCAGCTGGTGGCGCTTGTGCGGACCTCCCTGCCTGAAAACATCCACGAGGATACCGCCCTGGAGGATGAGTTGATCTACAACGCCCAGGCTCGGGAGTTCAACTATCTGGCCTACTACCGCAATGACGGATCCTTTGACATGCTCTACGGCTCACAGCTGGAGGTCACAGATCCGGAGCCCTTCCGGGCGTCCTTGACCAGCGGGGAGACAAAGGTGGCTGTCGGCACCGACGGGCAGGGCAACAAGGTGATCCTGTTGGGAGTCCCTGTTTCCCACGGCAACAAGGAGGGGCACCCCTGCGCCGCCCTGGTGGGCGGCCTTCCTGTGTCCTATATCAACGATACCCTTTCCCTCGATGAAAATGACGAGCATGTCTACTCCTTCATTATCCGGGAAAACGGCAGCTTTGTCATCCGCAGCGGCGACGCCTACCGCGAGAGCTATTTCTCCCGCGTGCAGACCCTCTATGAAAAGGCGGACGGGCTCAGCCCGGAGCAGTACCTCCAGGAGCTGACGGATGCCATGGTCAACAACCAGGACTACTCTGCCGAGGTCAGCCTCTCCGGCGAGGCAAAGCAGATGTACTGTACCCGGCTGGCCCACTCCGAATGGTTCCTGCTTACCTTCATGCCCTACAGCGCTCTGGATGAGATGGTCAGCGGCTTCACTTCCCGCTGGACCATCATGGTTTTTGGCGCCTGTGCGCTGGTGCTGGCTGTGCTGATACTGATTTTTGCCAAATATTTCAGGATGACCAAGCAGCAGATGGTGGAGCTGGACCGGGCTAGGCGGGAGGCTATCCATGCCAACAAGGCCAAGAGTGAGTTCCTCTCCAACATGAGCCACGACATCCGCACCCCGATGAACGCTATCGTGGGCATGACCGCCATCGCTACAGCCCACATCACCGATACCCAGCAGGTCCAGAGCTGCCTGAAAAAGATCGCCCTGTCCAGCAAGCACCTGCTGGGGCTGATTAATGACGTGCTGGACATGTCGAAGATTGAGAGTGGCAAGCTGACCCTGAACATGGACCAGGTCTCCCTGCGGGAGGTCATGGACAGCCTTGTCAGCATTGTCCAGCCCCAGGTGCGCAGCAAGCGTCAGCACTTTGACGTGTTCATCCACGACATTTCGGCAGAAAATGTGTGCTGCGACAGCGTGCGGCTCAACCAGGTGCTGCTCAATATTTTGGGCAATGCCGTCAAGTTTACCCCCGAGGAGGGGAAAATCCAGGTCTCCATGTACGAAGAGCCATCCGAAAAAGGGGAGGGCTTCGTGCGTATCCATTTCTGCATCAAGGACACCGGCATCGGTATGTCTCCGGAGTACAAGGAGAAGATCTTCGAGTCCTTCAGCCGGGAGGACACCTCCCGTGTGCGCAAGACCGAGGGTACGGGCCTGGGTATGGCTATCACCAAGTACATTGTCGACGCCATGGGCGGCATCATTGAGGTGGAGAGCGAGCTGGGCAAGGGGACGCAGTTCCACGTGGCCCTGGACCTGGAGCAGGCCCAGATCCAGGAGGTAGACATGGTTCTGCCGGCCTGGAAAATGCTGGTGGTGGACGACGACCGGCAGCTGTGCGAGAGTACGGTGGAGTCGCTCAAGTCCATCGGCGTGGATGCGGATTGGAGCCTGGACGCGGAGAGCGCCATCGCCATGGTGGATGAGCACCACAGGCGGCATGACGACTACCAGATTATCCTGCTGGATTGGAAGCTGCCCGGGATGGACGGCATCGCTGCCGCCCGGGAGATCCGGCGGCTCTACGGCAATGATATCCCCATCCTGCTCATCTCCGCCTACGACTGGAGTGAGATTGAGAAGGAGGCCAAGGAGGCGGGTATCACCGGCTTTATCTCCAAGCCCCTGTTCAAATCTACCCTGTTCTACGGCCTGCGCCAGTTTATCGACGGCGTGGAGATCCGTGAGGAGGAGGGGGAGCAGCAGCGGGAGGATCTGACAGGCCGCCGGGTCCTGCTGGCCGAGGACAACGACCTGAACTGGGAGATTGCGGCGGAGCTCCTGTCCAGCCTGGGCCTGGAGCTGGATTGGGCGGAGAACGGCCAGATCTGCGTAGAGAAATTCCAGGCGGCTGCGCCGGGGTATTACGACGCCATTTTGATGGACCTGCGGATGCCTGTGATGACCGGGTACCAGGCCACTGAGGCCATCCGCAGCATGGGGAGGGAGGATGCGAAGGCCATCCCCATCATCGCTATGACTGCGGACGCCTTCTCCGAGGATATCAAAAAGTGCCTGGATTGCGGGATGAATGCCCACGTATCCAAGCCCATTGATGTGCGGGAGGTTGCCAAGCAGCTCTTAAAGTACATGCAGTAGCGTATGGTTCCGCCCCTTTGTGGGGAAAGATATCCGTATTGCTGCGAGATTTTGAATTGTAGAAGGAGGCATTGATCCCATGGTCATTCAAAACGCGAAGGTATTTGTGGGGAAGTCCTTTGTGGACGCTGACATCCAGTTTGACCGGACAGTAACTGCTGTCGGCAAGGTGGATGCCCCGGCGGATCTGGACGCGGCTGGCGGGTATGTGATCCCCGGCCTGGTGGATATCCACACCCACGGCGCGGTAGGGGAGGACTTCTCCGACGGGAAGAGCGAGGGGCTCCAGCCCCTGGCGGACTACTACGCCGCCCACGGCGTGACCAGCTATCTGGCCACCACCATGACCCTGAAGGAGGAGGTCCTGACCCCCGCCATGCACGCCATCCGGGACTTCCGCCCCAACGGCGGCGCGAAGTGCGCGGGCATACACCTGGAGGGCCCCTTCCTGAGCTACGCCAAGCGGGGTGCGCAGGCTGCGGAGAACCTCCACAAGCCGGATGCGGCCCTGTTCCACCGGCTGAACGAGGCTTCCGGCGGCCAGGTGAAGCTGGTTACTGTGGCCTGTGAGGAGGAGGGGGCGCTGCCCTTCATCCAGGAGGTCTCCCGGGCCTGCACAGTCTCCCTGGGCCACACCACAGCGGACTACGACACAGCCATGGCGGGCTTCCAGGCCGGCGCCACCCATGCCACCCACCTCTATAACGGGATGCCCTCCTTCCTCCACCGCGCACCGGGGGTCATCGGCGCGGCCTTCGACGCCGGGGCCAGCGTAGAGCTGATCTGCGACGGCCTGCACATCCACCCCGCCGTTATCCGGGCTACCTACCAGCTCTTTGGGGAGAAGCTGAACCTGATCTCCGACTCCCTGCGCTGCGCAGGGATGCCTGACGGGGACTATGAGCTGGGCGGCCAGCCCATCGTCGTCAAGGGCGGCAAGGCCACCCTGCTGGACGGGACACTGGCTGGGTCCTCCATCTCCATGCTGGACGCGGTGCGCAATGTAGTCCGCTTTGGCCTGCAGCTGGAGGCCGCCGTCTATGCCGCCACCACCGCCCCGGCCCTGGCTGCTGGGCTGGATGTGGGCGTCATTGAGGTGGGCCGCGCTGCGGACCTGCTGGTTCTGGACAAGGACCTGAATCTGAAGGCAGTCTTTGTGGATGGCCGCCAGCTGTAAACCCGCTGGCCGTGACAGAGAGACAATCTGGAAAAATATTGTCTTTTTGCCCAAAAAAGCAACGTGTTTTTTGTCAATTCGTACGATGGAGTGTGGGAAACGTAATAAATTTTAGGTAATATCAACATTGACAGAAAGTGCCTGAAACTGATAAAATATAGCCAGTTTAGGAGAGAAACCTGAACTGTTGTATCGTTTTTCCTCAATCTTCTCCATCAAGGAAAGTCCCGCTTTCTTCGGAAAGCGGGATTTTCCTTTTTTGACAGATGGTCATATTCCCCGGAGCCCCGGCATACGCTGGGACAAGCAATGACGAAGAGGGGAAGCGATGCAAATGATGATCCAACGCAGGCCACGGCCCCAGCGTCGGCGGCAGCTGACAGCCCTGGTGCTGGCTGGGGCAGTGCTCTATCTGGTGGCCACCACCGCTGCCAGCCCCACAGCCCGGTCCGCTATGGAGGCCCTGGGGAAGCAGGGGGACCTGGCCCTGGGCCTGCTGCGCTCCCAGCTGGCGGATCCCCGCCGGGAGGAGGTGCTGCCGGCCAGCGTGTCCCTGGCCATCGGCCAGAGCCCCCTGCTGCTCTCCAGCCAGGAGGCAGTGCTGCGCCTGCGGCGCACAGAGGAACAGGATGACAGCGACAGGCAAGATGCCCCTGCCGCCCCTGGCGGCGTGCAGCAGCCGGAGCAGACTGACCCCATCCCGGAGCAGCCTGCCCAGCCGGAGACGCCCCTGGTGTTTGCCGACAACGGCGTCGCCGCTAGGACGCTGATCCCGTCCTCCCCAGAGGGCTACTTGGTAGCCGGGAGCGTATACATCAGCAACCGCACCGACTATGCCCTGGACGCCTCCCTATTTGACGGCAGCTTTGCCGCCGCCCTGCCTGCGGAGGAGGGGCCCCAGGTCCTCATCGTCCACACCCACGGCAGCGAGGCCTACACCATGCCCGCCGGGCAGGAATATGTCCCCAGCGGCGACTGCCGCACCACTGACAACGCCTACAACGTAGTCCGTGTGGGCGACGAGCTGGCCAAGACCCTGGAGGAGGCGGGCCTCACCGTGCTCCACGACCCCACCCTCCACGACTATCCCGAGTACAGCGGCGCCTATGGCCGCTCCCTGGATGCGGTCAACGCCTATCTGGAGCAGTACCCCACAATCTCCTTTGTCCTGGATGTCCACCGGGACGCGATCTCCGACAGTGATGGGACGCCCTATAAGGTGGTCAGCAATGTGGCCGGCCTCAATGCTGCCCAGATGTCTTTTGTCATCGGTACAGACGGCGGCGGCTTGGAGCACCCCCAGTGGCGGGAGAACCTGAAGCTGGCAGCCGCCATCCAGGAGCACCTGTCCGGCAGCTGCCCCACCCTGATGCGTCCCATCACCGTGCGCAACTCCCGCTATAACCAGCACACCACCACAGGCTCCCTGCTGGTGGAGATGGGGGCCGCAGGCAACTCCCTGGATGAGGCCCTCCTCTCCGCCAGGCTCCTGGGCCAGGCCATGGCGGAGGTCATCCAGACGGAGTAACCCGCAGTGGGGCATCACCTCCATGCATCTTGCGCCAGCCGCGCCGCTGTGATAAAATGAAGGGCAATCAACCGGAATGTTTGAGGGGGATGCGATGAACACACCGACGCTGGAAACTGAACGGCTTATTTTGAGAAAATTTACCGGCGATGATGTAGAAGCACTGTACCAGATTTATAGCGATGAGGAGGTCAACCGGTTTTTGCCCTGGTTCCCATTAAAGACAATGGAGGATGCGAGAGCTTTTTATGAGTCGCGGTTTGCCAGCAGCTACCAGCAGGAATGCGCCTATGACTATGCCATCTGCCTGAAGGAGGCCCCTGGACCGGTTGGGTATGTCAGTGCTGCGGTCAACGACAGCCATGATATCGGCTATGGGCTCCGCAAGGAGTTCTGGCATAGGGGGATTGTTACAGAGGCCGCTCAAGCGGTGGTGGAACAGCTGAGAAAAGATGGGATCCCCTATATTACGGCTACGCATGATGTCAACAACCCGCGAAGCGGCGAGGTCATGAAGCGGCTGGGCATGAGGTATCAGTATTCCTACGAGGAGCTGTGGCAGCCTAAAAATTTCTTGGTGACGTTCCGGATGTACCAGCGAAACCTGGATGGGGATGACAGCAGGGTGTACAAAACATATTGGAATATGTCTGATGTCCACTTTATAGAGACAGAGATGTCGCCATAAATTGGGGATACCCTTGCATTTGCTGCCCGTTTCCTGTATGATAGGGGTAACTGATTGCCCGGCAGAGACAGCCGGGAACAGAATGAGGAGGAACGGATATGCAGAAATTAGGTTTTGGCATGATGCGCCTGCCCACCGCAGACCCAAAGGCCACGGAGCAGATCGACCTGCCCCAGGTCTGTGCGATGGTGGACACATTCCTGGCGCGGGGCTATACATACTTTGATACTGCCTACTTCTATCACGGGGGGAAGAGTGAGCACGCGGTCCGGGATGCTCTGGCCAAGCGGCACAGCCGGGAGAGCTTCCTCCTGGCCGACAAGATGCCCCTGATGCACCTTAAGGACGCGGACAGCGGGGAGGCACAGTCCCGGATCTTCCAGGAGCAGCTGGAGAAATGCGGCGTAGAGTACTTTGACTACTACCTGCTCCACTGTATCACCCGGGAAAGCTATGAGACGGCCCAGCGCCTGGGCACGTTTGCCTACCTCCAGCAGATGCAGGCAGAGGGGAAGCTGCGCCATCTGGGCTTTTCCTTCCACGATAAGGCCGATGTCCTGGACAAGGTCCTCAGCGAGCACCCGGAGGTGGAGTTCGTCCAGCTCCAGCTGAACTACCTGGACTGGGAGGATGAGCGGGTCCAATCCCGGAAGTGCTATGAGACCGCCCTCCGACACGGCAAAAAGGTTATCGTCATGGAGCCGGTGAAGGGCGGGAAGCTGGCCGCGCTCCCGGAGGAGGCTGCCGCCCTGCTGCGCAGCGCACATCCGGATTGGACCCCCGCCCAGTGGGCCCTCCGCTTTGCCGCGGGGCTGGACCAGGTGATGATGGTGCTCAGCGGTATGTCCACCCTGGGGCAGCTGGAGGAGAACACCCAGTCTATGGCGGCGCCGGAGCCCCTGTGCGACGGGGACCGGGCGCTGCTGGTCCAGGCGGCGGAGATCCTCAGCGCCGTGCCCGCCATCGACTGCACTGCGTGCCGCTACTGCGTGGACGGCTGCCCCCGGGAGATCCCGATCCCTGACTATTTCGCCCTCTACAACAGCGACCAGGCTGCCCTGCGCCAGGGACGTGAGCCCGACCGGGCCCGCTACCAGAGCCTGGCCCGGGGGGCGGGGACAGCCTCCTCCTGCGTCAGCTGCCGCCAGTGCGAGCAGCAGTGCCCCCAGCACCTGGAGATCACCGGGTGGCTGGAGCGCGTGAAAAAAACCTACGAGGGGTAAGGACGCCTGGGAAGGGCCGGGGCCATTGGGCTGCCGGCCCTTCCCCTGGTAGTCCAGCCAGCCAGCAAGCCAGGCGCTTGCAGTTGTCTTGGGAGGGATGTCCGCGCTGGTGGGCATATCGCCAATGATCAAACAGGCCCGAGGCATTCATAAATAATTTACAGCCGCCGTACAACTTTTGCTTGCGAAACAGGGTATAATCGAGTATACTATGGTTCGTTGAGCCATCGAGGCGGAAGCAACCAACAAAAGATGCCGCTGTCCCCCCGGGGTGGCTGGGACGGCAGGAAATTTGGAAGGAATGAACAATAATGAGCGCATCCAGAGAAAAGAAAAAGCGTCAGGAACTTTTAGCCAGCGGCACGGTCGACCCCAAGGCCGCCCGTCAGGCAGAGCAGCGGGCTGCTGAAAAGAAGTCCAATATCCTCTACGGCGTCATTGCCGCTGTATTTGTCGTGGTGGCCATCGCCCTGGTGGTCTACAATTCCGGCATTATCCAGCGCAGCAAGACCGCAGTCACCATCGACGGCCGGAGCTATACGGTGCCGGAGGCCGCCTACTACTACGGGCAGGCCTACCAGTCCTTCCTCAACAGTGATACTGGTTATTTCTATGCCATCACCGGCGCATTGAATACCCAGGCCTCCCTGAAGAGCCAGAACTACAGCGACGACCAGACCTGGGATGATTACTTCAAGGAGCAGGCTGTTGAGAACATGCGCTTTGTCCATGCCGCCACCGCCGCCGCCAAGGAGGCGGGCGTGACCCTGGAGAGCGCGGAGCTGGAGGATTTTGAAACCGGCCTGGCCGCCCTCAAGGAGACTGCGGCGAAGAATGGCTACTCCTACAAGGCCTATCTGAACGTCATCTATGGCCCCACCATGACCCCCTCCATCTATGAGTCCTGCTCCAAGGATATGCTTCTGGCGGGCAAGTACGCTGACGTGTACGGTGAGGAGAACTTTGTCTACACGGAGGACCAGATCCAGGGCTACTACGACGGGCACAAGGAGAACTATGACCTGGTAGACGGTGCGATCATTACGATCTCCGGCGCACCCGAGGCCAAGACCGATGCTGACGGCAACGCTGTGGAGGCGACCGACGAGGAGAAGGCCGCCGCTATGGCTGCGGCCAAGGAGACGGCAGATGCCATCCTGGCTGGCTATAAGGACGGCGGCGACCTGGAGGCCCTGGCGGATGAACACGGCGTAGGCTATTCCACCAATATCACCTACTCCAGCTCCATTACGGGACAGTGGTTCTACGATGAGAGCCGCCGGGCCGGTGATGCGGCGACCCTGGAGAACCAGAGCGGCAGCAGCTACTATGTGGTCCTCTTCAACAGCCGCGAGCGGGACGAGGCCCTGGACTACAATGTGCGGCACATCCTGGTGACCAAGGACAACCTGGAGCTGGCGGAGGGCGAGGAGGCCACGGACGACCAGATCCTGGCCAAGGCCCAGGAGATCCTGGCCAGCTGGGACGGCACAGAGGACGGCTTTGCCTCCCTGGCCAACCAGTACTCCCAGGATGGCGGCAGCAACACCAACGGCGGCCTGTATGAGGACGTCGCCAAGGGCGCGATGGTCCCTGCTTTCCAGAACTGGTGCTATGAGGACGGCCGCAAGAACGGCGACACCGGGATTGTCGCCAGTGACTACGGCCAGCACATCATGTACTTTGTGGGCTACGGCAGCACACCTTACTGGCACTTTGCCTGTGAGAGCGCCCTGCGCAGCGCCGCAGCCAGCGACTGGCAGGTTGAGCTCATCGACAGCGTTACTGCGGAGGTCGATGCGGGCGGTATGAACCTGATCGGCCAATAATCAGCCAGCGGGCCCCGGAGAAGTCCTCCGGGGCCCGCTGCGTCAAGATCTTCTGCCGCACCATATTGCTATTCCCTCGGCGGTCTGCTATACTCTAACCAAGCAAGGCTTCAAGAGTACATGCGAGGGGGAGGAAAACGCGATGAAACAACCAATTACTTTTGCCATCTGCGGCTGCGGCAGCCGCGGGCTGGAGGCCTACGCGTCATACCAGAAGCACCACCCGGACACCATGAAAATCGTTGCTGGGGCGGACTGCCGCCCTGGGCGGCTGGAGCTGCTGCGGGAGTGGTACCAGGTGCCGGAGGATATGTGCTTTGCCTCTGACGAGGAGCTCCTATCCCAGCCGAAGCTGGCCGATGTCATGCTGATTGCAACCCAGGACCGCCAGCATGTCCCCGCCGCCCTGCGGGCGTTGGATAAAGGGTACCACGTCCTGCTGGAAAAACCCATTTCTCCGGAGCTGTCGGAGTGCCGCCGCCTGCTGGAGAAGGCGGAGGAGACCGGACGGACGGTCGTCGTGTGCCACGTGCTGCGCTATACCCCCTTTTATGCGGCGCTGGAGGCGATGGTGCGGCGCGGGGAGATCGGCAAGCTGGAAACCATCGACGCCGTGGAGCATGTAGGCTATTGGCACTACGCCCACAGCTTTGTCCGCGGCAACTGGCGGCGGTCGGATGAGACCAGCCCTATGATCCTGGCGAAGAGCTGCCACGATATGGACATCCTGCGCTGGCTTGCGGGCGGCCGCTGCCTGAAGGTGCAGAGCTTTGGTTCGCTGGATCACTTCCGGGCGGAAAATGCCCCTGCCGGCGCGGCCAAGCGCTGCCTGGAGGGCTGCGCCTGGAAGGAGCGCTGCATCTATGACGCGGAGAAGATCTATCTGGACAGCCGCCACTGCGGTCTGCGCCAGGGGAAGGATGGCTGGCCCAATACCGTCGTGGCCGGTGGGCCGCCTACAGAGGAGAACCTCTACGCCGCCCTGCGGACAGGTCCCTACGGGCGGTGCGTCTACCACTGCGACAACGATGTGGTAGACCACCAGACGGTGAACCTGGATTTCGCAAACGGTGTCCACGCCACCTTTACCATGACCGCCTTCACTGAGACCTGCCGCCGGACCATCAAGCTCACCGGCACAGAGGGGGAGATCGAGGGGGATATGGAGAAAAACACCCTGCTTCTGCGCCGGTTCGGCCAGGAGGAGAAGCTGGTGTCCCCGGACAGCATGAAAAGCGAGTTTGCCGGCCACGGCGGCGGCGATGCCGGGCTGATGGAGCAGTTCTGCCGCCTGATTGAGGCTGGCGGGGAGAGCCTGACAGGGATCGATGCGTCAGTGGAGAGCCATGTCATGGCCCTGGCGGCGGAGGCCTCCCGGCTCCGGGGCGGTGAGACCGTGGTGCTGGCGGACTTCCAATAGCAGCTGGGCTGGCTGTCCCTGTACCGGGCCAGCTGCGGCGTATCCCATATCTGTGAGCATCCGCCGGTGCTGGCCTGTCGGGTTCAGAAGCCCCCAGGCCAGCGCCGGTTTTTGCACAGCAGGCATCATGGCCGCGTATGGGGATGGGAAGGGATGGCTGGGATGAAAATATTGATTGTAGAGGATGAACGGCTGCTGGCGGATTCGCTTCAGGATCTGCTGGAGGCCCGTGGGTTTGAGACAGAGGCGGTCTACGACGGGGAGAGCGGCGCGGCCTATGCGGAGCTGGGGGTCTATGACCTGGTCATCCTGGATGTCATGCTGCCCAAGCTGGACGGATGGCAGGCCGCCCGGCAGATCCGCAGCAGCCGCTGCGGGGTCCCCATCCTGATGCTGACGGCCCGCTCCGGCATCCTGGACCGGGTGGAGGGGCTCAATGCCGGGGCGGACTACTATCTGGCCAAGCCCTTTGATACCAGGGAGCTGCTGGCCTGCGTCAATGCCCTGCTCCGCCGCCAGGGGAAGCAGGTGGACGAGCTGTGCTACGGCAACACAGCCCTGGATCTCTCTGCCGGGACCCTCAGCAGTGGGGGCGGGCAGGTCCAGCTCTCCGCCAGGGAGTTCGGCGTCATGCGCCAGCTGATGCAGGCCCAGGGCCGCCTGGTGTCCAAGGAGACCCTGCTGGAGCGGGTATGGGGCTATGACTCCAACGCGGTGGAGAACCACGTGGAGGTCTACGCGGGCTTCCTGCGCAAGAAGCTGCGCAGCATCGGTTCCGACCTGCGCATTGAGGCCGTGCGGCGGCTGGGCTATCATTTGGAGGTGGATGGGGGATGATCCGGCGGCTGCGGATAAAGTTCGTCTGCATCAACATGGCCATTGCCACGGGGATGCTCTGCGTCATCCTGGGCATGGTGCTCCATTTTACCGGGGAGGGGCTGGCCGCAGAGAGCCTGCGCGGGATGCAGGCCGCTGCCCTGGAGCCTATGGGCCCGGGCCAGCGGAGGCCAGGGGAGCTGCGCATCCCCTGCTTTACCCTCCAGCTGGGCCCCCATGGGGAGCTGGTTGCCAAGGGCAGCTCCTACGACCTCAGCGACGAGGCATTTTTACGCCAGGTGCTGGATGCGGCCCTGGCAACCGGGGAGACATCGGGGCTGTTGCAGGCGGAGGGCCTGCGCTTCTGCCTGGCCGGGCCGCCGGAGCGGCCGGTGCTGGTCTTCGCTGATGCGTCCGGGGAGCTGGCCGCCATGGAGCGCCTGGTCAAGACCTGCCTGTTTATCGGCTGCGTGGGATCCCTGGCCTTCCTGGCGATCAGCCTGCTGCTGGCCCGCTGGGCGGTCAAGCCTGTGGACACGGCCTGGCGGCAGCAGCGGCAGTTTGTGGCGGACGCCTCCCATGAGCTGAAAACGCCGCTGACAGTGATCCTGACCAATGCCGAGCTCTTACAGGACGGCGGTGCGGACCGGGAGCGCTTTGTGGGGAATATCCTGGACATGTCCCGGCGGATGCGGGTGCTGGTGGAGAGCCTGCTGGATCTGGCGCGGGTGGATAACGGGCTGGCTGCGGCCGCCATGGAGACGGTGGATGTCAGCCGCCTGGTGTCCGATGCGCTGCTGCCCTTTGAGCCGCTGTTCTTTGAGCAGGGCCTGCGTCTGGAGAGCGGCTTGGAGGAGGGGCTGTTGGCCCGGGGCTGGCCGGACCGCCTGCGGCAGGTTGTGGACATCCTCCTGGACAATGCCCGGAAATATGCCGCCCCCCAGGGATGGGTGGAGGTCCGCCTCCGGCGGGAGGGCCGCTGGCTGCTGCTGTCGGCAGCCAATGCCGGGGAGCCCATCCCCAAGGAGCAGCTGGAGGAGATCTTCAAGCGCTTCCGCCGGGGGGAGCAGCCCGGGGCGGAGGGCTGCGGCCTGGGCCTCTCCATTGCCCGGGGGATTGTCCAGGCCCACCGGGGCCGGATCTGGGCGGAGAGCGGGGATGGGGCCAATACCTTCTATGTCCGCCTCCCGGCGGTGCATTGACCGTCTGTAAAGGCTTTACAGTATGGACAAGCTGTGTTATAATCCTCCTCGACTGGTTCCCACACCCAGTCCAAGCGCGGGCGCTCTGCGCCCGCGTTCGTTCGGTTCAGCCGGGCTGGCGGCCCGGTCCTGGCCGTTCTCTAAACAAAAAATGGAGGTACAACACAATGAAAAACCAATCCATCCGCCAGCTCACCTTCTCCGCCCTTGCCGGGGCCCTGTATGTCACCCTATGCTATTTTGGGAACATCTTCGGCCTGAATTTCGGTGTATTCCAATGCCGGTTTGCTGAGGCGCTGACCGTGCTGCCCTTCCTGTGCCCCACCACGGCCTGGGGCCTCTTTGCCGGGTGCATCCTTGCCAATATCCTCAGCCCCTACGGCCTGCCGGATCTGCTGTTTGGCTCCCTGGCCACCCTGCTGGCCGGGCTGCTGACCGCCCGGTGCCAGAACAAGTGGCTGGCCCCCCTGCCCCCGGTGCTCTGCAACGGCGTGATCGTGGGCGCCCTGCTGGCCTGGTATGAGGCGGGCTTCACCGCCGGCTTCCCGGCTGCGTTCCTCTTCAATGCCCTGTCCGTAGGCGGCGCGGAGCTGATGGTCTGCTATGTGCTGGGGATGCCGCTGCTGTCACTGCTGGAAAAAGCCCGGGTTTTCCCTGCCGCCAGCAGCCATATCTGAGAACCTGCATTCACAGGCGTTAAACGCTGTCTGGACGGGTATCTTTCCGTCCTGCCGCGTTAAAAAATTTTGAAATACACAAAGTGTTCCTGGGATTTTTTGCCTTGCAGGGCGAAAAAATCCCTCGCCCATCCGGCATCCCCCTATCTATAAATACAGGCCCTGAATTTACGCAGCCCTCTGCGCGGAAAAAGCGAATTGACAGCGCCAAAGGGGTGGGATATAATAGCCGCAATGCGGGACGGCTCTCCGCCGCCCCCATCATGGGAACAGGAAGGAGGCGGCCTATGCGGATCGGACAAGTTGAAATCCCCTCCCAGCTGGCCCTGGCCCCCATGGCCGGGGTCACGGATGCGGCCTACCGGCAGATCTGCTCAGAGCTGGGGGCGGGATTGACCTACACCGAGCTGGTCAGCGCCAAGGCGCTGTGCTATCAGGATAAGAAGAGCCGTCTGCTGCTCCAGCCCTTCCCAGGCGAGGCGCCCTTTGTGGCCCAGATCTTTGGCAGTGACATCGCCTGCATGGCCGAGGCCGCCCAGATTGCCATTGAGGCCAGCGGGGCGGATCTGCTGGATATCAATATGGGCTGCCCGGTGGGCAAGGTGGTTTCCAGCGGCGACGGCGCGGCCTTGATGCGGGATCCGGAGAAGGCCGCCCGCCTGGCGGAGGCAGTTGTCCAGGCCAGCAGCGTACCAGTGACTGTGAAAATGCGCCGGGGCTGGGACAAGGGCAGCATCAATGCCGTGGAACTGAGCCGGATGCTGGAGCAGGCAGGCGTATCCGCCATTGCCGTCCACGGGAGGACCCGGGTGCAGATGTACGGCGGCAGGGCTGACTGGACCACCATCCGGGAGGTGAAGGAGGCTGTCTCTATCCCGGTGATCGCCAACGGGGATATCTTCTCCCCGGAGGACGCCGTGCGGATCCTCCGCCAGACCGGGGCGGATCTGGCGATGATCGGGCGGGGCTGCTTCGGCAACCCCTGGCTCTTCCAGCAGGCGGCGGCGGCCCTGGCGGGGGAGGCGGTGCCGGAGCGCCCGCCCCTGGCGGACCGGTGCGACACTGCGGTGCGGCAGATTGAGCTGGCCGCGCAGTATGGCTGTGAAAAAATTGCCGTGCTCAATGCACGGCGGCACTACGCCTGGTATCTCAAGGGGGTGCCCCACGCCTCCTGCTACAAGGAGCAGATTGTCCATATGGAGACACTGGACGATGTCTACCGGGTGACGAGAGGGATCAAGAGGGATCTGCATGACAGTTGAGGAGTTGGTCCGCGCAGCGGCGGGAGGCGATGAGGACGCCTTCGCGGAGCTGGTGCGGCTGCATGAAAACAAGGTATACCAGCTGGCCCTGCGGATGTGCGGCCGGCCGGAGGACGCCGGGGATGTGGCCCAGGAGGCATTTTTGTCCGCCTGGCGCGGCCTGCCCGCCTTCCGGGGGGAGGCGGGGTTTGCCACCTGGCTCTACCGGCTGACATCCAACGCGGCCATTGACCACCTGCGGCGGACCCGCCGCCAGCGGGGGGAGCTGAGCCTGGACAGCGAGGAGGCCGGCTTGGACGCCGCAGAGGCTGGCCCTGGCCCCCAGGAGGCTGCCGAGGGGGCTGAGCTGCGCACGGCCGTGGCAGATGGGCTGCGCCAGCTCTCCGACAGCCACCGGCAGATCCTGGTGCTGCGGGAGCTCCAATCCATGAGCTATGAGGAGATTTCCCAGGCCCTGGAGCTGGATTTGGGGACAGTGAAGTCCCGGATTGCCCGCGCCCGGGGCGCACTGCGAAAAATCCTTCTGAAAAGTGGGAACTTATCTGGCTATCTGCCGTCTAACCTATCAGAAGAACCATCTGGAAAGGGGGACAGCCATGAATCCCTGTGAGGAATACGAGCTTCTCATCAGCGAATTTATTGACGGCGCTTTAGACGAGGCGGACCGGGCGGAGCTGATGGGGCACATGGCGGGATGCCCCGTCTGCCAGGCTTATTTTGACGACCAGATTGCCATACATGACGCATTGGCCCAGCTGGAGGAGGTCCCCGCACCGGCAGGGCTGGCCAGCCAGGTCATGTCCCGCGTGCGGGAGACGCCCCAGGAACGCCCGGCGGGCAAAAAGGCAATCCCATTTCCCTACTGGCGGCGGTGGGCGGCGGTGGCGGCCTGCTGTGCAGTGGCTGTACTGGGGGTCCTGCGCCTTCAGGGCCCGGGCAGCGTACCCGAGGGCCAGCAGCCGGCTGTCCACTCCGCCGCCGTGGGCAGCAGCTCTGCTTCCGGTACGGAGGCGCCCAGCGCCCTCTCTGCGGAGGACAGCGGGATCGCACCCCAGATGAGGGCCGCGCCGGAGGAGGGCGGCCCCCCTGCCGCCATGCCGGCCGGCAGTGCCAAGGAGTATGCGGATGGCGTGGCGCAGGATCTTTCGCTGGATCACCAGCAGTACGCCGGGGTGCTGTCTACCGCCAGCCCCGCAGCCGGGGCGTGGGTGGAGGAGCAGCTGGGCCTTGCCTGGGAGAGCGGCGGCAGCTATCTGCTGACAGAAGAGGAGGCCGCCGCCCTGCGGGAGGCGCTGCTGGCGGCTGGGGAGGCCTTTGATGAGGCCCCCGGCGGGCCGGAGGGCAGCGGCTACCTGCTGCTGGCAGGATAATGAACAAGGGCAGGCACAGGCGCCGTTAGGCGGCACGTGCCTGCCCTCTCCCCATGCCGGCAGTGCTGCGCCCGGCGGGGCCCGCCGGGCGGGAACAGCCCCGCAAAGCCTGTTATCCCATGAAATCTGAAAATTTTTGTTGACACGTGGGATTTCATTATGTATAATACTTGTTGCCTGCATTTTACGGGCCTAAATAGTCAACTGCGGGGCGGGATCCCAATCCGCCCGCCGTCGAGTAGTGCGGGGCCTCCGGCCCCCACCGCAAAACAGAAATTAGGAGGTGTATGCAAATGTTCCGTACCTACCAGCCCAAAAAGCGTCAGCGCTCCAAGGAGCACGGCTTCCGTAAGAGGATGAGGACCGCCAATGGCCGCAAGGTGCTCGCCCGCCGCCGCGCCAAGGGCCGCGCCCGCCTGACCCATTGAGGTTCGCGGAGCTTGCATCGCAAATGATAGATCGAGGGGACGGCAAGAGTTCATCCTGCCGTCCCTCTATGGTTTTAGGAGCCGCGCAGCTGGGGCCGCTGGGGCAGGCCGCCCGCCTGCGCGGCAGGGAGGGAGGGGCCCGGCTGTGAAAAAGACGGTGACAATCAAGGAAAACCACATATTCCGCCGGATGTATGGGAAGGGCCGCTCTGCGGTGACGCCCTTCCTGGTGCTCTATTGCCGCCGCAACCGCCTGGGCCACAACCGCCTGGGGGTGACGGTGAGCACCAAGCTGGGCGGCGCCGTGGTACGCAACCGCGCCCGCCGCCGCCTGCGGGAGGTCTACCGCCTGGCCCAGCTGGAGATGCGCCAGGGCTATGACATCGTCCTGGTAGCCCGCTCCCGGGCAGTGGACGGGCCCTACCAGCGGCTGACCGGCGCCTTTTACAGGGCCTGCCAGGAGCTGGATCTGATGGAGAAGCCCGCCAAATGATAAAAATGCTGCTCCTGCGGGCCATCCGCTTCTATCAGAGGTACGTCTCCCCGGGCCTGCCCCCCCGCTGCCGTTTCCTCCCCACCTGCTCCCAGTACGCCGCCCAGGCCATTGAAAAATATGGCGCGATGAAGGGCGGCTGGCTGGCGGTCAGGCGGTTTTTGCGATGCCACCCCTTCTACAAGGGGGATCTGTACGACCCAGTCCCTTGACGCACAAATGACACAAATGACCGGAGGAACTGTTCATGTTTGGTACCTTTGGCAGGATCGTCTGCCTGCCCTTTGCCGCGCTGCTGCGATGGATGTACTCCATCACTGGCTCCTACGGTGTGGCAATCATCCTCTTCAGCCTGGTCATCACCCTGGTGATGTTCCCATTCCAAATGAAATCCAAGCGCAGCATGGTCCGCATGGGCCGGCTGTCCGGTAAGCAGGCCGAGCTGCAAAAGCAGTACGCGAAAAACCAGCAGAAGTACCAGGAGGAGCTGACCAAGCTCTACCAGGAGGAGGGCATCAACCCCATGGGCGGCTGCCTGTGGTCCCTCCTGCCCATGTTCATCCTCGTCCCCCTGTACTCCATCATACGCCAGCCCATCACCTATTTTATGGGCCTGGGCGCCGATGCCTGCAATACCCTGCGGGAGACCGCTGTCTCCCTGGGATATACGGCCGGCAATGTAAGCTCCGCCTATGAGGAGATCAACCTGGCCAACTTCATCTCCCGCAACTGGTCCAGCTTTGAGGGGACGCCGGGGTTGATCCAGATGGACTACAACTTCCTGGGCGTCGACCTGAGCGCCATGCCCCAGCAGGCGCTCAAGGGCTTCACCCCTGCGATGATCGGCCTGGTCCTGATCCCCATCCTCGCCGCAGTGATGCAGTACATCCAGACCATCGTCATCAGCAAGAGCAACGGCCAGTCCCAGGAGCAGCAGGCCAGCATGAAAATGATGAACCTGATGATGCCTCTGATGACCATATGGATTTGCTTCATCATGCCGGCGGCCCTGGGCGTGTACTGGATTGCCAACAGCGTGTGGGGCATGATCCGCGAGTCCGTGCTGGGCAGGTTCTACACGAACAAGCTCAACGCCGAGGAGGATGAGCGGGAGGCCAAACGGGAGGCCGCCCGGAAGCTGCGCATGGAGGAGGCCAAAAAGCGGGCCGCAGAGCAGCGGGAGCAGGAGCCCCAGCGCCCCAAGAAACCGCAGAAGCCCAAGCCTGGCGAGAAGAAGGTTTCCACCACCGAGGCCGGCCGCGTAGGGGAGCGCCCCTATGCCAGGGGCCGCAGCTATCAGGCAGACCGCTATGAAGAGAAGGAGTAGAAACTCGTTATGACGGCTAAATTTATCGATGTGACGGGCAAAACGGAGGACGAGGCCATTAGCAAGGCCCTCTCTGAGCTGGGCCTGGAGCGGGACGAGGTGTCCGTCGAGATCCTGGAGCGTGCTAAGAAGGGGATCTTCGGCATCGGCGCAAGCCCGGCCAAGGTCCGCGTAACCTATGGCCTCCAGGATGAGGAACCTGCCCCACCGCCGCCCTCCAGGCCTGCGCCCGCCCCCCGCGCACCGGAGAGCCCGGTATCTCCCAGGCCTGCGCCTGCCCCCCGCACACCGGGGGGACCGGTGTCTCCCAAGCCTGCGCCCGTCCCCCGCGCACCAGAGAGCCCGGTATCTTCCAAGCCTGCACCCGCCCCCAGGGCGGAGAGGCCCCGCCAGCGTCCTGAGCGCAAGCCGGCCAGCCGTCCCCGCCCTGAGCCGCTGGAGGAGGCCGTCCCCGCCGTTGCCGTGCAGCTTGAGGATTTGGGCGAGCCCTGCCACGACGAGAAGGCGCAGCAGATTACCACATTCCTCACAGGGCTCCTCCAGCATATGGAGAGCAGTGCCCAGGTAAAGGTCTACCTGGGGGAGGAAAACCGCTACAAGGTCATCCTGGAGGGGGAGAAGCTGGGCCAGCTCATCGGCCGCCGGGGTGAGACCCTGGATGCCATCCAGCAGCTGACCAACTACACCGTCAACAAAGGCGGGGATAAGCGGGTGCGGGTCCATGTAGATGCAGAGAACTACCGCCTGAAGCGGGAGCAGAGCCTCCAGCACCTGGCCCGCAAGGTAGCTGCCAAGGTGGCCAAGTACAAGCGCAATGTCACCCTGGAGCCTATGAACGCCTACGAGCGCCACGTTATCCACACCGCGCTCCAGAACGTAGAGGGTGTGACCACCTATTCCATGGGCACGGAGCCCAACCGCCGCGTGATCGTTGCCTATGACCGAGGCGGGAACAAGCAGAACTGAGGCCAGCCAATCACAAAAAAACAGGCCGTCCGCCGGGAAACGCCCGGCGGGCGGTTGTTTTTTTCCGTCTGCGCGCTTATAGTATCCAGGAAAACCCACAAAAGACAGGAAGGAGCAGACCATGGAAGAGCTGGAGGTATTGGAGCGGAGGCTGGCAGAGGCTGTTCAGGCGGTACAGCCGGTGGATCAGGAGAGCATTGAGGAGGCCCGCCGCCGCTGGGACACGGTGGCAAAGCCCCTGCACGGGCTGGGCCTGCTGGAGGACACAGTGGCACGGATGGCCGGGGTGGCCCCGCTGAAACGGGACATCCATAAATGCGTTGCCGCCTTCTGCGCGGACAATGGCGTGGTGGCCGAGGGCGTCACCCAGACGGACAGCAGCGTTACCGCCGTGGTGGCCGGGAACATGCTCTCCGGCGCGGCCAGCGTGTGCTGTATGGCTGGGGTAGCCGGGGTGGAGGTGCTGCCCGTGGACGCAGGGATGCTGACGGAGATCCCCGGGATGCGGAGCATCAAGGTGGCGAGAGGGACGGAAAACCTGGCCCAGCATCCCGCCATGACCCGCCGCCAGTGCCTGAGTGTCCTGCTGGCGGGGATGGAGCTGGCCGGGGAGCTGTCGGGCCGCTGCGGCCTTCTGGCCGCCGGGGAGATGGGCATCGGCAACACCACCACCACCAGTGCGGTGACCGCCGTGCTGCTGGGCCGCCCGGCCAGTGAAGTAACCGGCCGGGGGGCGGGCCTCTCCGGTGAGGGCCTGGCCCGGAAAGTCGCCGTCATTGACCGGGCCATTGCCCTCCACCGCCCGGAGCCCACCGATCCGGTGGATGTGATCGCCAAGGTGGGCGGCTACGATATTGCCGCCATGACGGGATTTTACCTGGGCTGCGCCCTGTACCGGGTCCCCGCAGTGATGGACGGCTTTATCTCCACTGTGGCAGCCTTGGCGGCAGTGCGGCTGTGCCCCAATGTCCAGGGGGTACTGACCGCCTCCCACCTGTCCGCCGAGCCGGGGGCGGGGTACGTGATGGAGGCCCTGGGCCTCACGCCCCTGCTGCGGCTGGGGATGGCCCTGGGGGAGGGTACAGGTGCGGTGTCGGTGATGCCACTGATTGATATGGCCCTGCGGGTCCGCTTCGATATGCCGTCCTTTGAGGCGACCGGCATCGACGCCTATCAGCCGCTGTGAGCGGGCGGCTGGTGCTGGTCATTGGCGGCAGCGGCAGCGGCAAATCCGCCTATGCAGAAAAGTTCCTGCTGGCCCAGGCGGGCCAGCGGGCGGTGTACCTGGCCGCTATGGAGGGCGCAGGGGAGGAGGCCCGGCAGCGGATTGCCCGCCACCGGGCGATGCGGGCCGCCCACGGCGCGGCGGCTGGCCGGGCTTTCGTCACCATCGAGCGGCCGGTGGATATCGGCGGGGCCGCTGTCCTGCCGGGGGATGATGTCCTGTTGGAGGATCTGGGGAACCTGCTGGCCAATGAGCTCTGGGCCCCTGGCGGAGCTGGGGCCGGGGCTGAGGAGCGGATCCTGGCCGGGGTGCGCGCCCTGCTGGAGCGGGCAGGGCTGCTGGTCATCGTCAGCAGTGACGTGTTCCGGGACGGCCTCGCCTACGATGCGGAGACCGCCGCCTATATCCGGCAGCTGGGGGCGCTCCACTGTGCGCTGGCCACCATGGCGGAGCAGGTGGTGGAGGTGGTATGCGGTCTGCCAGTCCCCGGAGGGGGCCTGCCGGGCAGGGCATAACAGTGTGATGGCCAGCGCGGTGGAGTGCTGCCTGGGGGACGGGCCGGGATCAGGCCCGTCTTTTTTTCTGCCATGTGGCACATTTTCCTCCGGATCCCGTCTAAGGAAGTGAAAGGGGTGATTCCCATGAGAAAATCCCTGTTAGCCCTCTACAGCCTGTCCCATCTCTGGGTGGACCTGAGCTGCGCCCTCCTGGTCTTCCGAACCATGGCAGACGCCCCCTCCTTCTCGCTGTGCCTGCTGCTCTACAACTTCTGTGCCTTTGCATTGCAAATGCCCCTGGGCCTGCTGGCTGGCCAGTGGAACCGGAATGGCCTGGTGGCGGCCAGCGGCTGCCTCCTGACGGCCTTAGCCTTCCTCCTCCCCCAGCCGGTCCCCACCGCTGTCATTGCGGGGATGGGGAACGCCCTCTTCCACCTGGGCGGGGGTATGGACGTACTCAACAGCAGTGAGCAGTATGCCGCCGCCCTCGGCGTCTTCGTCTCCCCGGGGGCGCTGGGGCTGTCCATCGGGGCCGCCTGGGGCAGGGGAGGCCACCCTGCACTGTGGATAGCCCCGGCAGGGCTTCTCGCGCTGGGGGCGGCGATTGCGTGGATGTACCAGCGGCGGCCTGGCCCCCGCAATGTTCCGCTGGATTTCTCCGCCCCCGGCGGGTATGGCGTCCTCCTGCCGCTGTTCCTGGTGGTGGTACTGCGCTCCTATATGGGTATGAACCAGTCCTTCCCCTGGAAGGGGGAGGGGAGCTGGGCGATGCTGCTTGCCCTGGCCTTGGTATTGGGTAAGACAGCCGGAGGCTTTGCCATGGATGCACTGGGCCCCAGGCAGTCGTCCCTCTGGAGCCTGGGAGCGGCGGGGGCGCTGTACCTGTTCTCGGTCCTGCCGCTGTCGGGCATCTTGGCTGTCTTCCTCTTCAATATGACCATGCCCGTCACCCTTTGGGCAGCAGCCCGGGCTATGCCGGGAGCCAAGGGATTTACCTTTGGCCTGCTGACATTCGCGCTGTTCCTGGGGTTCCTCCCCTCCTTTTTGGGCTGGCCCAGCATGCTGTCCGGGCCCTGGGCCTATGCGGCTGCAGCCCTGGTGAGCCTGGCCCTGCTGTGGGGCCCCTTGGGGAAGGGGGTGGCGCGTTGCTGACGGCGCTGGTGGTTTCCCTGCTGCTCACGCTGCTGCTGGAGGAGGGCTTTGCTCTGGCGTGGGGCCTCCGGGGACGGCGGGAGCTGGCCCTGGCGGCCCTGGTGAACTGCCTGACCAATCCGCCTGTGGTGCTGCTCTATCATACCGCCGTGGGCCTTGGTCATTGGAGCCCAGCCCTGGCTGCCGCCGTGCTGGAGTGCGGCGCGGTGGTGGTGGAGTGGCGCTGCTACAAGGCCTTCTCTGAGCAGCTGCGGCGGCCGTTCCTCTTCTCCCTGCTGGCCAATGCGTTCTCCTATGGGACTGGATGCGTAATAAGCCTGTTTCCCCCTCTTTCCTTTTAGGATGTGGGCGGCTGGGGAGATCAATCTGTTTTAAGTTCTTTTTGATTCTTTTTCTTTTAAGAAAAAGAATGATTACCAAAGGAGGTTTTTGAAATGAAGCGAATTTGCATATTCCTGCTGGCACTGGCTGCGGCGCTTTCCCTGGAGATCCCGGCCCGGGCGGACCTCATGTGGGAGCCGCACAGCAACCACTTTTACGAGCAGCACCGGGAAAGCTGCCAGTACGAGGATCGGGGCTACCTCGCCAACGGTGAAGCGGGCTTTGTCACCCTCTGGGACGCCCCCGGTGGCAGCGCCGTGATCGCCCAGTATGAGAATGGCGAGCGGTTATGGATTGGCTATACCTACCAGGACTGGGGCCTCACCAACCGGCAGGTGGATGGGCAGGAGATTTCCGGCTGGGTGGAACTGGCGGAGCTGGCGCAGATCTACGATTACCGCAGCTTCCAAGAGGAGTACGCCGGGCAGATCCGGGACTACGGCGGTGAATTCGCGGGCTACAGCGGAACGGATACCTGTATAAATTTCTTTGAGTACCCTGGTGCGCCGGAGGTGAAGCAGACATTCCAGCTCTCCGACTGGGGGGCGGATGTGATCGGCAACCTGACCGGCACAGCGGACGACAGGAGCTATATCCGGTCGGTGTTCACGGATGAGGATGGCCGCACCTGGGGATTTGTGGGGTACATGTACGGCCATCTGGAGGGCTGGTTCTGCCTGGATGACCCGGATGGCACGGATTTCCCCCTCCGGCAGGTGGAGCAGGCCCAGCTGACCCCGGCGCAGAAGCCGGTGCTGCCAGCCGCGGGCTATGCCCCCTACCTCCTGGTAGGCGGGGTGGTGGCGGTGACTGCCGCCCTGCTGGCCGGGTTCTACGGCAGGAAGCGGAGGAAATAGGCGATGGGCTGGAGGATCTGCTATTTCAGATCCTCCAGCCCATTTTTGCAGAATGACTGGAAATATTGGTAGCAGGGTACTAAAAAAGTGAAACCGTCTACCAGCGCATCCACCAGCTCCGGGGAGCAGAGCAGATCGTCAAAGGGCCGCTCACAGCCCACAGAGATCTCCTTTTTATTGTACCAAGAGGCCAGCAGGGGCGTACTCTCCCCCTTTTTCCGGGCATAGTCCCGGCCCTGGACCTGGAAACGGCCGTCCCTGTTCAGGCGGCGGGCCAGCTTCTCCAGGCGCTGGGGGTTCTCGTCGATATCCCTGCGCATAGCCGCCAGGGTCTGGGGTGCGGCGTTCCAGAACCCCACGCCATGGCTCCACCCCTCTGGGGCGATCTCGAACCAGAATACCGGCTGGCGGGACCAGATGTCGTTCTCAGGCCGGATTGTCAGCCAGAGGTGGTCCTTGTAGGGCCCCTGGCCGTGGAGCCGCCGGGCATCCCGGTAGATCCGGCAGACATGGAGGTTCAGGCCCAGCTTGGGGAACTTCTCCATAAAGCGGCCGTAGACCTCCCGCCCCAGTTCCATGGTGGGCTGGTAGAGATGCTGCATATACGCCTGCTTGTGGGCGGTAAACCAGGCCCGGTCGTTGTTGAGGCGGATGCCCCACAGGAAGTCCAGCGTTTCGCTGCTGTATCCGGTAAACATATCCATCTCCCTTTTTCTCCTGTTTTTGCTATCATACTGCGGCTGGGACTAAAAAGTCAAGAGCATAACGATGATGTCCCTTCTGAGACAGCAAAAAATTTGTATAAGGCGAAGATCTTATCCATGGCGCCCGATTTGCCGATAAAAAAGCAGAAACAGATGGGAGGTTTTTTCCATGGATATAGGTATCCGGCCCGATGTATCCCGCACCGCATATCCGGCTTTCGTTAAGGCGGAAGCAAAGACGGAGGGGGAAATTCCCGCAGTTGGGGAAAAGCAGGAAGGCGTATCCCTCGGAATCAAGATCGATCAATGGGAGGGTAGGCCTGGGGAGATCTCCGAAATGCAGACCACTATCATCCCCAAGGAGCAGCTTGAAACCATTCGCCAGACGCTCAAGGAGATGAGCGGTAAGCTGGAGGTCGATCAGGAGGCCAATCTGAGAAGAAAGGTAGACCCGGACGGGAAGATATACGGCGCGGCCTTTGTGGAGGGCATTGTCCGGCAATACCAGGAGATGGAAGCGCAGATAAGGGACTACTATGCCGGGGCCCACAAGGAGAGCATGTCCTATAAAGACCCCTATAACCACATACTCCAGAAATACGTGTTCGATGCCAGCTCGCCCTTTGGACAGTCCCCATTCTTTCGGTCGGATATGTCCAAAGCTGAGCGGGATTGGGCTTTCCGCCAGGAACGGGCGATGCTCTGGGGGAGCAATATTGCGCTCAACGATCCCTACGCTTTGGCCGCTCATGGCGGTGTGAAAAATATAGAGGAAATCGATGCGAACGCCCATCAGTACGCACAGGCCAAGCTGGATGGGCTGATTGCAGAATATAAGCAGGCGCATGGGCTTGCGGAGGATTGATCGTTGCGTCTCCGGCACAAACCGGTCAGAATTTACCGGGCTGCCCCACGCCCACTTGATGAGGTTGACCTTTTGGCGGGATACTGGTAAAATGGAGGTATCTTACATTGAAGGAGGATCTTTTCATGAAGAAGATCATCGCAACCACCGCCGCACCTGCGGCCATCGGCCCCTACTCCCAGGGGATTGACGGCGGCAGCGTCGTCATCACCTCCGGCCAGCTGCCCATTGACCCCGCTACCGGCGCCTTTGCTGAGGGCGGCGTTGCCGGCCAGACCCGCCAGTCCCTGGAGAACGTCAAGGCTGTCCTGGCCGGTGCGGGGCTCGCCATGGAGAACATCATCAAGACCACAGTGTTCCTCAAGGATATGAATGACTTCGCCGCCATGAACGAGGTCTACGCCACCTTCTTCCCCAGCGAGCCCCCCGCCCGCAGCGCGGTGGAGGTCGCCCGCCTGCCCAAGGATGCGCTGGTGGAGATCGAGGCCATCGCGGTTCGATAAGATGCCTTACAGGAAGAGGGGAGGCGGTGGGGGATGCTGGCTGTTGTCTGCATAGCCGCCGCACTGCTGGTGCTCTGGTGCCTGCTGCTGCTCCCCCGCCGGGGCCAGCCGGGCTGGGAGGCCATCGGCCGGGCCAGGTATGCCCACCGGGGACTCCATGACGCCAGCCGTCCGGAAAACTCCCTGTCCGCCTTCCGCGCGGCGGCGGAGCGGGGTCTTGGCGCAGAGCTGGACGTCCACCTGATGGCGGACGGCGCCCTGGCGGTGGTCCATGACAGCAGCCTGGAGCGGGTCTGCGGCAAACGGGCGGCGATTGAGGATCTGACGGCGGCGGAGCTGGACGGCTATCCCCTCCTGGGCTCGGGGGAATCCATCCCCCTGCTGGGGGATGTGCTGGCGGTCTTCGCGGGAGGGCCGCCCCTGGTCATCGAATTGAAAGCGGAGCGTGGCAACGCCGCCGCCCTCACCGATGCGGTGATGGCCCAGCTGGCGGGCTGGAAGGGGACATACTGCATTGAGTCCTTCCACCCCGCTGTCCTGCTGCGGCTGCGGCAGCGGTACCCGGAGGTTTTACGGGGGCAGCTCAGCCAGAATTTCCTGCGGGGGAGCGAGGTGCCCGGCCTCCCCTGGCTGGCCCGGGCTGCCATGACGTGCCTGCTGACGTCTGTGTTTACCCGGCCTGACTTCATCGCCTACAACTGTAAGGACCGCGCCCGCCCCAGCCTGCGGCTGATGAAGCGGCTCTACGGCGTCCACGAGGTAGCCTGGACCATCCGGGACCGGCAGACGATGGAGAAGCTGGAGCGGGAGGGCGTAACCCCCATCTTTGAGGGCTTTGTCCCGTGAGGGAAGGCCCTGGCGTGATGGATGCAAAAGCACCCCGGAACCGTTTGGGTTCCGGGGTGCTTTGTGATGTCAATCCCCTGTGCCGTGGAGGTTGAAATCCGGCCCCAGGTCATTGGCCATCCAGTGGCGGCGGCACAGGCCGATATACTGGTCATTGGCCCCCAGCACCACCTGGGCACCCTCCTTGAGGACACGGCCCTGGGCGTCAAAGCGGGCGTTGAAGGTGGCTTTCTTTCCGCACCAGCAGATGGTCTTGACCTCCTCCAGCTTGTCCGCCATAATCAGCAGCTCGCGGCTGCCCTCGAACAGATCCCCCTTGAAGTCCGCCCGCAGGCCGTAGCACATGACAGGGATGCTGCACTCATCCACCAGATGGACCAGGTAGTGGACCTCGTCCTTGGTGAGGAATTGGGCCTCGTCCACGATGATACAGGCGTATTTTTGCAGTGCCTCATCCGGCATGGCGCGCATCTCGTGGAAGTAGACGCACGGGTTGGTCAGGCCAATGCGGGAGCGGACGATGTGATCCCCATCCCGCTGGTCCAGCTGCGGCTTGACCAGCAGTGCCTCCTGCCCCCGCTCCTGGTAGTTGAAATGCGCCATCAGGGCGTTGGCGGTTTTGCTGGAGCCCATAGCCCCGTACTTGAAATAAAGCTGTGCCATCTGTTGTCCTCTCTCCTAATTCACACAATATTTTACTGCTTCCCGGGCGGCTAGCCCTCCGGGAGGCAGGCAAATGCCTCCTGCAAATACTTCCCAAAGGCCGAGGGTACGGCCAGCCCCTCCAGCCCTGCCCGGTCCACCCAGGTGAGGGCCGGGCATTCCCCACGCACGGTGAGGACGTAGCCGGTCATATGCCACTCCACGTGGGTGAAGATGTGCTTTGCCTGGAGGGTTTTCTGCCACTCCATGGCGGCCAGGCCCCACTGGGCCACCGGACCGCCTGCGGCCGCCTCATCCAGCGCGCCGGGCACGTGGGGGAATTCCCACAGCCCAGCCAGCAGCCCCCGGCCCTCCCGGCGGCGCACCGCGATACGGCCATCCTGTACCAGAAGGTAGACGGTCATCTCCTCCCGGCGGCGGCCCGCCTTTTTCTTCCGGACAGGGAGTTCATCCTGGCAGCCCAGCCGGTTGGCCTCGCAGAGCCCTGCCAAGGGGCACTGGGGGCACAGGGGCGGGCCGTTGGGCAGGCACACCGTTGCGCCCAAATCCATCAATGCCTGGTTGTACGCGCCGGGATGGTCCGGCGGGACAGCCCCCTCCATCAGCCCCCGGATGCGTCTGCGGGCCCTGACATCCATAATGTCCTCCCGGAGCTCCGCCACCCGGGCTGCCACCCGCAGCACATTGCCGTCTACGGCCGGGACCGGCTGGCCGAAGGCGATGGAGGCCACCGCGCCGGCGGTATAGTCCCCCACGCCGGGCAGGCGCAGCAGCGCCTCATAGGTCTCCGGGAACGCGCCCGCTGCCGCGATGATTTTCGCCGCCTTTTGCAGGTTCCTGGCCCGGCTGTAGTAGCCCAGGCCCTGCCAGAGCTTCATCAGCCGCTCCTCCTCCACCGCCGCCAGATCCTCCACTGTGGGCAGCTCCTCCATCCAGCGCTGGTAGTAGGGCAGGACTGCCGCTACCCGGGTCTGCTGGAGCATGATTTCCGACACCCATACCCGGTAGGGGTCCCGTGTCCCCCGCCAGGGGAGGGCGCGCTTGTGTTCCTCGTACCAGGCCAGCAGGGGTGCGGCCATGGCGTTTAATCTCTGCTGCTCTGTCATGCGTCTCCTTTATCTTGCCTCCATATCCTCTATCCGAACCGTGCGGCAAAGCCGCAGCGGCGGCACAGGGCCTCGCTGGGCTTCCCTTGGGAGAAGCCGTCGTAAATTGCCCGCGCCCGGGGGCTGGAGAGGATGGTATCCAGCTCCTGCTCCAGCAGGCTCCCCAGAGGGAGATCCCCCTCGTGATCCAGGCAGCAGGGGACGGCCGTGCCGTCTGCCAGCACTGCGACCTGGTCCCGCAGGCCCAGGCAGAAGCGGGTCCCCCGCTCCGGGGCCTCCAGGTCCGGCCAGTCGAACTGCTCCGCCTGCTCCAGGTATTGCCGCTCCCCCAGACGCCAGCTGCCGGGGCGGGGCTGGGGACAGCCCAGGGGATGGAAGCCCAGCTTGTCCGCCAGGAAATCCAGAATCTCGCCATTTCGCGCCTGGGCCCCGCCGCCGTTCCACAGCCGCAGGGCGCAGATCGTCCCGGACTGGGATGCGCGCAGGGCGTAGCCCCATACCCCCTCCAGGTAGCATGACAGCTCCCCCGCGCCGTTGGCCTCGGCGCTGTGGAGGGACACGCTGGTTTTATAGAGGGCCGGGGCGGCCAGCAGCAGCGCGGACCGTTCCGGGAGCAGCACACCGTTGGTGGTCAGGCACACCCGGAACTGCTCCGCCGCAGCCATCTCCAGCAGCTCTCCCAGCTGGGGGTGGAGCAGGGGTTCCCCCATGACGTGGAGATAGAGATAGCGTACATGGGGGCGCAGCCGCCGGATGATGGTTTGGAATTCCTCCGGGGCCATGAACCGCACCGGACGGCGGGTGCCCGGGCAGAAGGCGCAGTGCAGGTTGCAGACATTGGTGATCTCCACATAGGCCCGCTTGAGCATCGGCTGAACCCCCTTTCCATCATTTCCTGGAGGACATTGTACCACGCCCCGGCGCTTTTGGCAACTGCGGGGAGGGAGGGAAACGGGGCCGCGCCCTCTTGCGGCCCCGGCCAATTTTGCCACACCTATTGGCCGGAAAATTGTATGAATAATTCCCGAAATTTTTCTTTACAATAGGAATTGACTGTGATATAGTAGCGTGGTACGCGGCAGATATGAGGCCGCGCGTTCCCATGCTTCGCCGCCGGGCGTCACCTGCCCCGGCGCAGCACGCGGAGAATTTATAGAAAAGGTGGAAACCGACTATGATGCAGAAAGACCAGAAGACCTCCATTATTGAATCCAACCGTACCCATCCCACGGACACCGGCTCCCCGGAGGTGCAGGTGGCCATCCTCACCGAGCGCATCAACCAGCTCACCGAGCACCTGAAGGTCCATGCCCACGACAACCACAGCCGCCGCGGCCTGTATAAGATGATCGGCAAGCGCCGCAGCCTCTTGGACTATCTGGCCAAGAAGGATATCGAGCGCTATCGCGCCCTCATCGCCAAGCTGGGTATCCGTAAGTAAGTGAACTGCGCGGGGAGAAGGGCCGGGCCCTTTTCCCCGTCTTTTCGCTTGTCCTGTCCGCACCTGCGGACCAGGGCAGCTCCCTTTAGCAGTTGATCTTGCTTCCGGCCGGGTCCGGCGGCGGTGAGATCAAGTGCTAAAAGGCGGCTCCCTGGCAGACGAAAGAACGAAAAGGAGTACGCATGATGTCAACAATTATCACGAAGAAGCAGTTCCCCAACTACCGCAAATATACCATGGACCTGGCCGGCCGGCCCCTCACCCTGGAGACCGGCAAGCTGGCGGAGCTGGCCAATGCCGCCGTGCTGGTGACATACGGCGAGACCACTGTGCTGGTCACAGCCACCGCCTCCGCCCGCCCCCGGGATGGCATCGACTTCTTCCCCCTGAGCGTGGATTTTGAAGAGAAGATGTATTCCGTCGGCCGCATCCCCGGCTCCTTCATGCGCCGGGAGGGCCGCCCCGGCGAGAAGGGCATCCTCACCAGCCGCGTCATTGACCGGCCTATCCGCCCCCTGTTCCCCGGGGATTTCCGCAATGACGTAGCCATCATGGCGACGGTTATGAGCGTAGACCACGACTGCTCCCCGGAGATTGCCGCCCTCATCGGCACCTCCGCCGCCCTGGCCATCTCCGATATCCCCTGGAACGGGCCTGTGGGCGCGCTGAAGATCGGCTCTGTGGACGGCAAGCTGGTGGTCAACCCCACCCGCGAGCAGGCAGAGGTCTCTGACCTGGATGTCACCGTGGTCTCCACCGGCAAGAAGGTGGTGATGATCGAGGCCGGGGCCAATGAGATCCCCAATGACGTGATGTTTGAGGCCATCCAGCTGGCCCACAACGAGAACCAGAAGCAGGTGGCCCTCATCAACCAGATGGTGGCGGAGATCGGCAAGGAGAAGTTCGACTACCCCCACGCCGATTTCAACCAGGAGCTCTTCGACAAGATCGTCGCTGCCACCATGGACGAGGCCAAGGCCGCTATGGACACCGATGACAAGAACGTCCGGGAGGCCCGCTGGAACAAGCTCATTGACCGCTGGCATGAGCTGTATCTGGAGGAGTACCCCGACATGGACAAGTACCTGGAGGAGTTCACCTACAAGTTCCAGAAGAAGATCGTCAAGGCCTGGCTGCTGGAGGGCCACCGGGTGGACGGCCGCCAGAAGAACGAGATCCGCCCCTTGGGTGCAGAGGTAGGCCTGCTGCCCCGGGTCCACGGCTCCGGCCTCTTCACCCGCGGCCAGACCCAGGTGCTCAGCGTGTGTACCTTGGACACCATGTCCGCCGCCCAGAAGCTGGACACCATCTGGCCCGAGGAGACCAAGCGGTATATGCACCACTATAACTTCCCCGGCTACTCTGTCGGCGAGGCCAAGCCCTCCCGCAGCCCCGGCCGGCGGGAGATCGGCCACGGTGCCCTGGCAGAGCGGGCCCTGCTGCCCGTGCTGCCCAGCGAGGATGAGTTCCCCTATGCCATCCGCGTGGTCAGCGAAGTGGTTTCCTCCAACGGCTCCACCTCCCAGGGCTCCATCTGCGGCAGCACCCTGGCGCTGATGGATGCCGGCGTGCCCATCAAGGCCCCTGTGGCCGGCATCTCCTGCGGCCTCATCCAGGATGACGACGGCTCCTTTACCACCTTCATTGACATCCAGGGTGTGGAGGACTTCCACGGTGAGATGGATTTCAAGGTGGGCGGCACGAAGAAGGGCATCACCGCCATCCAGATGGATCTGAAAAATGATGGCCTGACCATGGAGATCATCAAGAACGCCCTGGATATTACCTACGATGCCCGGTGCGAGATCCTTGACCAGATCATGCTGCCCTGCATCTCCGCGCCCCGCAAGGAGGTCAGCAAGTGGGCCCCCAAGATGATTACCATGCACATTGACCCCGACAACATCCGCGACGTCATCGGCAAGGGCGGCTCTGTCATCCAGAAGATCGTGGCCGACACTGGCGCGAAGATCGATATTGAGGATGACGGCACCATCCACATTGCCTCCCCTGATGCCGCCTCCTGCGATGCCGCCAAGGCCGCCATTGATGCCATTGTCTTTGTCCCCGAGGTGGGCTCCCTCTACTACGGCCGCGTCGTCCGCCTGATGCAGTTTGGCGCGTTCGTGGAGCTGGCCCCCGGCAAGGATGGCCTGGTCCACATCTCCAAGCTGGCCAACCGGCGGGTGGAGAAGGTGGAGGACGTGTGCAAGATCGGCGATATGATGTGGGTGAAGGTCACGGAGATCGACGAGAAGGGCCGCGTCAACCTCTCCCATAAGGATGCCCTGCGGGAGATCGAGGAGAAGAAAGCCCGCGGCGAGGCCATCAAGTAATTTCCACGGTTGAGGGTATCCGGATCAGTAAAAAGCGCAAGCCGTCCCCGTATTGCTGTTAGAGCAGGAGGGGGCGGCTTTTTACATGCTTTTGTCAAATAACCCGTTAGAATTGTTTTTTAAAGCATCATATATGATAAAACGCGTTGAACGAAATATCGAGAGGGGAAAAGGTTTTTGGTGAAAAATCATAATTTGAGCAGAATCGTCTATAGACTTTTTGGATATTATGGATTATAATAAAAATGTGTGTGTGTCAAATGCAAATATCCTGGCCTGTTTTCCAGACCGCATGGATTAAAACCTCCATCTCAGCCTGTGATTTCCCAGGTCCTTGATCCGTGCTGTCGAAAAAATATTCCAGGAGGTTTACATAAGAATTTCAAATAAGAAGTGTCAGAATGGGAGAGGAGTCTTTAAAATGAAACTGAAGCTGCGCGGAAAATTAATCTTAAGCATGGGTGCATTAACCTTTATAGCCGTATTTTTGCTATCTTTGCTGTCCAATATATCTCTGCGGATTGCTTATAACGACGTGATTGCAGCCGAGAAGGAAAAGCTGGATCAGATCATCCGGAGCCAGGTAGAGTGCATGATCGGGGTATTGCAGGCAGAGTACGACAAATATCAATCCGGCCTCATCACGGAGGAGGAGGCCATGGAAAATGCGAAATATATCGTTCGTTCCACCCGATATAATGACGGGTCCGGCTATTTTTGGGCGGATATGGCGGACGGTACCAATGCTGTACACATCAAACCGGAGGTGGAAGGCACCAACCGCTATCGTTCCACGGACGAGAAGGGGAATTATTTTGTGCAGGACACCATTGCTGCCGGTGATAAGCCCGGGGGAGGGTTTATCGATTTTTATTTCGCAAAGCCGGGTGAATCGGAGGCCAAGGCCAAGAGAGGCTTTATCCAGAAGTTTGAGCCTTATGGCTGGTATATTGGTACGGGGAACTATGAGGAGGACATGCTGCCCATTATCCAGGACGAGCTGGACGCGTGCAACAGATCCAGCCGTTTGTCTCTGCTGGTGATATGCGCTGCCGGCCTGGCTGTTTTTTTGGTTGGCATCGGTGTGAGCTCTGTCATTGCCAAACAGATATCGTATCCCATCAAAGAGGCTTCTGAGCGTCTGAAGGAGCTGAGCCTGGGAAACCTGAAGGCGGATGTCCATATTTTCAAAGCAGAGGACGAGGTCGGGGATCTGACCAGGGCCCTGTCAAAAACCGTGCAGACCTGGCGGGATTACATAGTCGATATATCTGCCTCCCTGGCAGAGCTTGACAGAGGGAATCTCAAATCAGAGATGCACATGGACTATATGGGAGATTTTGCCCCAGTCAAGGCCTCTTTCCAGAATACCGTCCACGCGCTGAACGATACCCTGCGGAAATTGGATACCAGCGCCATGCAGGTATCCAGCGGTTCAGACCAGGTGGCCAGCAGCGCGCAGTCCCTGGCCCAGGGGACCACAGAGCAGGCATCTGCTGTGGAGGAGCTGGCAGCCACAATTAATGAAATACATGGACATGTGGCAAACAATGCGGAGAACGCAAAGATGGCCAGCGAACAGGCTATGACGACAGCTGCGGAGCTGGAACAGGGGAAAGAGCAGATGGAGCAGATGACGACGGCAATGAGCCAGATCAATGATTCTGCCTCCCAGATCAGCAAGATCATCAAGACCATAGAGGATATCGCTTTTCAGACGAATATCCTCGCCCTGAACGCGGCTGTTGAGGCAGCCAGGGCCGGGGCAGCAGGAAAGGGCTTTGCTGTAGTGGCCGATGAAGTCCGCAATTTGGCAAGCAAATCAGCAGAAGCATCCAAGAACACGGCCTCCCTTATTGATGCCACTGTCCAGGCGGTGCGGGAGGGGACAGGCATTGCCAATGAGACCGCCTTGTCCATTGGACGGATTGTCCTTGCTTCCGAGGAAGCGGCGAAGCTGGTACATGAGATTTCTAAAGCATCCCAGGAGCAGGCCGCATCCATTGCCCAGGTGACGCTGGGGATCGACCAGATTTCAAGCGTCGTGCAGACCAACTCCGCTACTTCCGAGGAGAGCGCAGCGGCAAGCAAAGAGCTGTCAACCCAGGCCCAAATTTTGAAGGGGCTGGTGAATCGCTTTGAGCTCAGGGAAGCGGTGGCGTAAGTGCTGTAAGCCTGGGGCATCGGGTGGAAACGTGCAGAAATTCCACAATGAGGGCAAAGGTGAAGAAACTGGGAGAACGATAGGGAAAGGCCGGGGGAAACCCCGGCCTTTTGCAGCCGCTCCGGGAACGACTGGGACAGTATGCCGCTCCAGTTTGTTCAATTCCGCTGGATTTTGCCGCAAATTTTCATAAAATTTACGGCAAATCTGCCGGTTGACGCAGGAGGGATTTTGTCGTACACTAAACATAATCAATGCAAAGGCAGCGAAGAGAAGAGTACGCGGTGAGGTACGCTACAGAGAGCCCGGACGGTGGGAAAGGGCGCGGAGGGCACTGCTGAAGATGGTCTCGGAGCCGCGCACCGACTGTGGTTTCTGACCGCATAGGCCGCGACGGGGGCGCCCGTTACAGCGCCAGGGTATGTTGGTACCCGCGAAGGCCGTCCGCTGTAAAGCGGGGGTGAACCAAGGTGGTAACACGGTGCGTTTTGCGTCGTCCTTGATGAGAGATCATCAGGACGGCTTTTTTCTTTGCATCAGAGGGAGGAGAGGCGGCAATGGGAGAGCCCATTATACAGATCAAGCATCTGAGCAAGCGCTTCGGCGGCGGGGAAAATGAGGTCCACGCCCTGGAGGACATCAGCCTGGACATCCAGCCCGGGGAGATTTTCGGCGTGATCGGCCTGAGCGGCGCGGGAAAGAGCACCTTAGTGCGGTGCATCAACCTGCTGGAGCGGCCCACAGAGGGGGAGGTGATCGTGGACGGCCAGGACATGACCCGCCTGACGGACAAGGCGCTGCGGCAGGCCCGGCAGTCCATCGGCATGATCTTCCAGAGCTTCAACCTGCTCATGCAGCGCACCGCCCTGGACAACATCTGTTTCCCCATGGAGCTGGCGGGGACCCCCCGCAGGGAGGCGGTGGCTCGGGCCGCGGAGCTGCTGGAGGTGGTGGATCTGGCCAGCCGGGCGGAGGCCTACCCCTCCCAGCTCTCCGGCGGCCAGAAGCAGCGGGTGGCCATTGCCCGCACCCTGGCAACCAACCCCAAGGTGCTGCTGTGTGACGAGGCCACCTCCGCCCTGGACCCCAAGACTACCCGGGATATCCTGCGGCTGATCCAGGATATCAACCGCCGGCTGGGAATCACGGTAGTGGTCATTACCCACGAGATGAAGGTGATCGAGGAGATCTGTTCCCGGGTAGCGATCCTGGACCACGGCCATCTGGCGGAGACCGGATCGGTGGAGGAAATCTTCGCCAATCCCAAGAGCGAGGCCGGCAGGCGGCTGGTGTACCCAGACGGGGTGCCCCTGGAGGTCCTCTACAGTGCGGCGGATCAGGAGCGGGTTATCCGGGTGGCCTTTAACGGCGGCACGTCCTACCAGCCCCTGATTGCCACCCTGGCTATCGACTGCGGCGTGAAAGCCAACATCCTGGGGGCGGATACGCGGAATATTGACGGCCGGGCCTTCGGCACCATGCTGCTGGGCCTGCCAAAGGATGGGGCAGAAAAGGCGCTGGCCTATATCCGCTCCCAGAAAGACATTACCGTGGAGGAGGTGCCCGATTACCATGGCTGAACATCTGATTGCCCTCCTGGAGAGCTGGGGGATTGACAAGGCCGCCAGCCAGGTGGAGTATCTGCTGGACTTCCCGGAGGTGCTGAGCCAGATTTGGGAGACCGTCTATGCCCCGGCGGCGGCTACGCTGCTGGCTTACGTCATCGGCCTGCCCCTGGGGGTCCTGCTGGTCATCGGCGAGGAGGGCGGCGTGCGGCCCCTCAACAGGGCTTTGATGCGCATTCTCAACATTGCGGTAAACCTGCTGCGGAGCGTCCCCTTCCTGATCCTGATGGCCCTGATTATGCCCCTGTCCCGGCTCATTATCGGCACCAGCGTGGGCACCACGGCTACCATCGTCCCTCTCACCGTCGCAGCGGGGCCCTATGTGGCCCGGATTGTGGAGATCTCCCTGCGGGAGATGGACCGGGGCGTCATTGAGGCGGCCCAGGCCATGGGCTGTTCCCCCTGGCAGATCGTCACCAAGGTGATGCTGCCGGAGTGCCGCCCCTCCCTCATCAA
>CAJUAC010000006.1 GCA_910583885.1 uncultured Oscillospiraceae bacterium | reverse complement strand
GCACCATCTTCACCAACGTGGTCCACAACCTGGACGACAACACCGTGTGGTGGGAAGGCCTGGACAAGAACCCGCCCGAGCACGCCGTGGACTGGAAGGGCAACCCCTGGAACGGCAAGGAGAGCGCCGAGAAGGGCGCCCATCCCAACAGCCGTTTCACCGCCCCCGCCAAGAACTGCCCCTGCATCTCCCCCGAGTTTGAGAACCCCAAGGGCGTGCCCCTGTCCGCCATCGTCTTCGGTGGCCGCCGGGCCAAGACCGCTCCTCTGGTCTACCAGGCCCGCAACTGGGAGCACGGCGTGTTCGTCGGCTCCATCATGGCTTCTGAGACCACTGCCGCCGCTGCCGGCGCCGTCGGCGTTGTCCGCCGCGACCCCATGGCCATGCTGCCCTTCTGCGGTTACCACATGGGCGACTACTGGCAGCACTGGCTGGATATGGGCAAGAAGGTGGGCGCGGACAAGCTGCCCAAGATCTTCAATGTCAACTGGTTCCGCACCGATGACGAGGGCCACTTCATTTGGCCCGGCTTCGGCGACAACATGCGCGTGCTGGAGTGGATCATGAAGCGCGCCTTTGGCGAGGCCGACGCTGTGGAGACCGCCATCGGCTTCCAGCCCAAGGCTGAGGACATCAACCTGGAGGGCCTGGACGTCAGCAAGGAGACCGTCGAGGGCCTGCTGGGTGTAGACAAGGCCCTGTGGGCCGAGGAGGCCAAGGGCATCCGCGAGTACTATGGCAAGTTCGACGGCAAGGTGCCCGCCGAGCTGCTGCGCGAGCTGGACACCCTGGAGAACAACCTCAAGTAATTGATGCAATCCCCGTGACCCCTGCGGCCCCGCCGCAGGGGTCGCTTCTTACCGTAGAGATCAGAAGGAGGCAGAATCCATGCTGTATACCATTCAAAATTCCCAGATGCGTGTCACCATCGACTCCCTGGGCGCACAGCTGATGTCCATTACCGCCGCAGACGGCACGGAGTACCTGTGGGGCGGCGACGAGGCCTACTGGCGCAACCGCGCCCCCAACCTGTTCCCCTATGTGGGCCGCCTCACCGAGGGCCGCTGCACCTACGGCGGCAAGTCCTATGAGATGACCCGCCACGGCTTTGCCAACCGCACCCAGTTCTCCGCCCTGGAGAGCGGGGCAGACCATGTCACCCTGCACATGGAGGACAGCGGGGAGACCCGGGCCGTCTACCCCTTCGCCTTTGCCTTCGACCTGGTGTACGCCCTCTCCGGCAGCACCCTGTCCGTCACCTACCGGGTGACGAACCGGGACGGGAAGGAGATGTACTTCGGCCTGGGGGCCCACCCCGGTTTCCGGGTCCCCCTGGAGCCCGGGAAGGCGTTTACTGACTACCGCCTCACCTTCGCCCAGCCCTGCCAGCCCTGGCAGGTGCTCATGAGCGATGACTACCTCATCAGCGGCCAGGAGGCCCCCTATCCCCTGGAGGGCGGACGCTCCATGCCCCTGCGCCACGACCTCTTCGACCATGACGCCATCATCCTGAAGAACACGGACCGGACCGTGACCCTCTCTGCCGGGGAGGGGAGCCGGGGCGTGACGGTCTCCTACCCCCGGATGCGCTATCTGGGCGTGTGGCACAAGCCGGAGAGCGACGCGCCCTATGTCTGCCTGGAGCCCTGGCTGAGCCTGCCCTCCCGGCATGGCGTGGTGGAGGACCTGTCCCAGCAGAACGACCTGATGGCCCTGTGCCCGGGGGAGACCTATGAGAACCGCTGGACTGTCACCATCTTCTGAGTTCCGGCTGGTGTTGGACAGCCCCCTGGGGCCGCTGACCCTCTCCGCCGGGCCGGAGGGGCTGACAGAGATCGCCTTCGGGGACACGGGCGGCGGGATGGCCTGCCCCCTGCTGGAGCAGGCGGCGGCAGAGCTGGCGGCGTACTTCGCCGGGCAGCTGCGCACCTTCACCGTCCCCCTGGCCCCTGCCGGTACAGAATTCCAGCAGCGTGTCTGGGCGGCCCTGCGGGAGATCCCCTTCGGCAAAACCGCCACCTACGGGGAGATTGCCGCCCGGGTGGGGAACCCCAAAGCCAGCCGGGCCGTGGGACAGGCCAACAACCGCAACCCCATCCCGATCCTGATCCCCTGCCACCGGGTCATTGGCGCAAGCGGCCAGCTCACCGGCTACGCCGGGGGGCTGGATGTGAAGCAAAAGCTGCTGGCTTTGGAGCGGGCAGAGCTGTGAAATGGTAAGCCGCCGCAGGCACATGCCTGCGGCGGCTGATTCCGTTTTGTATCAAGTCATCTTTTTTTCAAGCCAAGTTTTTCCACAGCCGCCTCCCGCATCTTATATTTGAGGATTTTCCCTGCGGCGTTCATGGGGAATGCGTTCACAAAGTCCACATACCGAGGGACCTTGTGCTTGGCCATGTGGGAGAGGACAAAGTCCTTCAGCTCCTTTTCATCCATCGCCTCCCCCTCCTTGAGGATGATGCAGGCCATGATCTCCTCGCCGTACTGCTCATCCGGCACGCCGATCACCTGCACATCGCTGACCTTGGGGTTGGTATAGATGAACTCCTCAATCTCCCGGGGATAGATGTTCTCGCCGCCCCGGATAATCATATCCTTGAGACGGCCAGTGACCTTGAAATTGCCGTTCTCGTCCTCACAGCAGAGATCCCCGGAGTGGAGCCAGCCATCCGCGTCGATGGTCTCTGCGGTGGCCTTGGGCATCTTGTAATAGCCCTTCATGATATTGTAGCCCCGGGCCACAAACTCGCCGCTGACGCCAATGGGGCACTCCTCCCCGGTGTCCGGGTCGATGATCTTACACTCCACATTGGCAAACCGGCTGCCCACGGTCTCCGTGCGCACGTCCAGGGGGTCGTCAAAGCTGCTCATGGTGCAGCCGGGTGACGCCTCGGTCTGGCCGAATACGGAGATGATCTGCGTCATGTTCATCACATCGGCTGCCTTGCGCATCAGCTCCGGCGGGCAGTTGGCCCCGGCCATGATGCCGGTGCGGATGTGGGAAAAATCCGTCTTAGCGAAATCCTCGTGACCCATCATGGCGATGAACATGGTGGGCACGCCGTTAAAGGTGGTGATCCGCTCCTGGTTGATGCAGGCCAGGGCCGGCTTGGGGGAGAAATAGGGCAGGGGGCACATGGTGGTCCCGTGGGTCATGGAGGCGGTCATGGACAGCACCATGCCGAAGCAATGGAACATGGGCACCTGGATCATCATCCGGTCCGCCGTGGAGAGGTCCATGTGGTCGCCGATATACTTGCCGTTGTTGACCACATTGTAGTGGGTGAGCATGACCCCCTTGGGGAAACCGGTGGTGCCGGAGGTGTACTGCATGTTGGCCACGTCGTGGATACTGACCGCGGCAGCCCGGCGGCGTACCTCCTGGGAGGACACCCGTCCGGAGAGGGCCACCGCCTCCTCCCAGGTCAGGCATCCGGCCTGGCGATAGCCCACGGTGACGATGTTGCGCAGGAAGGGCAGGCGCTTGCAGTGGAGGGGCTTGCCGGGCTGGGCGGAGGAGAGCTCGGGGCAGAGCTCAGCAATAATCTCCGCATAGTGGCTGTCCCGGTAGCTCTCAATCATCACCAGGGTATGGGTGTCGGACTGGCGCAGCAGGTACTCCGCCTCGTGGATCTTGTAGGCCGTATTCACCGTCACCAGCACTGCGCCGATCTTGGTCGCGGCCCAGAAGGTGATGAACCAGGCGGGGACGTTGGTGGCCCAGATGGCCACCTTGTCCCCGGGCCCCACGCCCATGGCGATGAGGCTGCGGGCGAACTGGTCCACATCGTCCCGGAACTGGGCATAGGTACGGGTATAGTCCAGGGTGGTGTATTTAAAGGCGTACTGATCCGGGAACTCCTCCACCATTTTGTCCAGCACCTGGGGGAAGGTATAGTCGATGACAGTGTCCTTCTTCCAGACGTACTGGCCGGTACCGGCGGTGTTGTAGTAGAGGTTCTTTTTGCGCACGTCCCGCTCAAAGCGGGCCATGTAGACGGCGTAATGGGTGAGGATCATCTCCGCGTCGTCCAGCCCAGCCACCCAGGCGGGATCCCAGACCAGGGAGATAAAGCCGTCATAGTTGACGCTGCGCAGGGCGTTCATCAGCTCCTGCATGGGCATTGCGCCCTCGCCGACGAGCTCCGGCGCGCCGGTGGCCGCGCCGTCGGTGATGCGCACATGGCGGACATAGGCCCCCAGGTTGGTGATGGTCTGCTCCGGGGCCTCCTGCTGCATCAGGCAGGTGCTGTGGGTGTTCCAGCAGGCGGCGAGATGGTCGCAGGCGAAGTGGTCGAGCACCTCTACCAGCTTTTTTGTATCCGCCATCGCGCCCACGCTCTCCAGCAGCACCACCACCCCCGCCCTCTCCGCCAGGGCCACCAGGGGTGCCAGGCGGCTGATGACGGCCTGCCCATCCGGGCAGACGGTGTGCAGCACCACATAGGGCGACAGGAGGTTGCGGGCCGTCTCCACGGCGGCCTCGGCCTCCCCCTCCTGGTCCATCAGGTCGGCCTCCACGCCCACGCAGGGGATGGCGAGCCCCTGCCCCAGCAGCTGGCGGCGGGCGGCCACGGCCAGCTCCGGATTGGTGGGGCTGTTTTTGGCAGTCAGGAGGGGGTTCCGCACACTGTCGATCTCCAGGCCGCCCAGCTTGGCGTCCACAGCGGCGGTGCAGAGCTGGCCCCAGTCCATATTGGACCAGTGCCGGATGGAATAAGAAAGTTTCATCGGATTGCCTCCCCTCACGCCTGTTCGTAGACAATCTTGTTCAGGGCGCTGATATACGCCCGGATACTCGAGCCGATCACGTCAGTGGAAATGCCGTTGCCGGAGTAGAGCTTCCCATCCGAACGCAGCTTCACCAGGGCGGAGCCCATAGCCTCCCGGCCCTCGGTGACAGTCTGGATCTGGTAGTCTGCCAGCTCATAGTGGTGGCCTATGATCTGCTCAATGGCCAAAAACGCCGCGTCAATGGGCCCGTCCCCCATGCATACACCGGTCTGCTTCTCCCCATCCTTCTCCAGGGTCAGGCTGGCCATGGCGGCGGTGTTGTTGCCACAGGTGATGACGTAGTTTACAATCCGGTAGACGGAGGGCACCTGCATGGCCGTGCTGGCGATGATGGCGTCCAGCTCCCGGGTGCTGACAAAGTGCTTCTGGGCGGCAATGCGCTGGAAGGCCTCGTATACCTTGGCGTTGTCCTCCTCGCTGAGGTCGTAGCCCAGGTGCCGCACCACCTTCACCACCTCGGCAATATCGTCCCCGCCGGTCAGGCAGATGGTGGGCGCGCCGTCGCTGACGCCGCTGTCAAAGGGGGAGCCGCTGCTGCGCTCCGTCTGGAGCAGCCACTGGAGCTGGACAGCGGCGCGGCCCAGCTCGGTGGTGCGCAGGCCGCAGCGCAGGCCCTTGCCCTCCCCCCGGGCGGCCATGTAGGCCGCAAAGCCCTCGGTGGTGGGGATGTCCAGGGGGGTGATGGCCGTCTTGACCAGCTCTGCCCCGGCGTCCACAGCGGCAGCAGCGCAGGCCACCGCCATTTGCAGCCCGTCGTTCAGCTCCACGCCCAGGCGGACCTTCGACAGGGCCGGGACATTCTCCAGGGCGGCCCGGATAAAATCCCCGCACTCGGCAGGGGTCATGATCCCGGCGGAGTCGCAGAGGGTGACGGTCCCCGCCCCCGCCTCCACAGCGGCGGAGAGGAGCGCATAGAGGACCGCGGGCTCGGCCCGGGTGGCGTCCACGGCGGAGAACTCCACCCGCTCCGTGTGGTAGCGGGCCCGGCCTACCAGGGCCTTCACCAGCTCCAGCATGGCGGGCGCCTTTTTATGGCAGACGTACTCCATCTGGACCGGGGAGGCGGGGAGCAGGATGTGCAGCGCCGGGCGGCTGGCGCCCTTGATGCTCTCCCACGCCTGGTCGACCTCATCCTCTGTCAGGCCCGCCGCCGCGGTCAGGCGGGCGTAGGACACCACGGAGGCGATGGTCTTATTGCTGAGTACGTCCGCCTTGCCGTCCTTGATGGCGGGCAGCTCCACTGCGTCCACCTGGAGGCGGTCGAGGGTGCGGGCGATCTCCACCCGCTCTTTGAAGCTCAGGGCATTGGCCCTGCTGCGGCCGATCTCCCGCAGGGTTATGTCGGAAATGTTGACGGTTTTCATGGTTCATTTCTCCTTTTTTACAGCTGCCTCGGGGAGCCCCGCCCGGGCATAGAAAAATCCCGGGAGCAGAGCTCTGCTCCCGGGACGATAAATTGACCTTTACCGCGGTACCACCCGGCTTTGCGCGTATGCGCACGCTCAAAGGGCTCCAGCAAGCCCCTGCCCGGATAACGGCGGCAAACCCGTGGCGTCCTACCGGAAAACCTCTTTGGGACGCCCCGCTCCAGCGCCAGCCGCCATACCGCCGCTCCCCGGCTCGCACCAGCCGCCGGTTCTCTGAAAGCCCTCTCAGTATGGCATAACGCCTTCCACGCATTTGGAATGATTCGCTTGTGTGGTATTGTAGCACAGGGACTACCGGCAGTCAAGAGGCATTTTACGGATTTTCCATGGACCGTTTCCCTCACATCATCAAAGCGCCGGTCAGTCGCACCGCTCCGTCATGATGGCGAGGATGGTCCGGTCCGTCTGCTGCATCCCCTCCTTAGCCAGCACGCCGATGTTGGCGATGGTGTTGTCCACGCCCTTGGTGACGATGCCGTCGCCGCTCTTGAACTCCTGGTTGTTCTTGTACATGTGGTAGCCTAGGATGCCCGCGTCCACGCTGGCGGCAATCTTGGCCGCACAGGAGGGCTTGGCCCCGTCGCAGATGGTGCCGCTGATAATCGCCACTGCGTTGACGATGGTATGGGCTATGGCCTCATAGCCCCCGTCCAGCAGGTAGGCGATGCCGGCCCCGGCCCCCACACCGGCGCTGACCGCGCCGCAGTAGGCGGACAGGCGGCCAATGCCGCTCTTCTGGTGGATCGTCACCAGGTCGCTGACCAGCAGGGCCCGGTAGAGCTGCTCCTTTGTGGCCCCCAGGTGCTTGGCGTAGCGCACCACGGGCACGGAGGCGGTGATGCCCTGGTTGCCGGAGCCGGAGAGGATCACCACCGGCATCTCGCACCCGCTCATGCGGGCGTCGCTCCCGGCAGCGGCCCAGGCCTTGGCCTCAGTCTTGATATCTGTGGGGTAATCCCCCAGCAGCACGGAGCCGATATTGGCCCCCCAGCTCTCCTTCAGCCCCTCCTCCGCGATGGCGGTGTTGCAGCCGACCTGCTGGTCCAGCAGGGGGGAGACCAGGTCCAGCTCCACTGTGTTGGCAAACTCCAGGATATCCGCCACCTTCAGCACGCTCTTGTCCGTGAGACTGTCCTCAGCGGAGTCCGTGACCGGCTTCTCCAGCAGGACCTGGCCGTCCTTCTCCTCCCGGACGATGTTGCTGTGGCTGTTGGCGATGTGGACCAGGGCGGTGTGCTCCCCCGCCCAGCCGGTGAGCCGGATGTCCAGCAGGCGGGTGGTTTCGGCACAGACGATCTCAATGGGCGCCTGCTGGGCATAGGCGGCGATCTCGGCGTGCCGCTCCGGTGGGACGGCGGAGATCACCTGCAAAACCTTCTCCGCATCCCCGGCCACAACCCCGGCCGCCAGGGCGGCGCGGATGCCCTTCAGCCCGCCCGTGTTGGGGACGATCACGCTCTTGACATTCTTGATAATATTGCCGGACACCTCCGCGCGCACGCGCTCCGGCCGCGCCCCCAATACCGCGCGCAGCCGGGCGGCGGCGTAAGCAATGGCAATCGGCTCGGTGCAGCCGGTGGCAGGTACCAGCTCCTCCCGGAGGATAGAAATGTAGGCGTCTCTGATCTCAGCGTTCAGCATCGTTTTCTTCTCCTTCTGTGATTCCTTGCTCCCCGGCTGGCAGGGAGTCGTCCTGGTCAATCCAGCTATGCACATCCACCACCGCGTAGTCCCGGCGGCCCGTGCGGATGACGACCTTCTTCAGGCCCGCGTTGATAATCATCCGGCGGCACATGGCGCAGGAGGTGGCATCCGCCAGGATCTCCCCGGTGGCGGCGTCCTTCCCCGCCAGGTACAGCGTCCCGCCCACCATGTCCCGCCGGGCGGCGGAGATGATCGCGTTGGCCTCCGCGTGGACGCTGCGGCACAGCTCGTAGCGCTCCCCCCGGGGCACATGGAGGACCTCCCTCGCGCAGTACCCCAGATCCACACAGTTCTTCCGGCCCCGGGGGGCGCCGTTATAGCCGGTGGAAATGATCTCATCGTTGGTGACAATGATGGCCCCGTATCGACGGCGCAGGCAGGTCGCCCGGCCGATAGCCGTCTCGGCAATATCCAGATAATAGTTTTCCTTTGTAACCCGCTCCATGGCCGCGCCTCCTTTTATGGAACTTCTTGTCCCAGTATGCACGAAACCGGAAAAAAATGCAAGAGGGTATCTGCAAAAAGCTCTGGAAAAGCAGGCATCTGCGGCCCGGCGGGCCGCAGCCAGAGCACATATTGCAATCAGTGGGAATGGTGGTATAATGGCTGGTATGGAGGACAACAGCAGTTGGGAGGTAATTTTTATGGAAATAGCGGTACTTTCGGATATCCATGGCAATTATGAGGCATTTCAGCAGTGTCTCGATCTTGTTTTAGCCCGCGGCATACACACGTTTCTCTTTCTGGGCGACTATTTGGGGGAATTCCCCTATCCACAGAAAACAATGGAGCTGCTCTATGCTCTGAGGGAAACATACACCTGCTTTTTTGTGAAGGGGAACAAGGAGGATTATTGGATCAATCGAAAATATGATCCCGGCTGCGAGTGGAAGAACGGGGATCTGACCGTCGGCGCCATGCACTACTGCTACGCTCACCAGACGGACCGGGATATCGACTTTTTCCAAAGCCTCCCGGTTTCCCAGGAAATCACCTTTCCAGACGCCCCCGCCCTGTTGGCCTGCCACGGTTCGCCAAACAGGAACAACGAAAAAATGCTCCCTGCCGATGATAAAACAAATCAACTGATTGACACCTGCCCGTGCCAGTACATCCTTTGCGGGCATACCCATCTCCAGGGGACCATCCATCACGGCGGCAAGACGGTATGGAACCCCGGCGCGGTGGGCGTGCCCCAGCGCAGCGGCGGAAAAGCCCAATTCATGATCCTCCACCAGGCCATGCAGGCGTGGACGGCAGAATTTATCAGTGTAAGCTATGATGTTGAGCAGGTGATACAGGATCTGCTCGAATCCGGGCTGGAGGAGTCCGCCCCCTACTGGACGCAGGTGACAAAGCACCTGATCCGCACGGGGGAGGTCCCCCATACCATGGTGTTGGCAAAAGCAATGGCCCTGTGTGAACATGCCACTGGATGCAGCGTCTGGCATGATATCCCCCCGGTCTATTGGGAAAAAGCGCTCGCTGAATTGCTCACATAACATTGGGCCGCATGGGACTGCTTGTGAATTTTCGACAAAATCTGTTGTGGGTTTTTGACAAAACTCATCAAGAATTTTCTGTGAACACTTGCAAGCCCCACAAGATTGCGCTAAAATAGTAACAGCGGTACATATCCGCGTCAAGCGGCTTTCCGCAACAGGAGAGAGGGCTTCTCCAACCATCTCTATCCAAGTTGAAAAAGGGAGTAAGAGGATGAAAAAGGGAAAAAAGCAAGGCAAAATCAAGAGTATCCGAACAAAAATCGCGATGTGCATGGGGCTTACCATTCTGATAGCCCTGCTTGCCGTTGAGATCGCCAACGTGTGGCTCAACTACAGCAGCACACTCTCCACAGTAAAGCAGATGATGCACGAGAGTGCGGTCCTCGCCGCTGGCCTTGTCGAACGGGAGCTCGTCATGTACCAGAACGTCGCCCTGGACACCGGCTGTACCCCCCAGCTGACCGATCCGACTGCAAGCACAGAGGACAAACGCCTGCTCATTGACCAGCGCGTGGCAATGCACAACTTCCAGCGGGGCAACATTGTCATGACAAACGGTGTCAGCATCTTTGACGGCAATGACTACTCCGACCGGGACTACGTCCAGCAGGCCCTGAAGGGCAACGTTGTCGTGTCAGAGCCCCTGGTCAGCAAGGTGACAGGCGAGATCTCCATCATCATCGCCGCCCCTCTCTGGCAGGGCGGCATCTCCGGTTCTACAATCGCGGGCGTTGTGTACTTTGTCCCCCAAGAGACATTTTTGAATGATATCGTCTCCTCTATCCACCTCAGCGAACATGGCAGCGCCTACATGATTAACCAGAACGGCGACACCATCGCAGATGCCGTGCTCGAAAACGTCATGAATGAGAATATCGAGATGGAGGCGCGCACAGACAAGTCCCTCAAGCAGCTGGCCGCTATCCATGCGGACATGCGCTCCGGCGGCAGCGGGTTCGCCCCCTACCAAATCGACGGCACACCGAAATTTGCCGCCTACGCGCCGGTTGGCAGCGTCAACGGCTGGAGCCTTGCCGTCACAACGTGGAAGGTCGATTATCTGAAAGACACCTATTCCGCCATTACAATCACTGTCGTGATGGTCGCGGTCTTTATGGTGCTGTCCATGCTGATTGCCGCCAAGCTGTCCAAGGACATCGGGGATCCGATGCGCGTCTGCGCCCAGCGGATGCAGGCCCTGGTCAAGGGCGATCTGGACTCCCCCGTGCCGGAGAGTACACAGGAGGATGAGACCGGCATCCTCGCCAACGCCACTGCCGGGCTGGTACAGGGCCTGCGCACCATTATTGGCGACATCGACTACCTGCTCTCCCAGCTCTCCGACCAGAACCTGGATATCCACACCCAGCATGAGGAGGCCTATGTGGGTGGGTTCCAAAACATCCTGTTGTCCCTGCGCCGCCTGCGCCTCGCGCTGAGCGGGACCATGCACCAGATTGACCGTGCGGCGGAGCAGGTTTCCGCCGGGAGCAGCCAGGTGTCCAATGGCGCGCAGTCCCTCAGCCAGGGCGCTGTGGAGCAGGCCAGCTCTGTGGAGGAGCTGGCGGCCACCATCAGCGATATCTCCAACGACGTGAAGGGCGCGGCGGAGAAGGCTGTGGAGGCCCGCGCCCAGACCACCAGCGCCAGTGCGGAGGCCGACCGGTGCAACCAGCAGATGGGTGAGCTGATGCGGGCCATGGACGATATCCGCAGCAGCTCCGAGGAGATCAGCAAAATCATCAAGGCCATTGAGGATATCGCTTTCCAGACCAACATCCTGGCGCTGAACGCCGCTGTGGAGGCGGCCCGGGCCGGTACTGCCGGCAAGGGCTTCGCCGTCGTTGCCGACGAGGTGCGCAACCTGGCCGGCAAATCCGCCGAGGCCTCCCAGAGCACTGCGAAGCTGATTGAGCGCTCCGCACAGGCCGTCCACAGGGGGACGCAGATCTCCAGCGAGACAGCGGCCGCCCTGCTGGAGGCCGTGAACAGTATGCAGGCCATTGCCGGCTCCATCGACCAGATCGCTACAGCGGCCCGGGAGCAGTCCGAGCGGATCTCCCAGGTCTCCGAGGGGGTCGGCCAGATCTCCAGTGTCGTCCAGATCAACAGCGCCACCGCTGAGGAGAGCGCTGCCGCCAGCGAACAGCTGTCCGCAGAGGCCCAGTCCCTCAAGGAGCTGGTAGGGCGCTTCACCCTCGCCCGTGATATGGATCTCTCCGATTGACCGCCGGTTTTTCGCAGAACTTCTTGACAGCCCCGCCGGGAAAGAGGTATAGTTTGATCGGACAGTTTCCGCGCGGGCCCTCCCGCATCCCGGAAGCAGCCCCCGCCCAGCCCTGGGTGGGCGCAGCTTCCGACCACTAGAAATTGGAGGAAGCATATGGAGAAACAGGTAAAGCGTATCGGGGTCTTGACCAGCGGCGGCGATGCGCCGGGTATGAACGCCGCCATCCGCGCCGTTGTGCGCTCCGCCCTGGGCCGGGGCATCGACTGCATCGGCATCCGCAGAGGGTGGAACGGCCTCATCAGCAGTGATTTTATCCGCATGGACACTTCCAGTGTCAGCCATATCATCAACAAGGGCGGTACACTCCTGTACACAGCCCGCAGCGACGAATTCCGCAACGTATCTGGCCAGGACAAGGCCCTGGCCACCTGCAAGCTGCTGGGCCTGGATGCGATTGTGGCCATCGGCGGCGACGGCACCTTCCGGGGCGCGCTGGACCTCTCCCGCCGGGCCGCAGAGGTGGGCTACCAGCTCCAGGTGGCTGGCATCCCCGCCACCATAGACAACGACATCGGCTGCTCCCATTACACCATCGGCTTTGACACCGCCTGCAACACCGCCATCGAGTGTATCGACAAGCTGCGCGATACCATGCAGTCCCATGAGCGCTGCTCCATCGTAGAGGTGATGGGCCGGCGCGCCGGTTTCCTGGCGCTGTACGTGGGCATCTCCGTGGGCGCTACTGCCGTGCTGATCCCCGAACGGGAGCTCAATTTTGAGCACGATATTGTAGAGAAAATCCGCCGGGCCCGCCTGGCCGGGACTACCCATTACATGGTGGTGGTGGCTGAGGGCGCGGGCAATACCATGGATATCAGCCGTCAGATCCACGAGGAGGTTGGCATCGACCCCCGCGTGACTGTGCTGGGCCACATCCAGCGCGGCGGCGCACCCTCCGCCCGGGACCGGGAGACCGCCAGCCGCATGGGCTATGAGGCAGTAAAGGCGATTGCCGAAAACCAGGGCAACTGTGTTGTTGCCACCCAGGAGGGCCATATGGTGGTCCTGGGCATGGAGGAGGCCCTCCAGATGACCAAGAAGCTGGATATGGACCGCTACCAGATCCTGGAGGCGCTGACCAACAACTGTGCCACCCTCCGGTAAACCAGATACATACCTTTTCACAACGATCAGGCGGGGCGGATAATCCGCCCCGCCTGGCCCCATTTTTAAGGAGGCGTTTCCTGATGACAATTACTTGGTTGGGCCACTCCTGCTTCCTGTTGGAGAGCGGCGGCTTCCGTACCCTGCTGGACCCCTACTGCAACGTCCCCGGCCTGCCGGATTATTCGGGGGAGGCGGATGCGTTCTATTGCAGCCACGGCCACTTTGACCACTGCTACACGGAGCAGCTGCACGTGACTGACGGCAAGGAGAACCCCTTCTCTGTCTCCGAGGTCGAGACCTTCCATGACAGCCAGGGCGGCGCGCTGCGGGGGAAAAACACTGTGCGCCGTTTTGCCGCCGAGGGTGTGAGCGTGGTTCACCTGGGCGATCTGGGCCACCAGTTGAGCCCCGCCCAGATTGCGGGTATTGGCCCCTGCGATGTGCTGCTGCTGCCTGTTGGGGGCACCTACACCGTGGATCCGGCTGAGGCAAAGGCGGTGGCGGATGCCATTGCCCCCAGGGTAGTGGTTCCCATGCACTACCGGGACGGGGCACGGGGCTTTGATGTGCTGGAGGAGCTGGCGGCATTTACTGCCCTCTACCCGCCAGAGCTGGTGGTCCGTTATCCTGGCCCCACCCTGGCTGTGACGCCGGGGCTGGCCAGGCAGGTGGCGGTGCTGTCCCTTGCGCAATAACGGCGGTTCCCTGGTAAACCAGAGATTGGCTCGATCATCAGTATCAGGGAGTGCAAAGGGATCCTTTGGCTATATTGATCAGGACACTGGATTCGATACCCAGCCCTTGTCCAGAAGATCATGGCAGGGGAAGAGGGGGACGGCAGTATGAACTGCCGTCCCCCTCTTTCGTTTCACTCACCGGCGTCCTCCGAAGCCGCCGCCCCGGGAGCCTCCGCCGAAGCTTCCGCCCCGGCCTCCTCCACCAAAGCCGCCGCTGCGGGAGCCACCACCGAAGCCGCCGCTCCGGCCTCCACCAAAGCTTCCGCCCCGGGAACCCCCGCCAAAGCTCCCACTGGAGCCGCTGCCAAATCCGCCACCCCGGGAGCCTCCGCCAAAACTGCCGCTGCGCGGAGGGGTTGGCCGGGGACCACCTCCCATTGGGGGCCGTCCGCCACCCATAGGTGGCCTGGGCCCGCCGCCCATGGGCGGCCGGGGGCCACCGCCAAATCCTCCGCCAGGCCCTCTGGGCGGAGGGGGCGGCGGATTCCTCCGCCGGCGGAACCACCGGCTGCCAGGACGGTGCCACCACAGGATGGGACGGTAAATCACTGGCGGCGCCATCATGGTACCGTAGCGGCCATACCAGCTGCTGTAGCGGATGCCGTCAATAAGGTTGAACAACACGATCAAAACCACAAGCAGAACAATAATAGGGACAACGGCGGTGATCACGCCAATTACCGCCAGACCGCCGGAGAAAAACGTATCCCCCCCGTATGCTGGGGCGATCAGCAGATGGAGCTGGCCCAGCAGGTTCACCACACCGCCGCTGTAGTCCCCCTTTTGGACGTACTCCACCAGGCAGGCGTCCACAAAGCTGGGGGACTGGGCAGCGAGCCGGTCATAGAACCGGCCACTGGCGATGAGGCGGTAATCCTGGGCGCCGGTGTCCAGCAGCAGGATTGCGTCGTCCTCCCCCAGCTGGAGCTGGTCCGCCCAGGCCCAGGCGGCGTCTTCTATATCCCCGCCCGCATTGCGCACGGAGACCACCGCCAGGATACTGCCCGTCAATTGGTCCCAGTTGGCGTTGTATAGGTTGATGGTGTTCCTCGCACTGCCGGAGAGGGCGCGGGCCTCATCTACAATATATTTATCCACATAGGCAGTGCTCAAATTGGTGTTGAGCGCCGCGCCGCCCTCCGGGATTGCCACCGCTGGCCGCTTTGACAGGCCGTACAGCGAGGATAGGGCGATGGCCGCAATCAGGACAATGATAGCGACCGCCCGGTTTTTCAATAGCTTCATTCCAGGCCCTCCTTCGGGACTAGCGCATAGTTATTATAACGGGTATAAACAGCTCTTTTTGATTCGTTTTCTCTCGGGAAAACGAATGGCTGCCTCAGGAGCGCAGCTCCATCAGCTTCTGCTTGAGCTCGCCCTCGATCCGGCCCAGCTCCACCTCGGCAGCCCGGCGCTTCTGCGCACCCTCCCGCTGGATCTGGATGACCTCGTCCAGGGTGGAGATCAGCTGCTGGTTGGTGTGCTGGAGGGTCTCGATATCAATGATGCTGCGCTCCGCCTCCTTGGCGGTGGCGATGGTGCCCATTTTGAGCATCTCCGCGTTCTTCTTCAGCAGCTCGTTGGTGGCGTTGGTCACGGCGCTCTGGGCGGCGGTGGCCTTGCGGCTGTTCTCCATGCCCAGGGCCAGCACCATCTGACTCTTCCACAGGGGGATGGTGTTGACCAGGGAGGTCTGGATCTTCTCCACCATCAGTGTGTCGTTGTTTTGCAGCATCCGGGTCTGGGGGCCCATCTGGATGGACACCATCCGGGTCAGCTCCAGGTCATGGAGCTTCTTCTCAAACCGGTTGCACATCTGCACCATGTCGTTGTACGCCTGGGCGTCCTCCGCCGCGCCGCTGGACTCCGCTTTCTTACGAAGCTCCTCCAGCTGGCCGGACTGGAGCTCCGCCAGACGCTTCTTGCCGGCGATGATGTACATGGTCAGCTCCTTGTAGTACTTCAGGTTCAGCTCGTACATCTGGTCAAACATGGCGATGTCCTTCATCAGCGTCACCTGGTGCTGCTCCAGCTCCCGGGCGATTTTGTCCACGTTGGCCTCGGCCTTGGTGTACTGGACCTTCATGGTCTCCATCTTGTTGCTGGCCTTCTTGAAAAAGCCGAAGATGCCGCCCTTGTCCTCTTCCTCCTGTCCGAAATTCTTCAGCTCCACCACCAGATTGGTCAGCGTGTCGCCCACCTCGCCCAGATCCTTGTTGCGCACGTTGCTCAGGGCACTCTCAGAGAAGGAAGCCACGCTCTTCTGGGCTGCTGCGCCGTATTGCAGGACCAGCTGGGAGTCGGTGATATCGATCTTTTTGGAGAAGTCGTCCACCATCTTCTTTTCCGCCTCAGTGAGCATACTGTCGTCGATGACCACCGGCTTTACCTGGGGCTTTTCCGGCTCCGGGGCGGGGGCCTCGTTCCCCAGGGTCAGGGTGGGGGCCTCCACCTGGGCGGCCTCGGCGTTCAGGGTCAGCTCGGGCATCATGCCTTCCATGTCACTCATTTGTTTTGTCCTCCCGTTGTTTCGTCTGTGTTAAGAATGGTTAAAACTCCAGCTTGATATCCGTTCCGTCGGCGTTTTGGATGGTCTCAGCCTCCAGCTTCTCACCGGCCAGGCCCTCCCGGGAGAGCATCGTCTCCAGCACGGAGATATCCGTGGAGATATCCATGGCATCCGCGCCGAAGAGGCCGTCCAGCTGCTTCTCAAAGGCCTGGACAATGGTGGTCATGACCCGCTCCACCTTCTCTTTGGTACCGGTGATGTTCTCCCCGGCCACGCCGGTGGCATCCATCCGGTCATAGGCGTTGAGGATCTTCAAGGTGGTGGGCAGATAGTAGTCCATAAACCGGCGGATCTGGGGGAGCTTGGCCGGGTCCGCCTTTACCTGGCTGAAAATCTGCTGGCAGACCGTCTCCAGGCGGCGGATATCGGCGGAGATCTTCTCGTCAGCAATGGCGTCGTCCAAACGCTTCATCTCGCTGACAGCCTTCTGCCCGTCGGAGATCATTTTGTCCAGCTCCGCGTTGCCGGTGGGCTTCTCCTCCTCCTTGGGGGGATCGGGGATCTGGATTTCCGTCACCTCGTCCTTGCACACCGCCCGCAGCAGCATAAAAACGCCGATGGACAGCACTGCCGCAAAGACAAAGTGGCTGACCTTGTACAGGTCGAACAGCAGCGCATAAACTACCCAGACAGCAGCCATACCGTAGTAGGGCGCTGTGGATTTGCGGACCTTCTTTTCCGTGTGTGCCATATACAGCCTCCTATCCCTCAGTTCACTGATATAGAGTATACTGCGAAATCCCCGGCAGGTCAAGGGATCCGGGAAAAGTCCATGTTTAAGATTGCTATGCTTTCCACGGACGCTTTTTCCCCGTCCAGCCCAGCTCCCTCCAATAGTCCGCGTCCGCCTGGTTCCAGCCGCGCCGATGCACCCTGCTCATGATCGCGAAAAAGGACTTTGTCCTCCAGGACGGCTGGACATGCCCCTGGTTTTTCGCAATCTTCCGTGCCAAACGGTCGAGCTTCCGCCCAATAGCCTGCTTCTTTTTTGCGCTGACCCGCTCCCAGGAGGTCTCCATCACCGCAGCGCCATAGGAGTAGGTCTTTGCGACCCCCCAGAAAAAGGTGCTGTGGGCCATGTCCTGGTTGGTACTCCGCATCCCTCTGCCTGCGGCGGTGGAGAGGCAGACAGCCTGCTTGGAAAACATTTTCGCCTCGGGGCGGTGGACCATCCACCGCCAGCCGTAGTGATCCAGAAAAGCTTTCATCGCGCCAGTGGCATGGTATACATAGACCGGGCTGGCCAGGATAATCACATCCGCGCCATCCATCGCCGCCGTGATGGGGGAGAGCTGCTGGAAGTGGGGGCATTTTGTCTCCGACTCCCCGAAGCAGCGGGTGCAGCCCACGCAAAACGCCCCAAAATCCCGGGGTAAAAAGAACTCCGTAACGTCGCCGCGGAGTTTTTCCGCCAGCAGCCGGGCGATCTGGCAGGTGGAGCCCTGGTGGCTCTGGCCATGGATGATGGTTATTTTCATCAGATTGCCTCTTTTCATTCAGCGATAGGCAGAAATGGCCCGCCCCCACCAGCGGCCGCTTTCCACCTCCCCCATTATATGCCTCCCGGCATCCAAAAACAAGCGGCGCCTAACATCAGAAGGGCGGCCCCATCCGATTTAGGATGGGGCCGCCTGGAAATTACCCGGCAACCTTCTGCCCGTTGAGAATGACCGCCTCAATGACGGTGTCGCTGACCATGGGATCCCCATTGGCGACCACCACGTCCGCGTCCTTGCCCAGCTCCAGGGAGCCCACCCGGCCCGCCACGCCCAGATGCTTGGCGGGGTTGATGGTGATGGCCTGGAGGGCGGCAAAGGGGTCCATGCCCGCCTTGACCGCCAGGCCCGCGCACAGGGGCAGGTACTGCTGGGGGATCACCGGCGAATCGGTGATGATGCTGACCTGCAAGCCGGCCCGGGCCAGGATGCCCGGGGTCTCGAAGGTCTTGTTGACCAGCTCGATCTTGCTGGCGTGGGTCAGCGTGGGGCCCACCGCCACAGGCCAGCCCGCCCGCTGGAGCTCATCCACGATCAGATGGCCCTCGGTGCAGTGCTCCAGGGTCAGCTTCACGCCGAACTCCTTGGCAATGCGGATGGCGGTGCAGATGTCGTCCGCCCGGTGGGCGTGGGCCTTGAGGGGGATCTCCCCCCGCAGTACGGGGAGCAGGGCCTCCAGCTTCATGTCGAACTTGGGCCGCTTGAGGGGGTCGTCCCCGGCGGCCGCCTTGCGCTCACCGTAGTCCCGGGCCTGGAAGAGCATCTCCCGGAGCTTGGCGGCGGTGGTCATGCGGGCGGAGTTGCCCTTCTCCTTGTAGCAGCGTTTGGGGTTCTCACCGAAGGCGCACTTCATGGCGACCTCCGCCTGGATCACCATGTCATCCACACAGCTGCCATAGGTCTTGACCGCCAGGAAGGTGCCGCCCAGCACGTTGGCGCTGCCCGGCCCCGTGCCCACGGTGGTCACACCGCCCCGCAGGGCGGCGGGGATGGCGGTGTCCCGGGGGTTGAAGCTGTCAATGCCCCGCAGCTGGCAGGCGAGGACATCCCCCATCTCGTTGTAGTCGTGGCCCTCCCAGCCCATGCCGTAGTTGTCCAGCCCCAGATGGCTGTGGGCGTCCACAAAGCCGGGGTAGACCTGCTTCCCGGCGGCATCCAGGATCTCCTCCCCGTCCAGGGGCTGGAGGCCGGGGCCGATGGCGGCAATCACGCCGTCCCGCAGGGCAATGTCCGCCTGGTAGGGCAGGGCGTTGACTGCGTCATGGATGGTTCCATTTTTGATGAGCATAGAAAAAACCTCCCGTCAGTTTGCTTCTCCCCTGATTATACGCAAACCCAGACGGAAATGCAAGGGCCTTGTCCCCAATTGAGGAGGGCAATCAGACCGGGACCTCCTCCTCCCGGATCAGCTGCCGCAGCCCCTCCAGGCTGTCCGCAGGCGGGGCGCAGGCCCCGTCCCGGCACAGGTACAGCCGCTCCCCGGCCTCGGGGATCGGGTAATCCGCTGTGAAGGGGGCCAGCCTGGCCAGGCCGCGGCTGTTGTCCAGGGTCTTGGCCAGGGCAATCAGCCGGTAGGTCTCCCCCACGCCCGCCAGCCATGGCGGCGTCTCCCCGGCCGTGACACAGACCAGGCCCTTGGCGGGATAGAGCTCCTCCGCCATGGCCAGCAGGGCAAAGCACCGGGCGGCCGGGTAACGATGGGCCTCCCCGGCCAGCCATGCCAGCTGCTCCTGGGCCAGCAGGCGGAAGCGGGGTTCCCCGGTGAGCCGGGCCAGCCGGACCAGGGCCAGGGCAGCTGCGCTGTTGCCAGAAGGTGTCCCACTGTCCGTAGCTTCCTTCTGCCGGGCAATCAGCCGTTCCCCGCTGCTGGCTGTGCGGTAAAAGCCGCCCTCCGCCCCGTCCCAGAACAGCTGCACCATGCGTTCCGCCAGGCCCATCGCCTCCCGCAGGCAGGAGACAGAGAAATTGGCCTCATACAGCTCCAGCAGGGCCCAGCAGTAGAAGGCGTAATCGTCCAGCTGGCCATCCACTGCGGCCTCCTGATCCCGCCAGCACAGGTAGAGCCGCCCATCCGGATGGGTCAGGCGGGTCTTGAGGAACAGCCGGGCATCCTCCGCTGCCCGGAGGTACTTCCCCTCACCCAGCACCCGGCTGGCCTTGGCCAAGGCGGCAATCATCATGGCGTTCCAGCTGGTGAGCACCTTGCCGTCCCGATGGAGTGGCCAGCGCTGGCGGCGGAAAGCGGCCAGCCGCAGGCAGTGGGCGGCACACTCCTGCCAGGCGGAGGCGTACTTCGGGTCGTCCAACAGGTTGGGGATGCTCTCCCCCTCAATGCCATAGCGGCGGCAGAAGGCAGCGGCCTCACCTACATCCAGTACCTCCTCCACATCCGCCGGGGTGAGCAGGTAAAACCGGCCCTCTTCCCCGCCGCTGTCGGCATCCTGGCCGCAGGCAAAGCCGCCGCCGGGCAGGCGCAGCTCCCGCAGGGCGTAGTCCAGGGTGCGGCAGGCGGTCTCCCGGTAGTAGGGCCGTCCAGTCTGGGCGTAGGCATCCAGATAGGCGTAGGAGAGCAGGGCGTTGTCGTAGAGCATCTTCTCGAAATGGGGGACGCGCCACGCCTCATCGGTACTGTAACGGCAGAAGCCGCCGCCCAGCTGGTCGAAGATGCCGCCCCGGGCCATCTGTGTCAGGGTGGCCTCCACCATCCCCAACGCCTCCTGATCCCCCTCCTGGCGGGCATACGCCAGCAGGAAGAGCAGCTCATGGGGGGCTGGAAATTTGGGTGCGCCGCCAAAGCCACCGTTTTCCGGGTCAAAGCGGCTGCCCAGCTCCGCTGCGGCCTCACGGAGCAGGGCCTTTTCCGGCTGGGCAGGATGGACGCCCGCCGGTTGGGCGATCTGCTGGGTGACACGCTGGCCCAGCTCTATCAGCCGGGACCGGTCCAGGCGCCACAGGCGCTCCACCTCGTCCAGCAGCTCCACCAGGCCCAAACGGCCGCCCCGGCTCCTGGGCGGAAGGTACGTCCCCGCCCAGAAGGGCTTTTGATCGGGAGTCATCAGGATGGTCAGCGGCCAGCCGCCGGAGCCGGTGAGGGCCTGGCAGGCTGCCATATAGACCGCGTCCACATCGGGCCGCTCCTCCCGGTCCACCTTGATGGCAATATAGGAGCGGTTGAGCACCTGGGCCACCTCGGGGTCCTCAAAGGACTCCCGGCCCATCACATGGCACCAGTGGCAAGTGGAGTAGCCGATGGAAAGGAAGACCGGCTTGTCCATGGTGATGGCGGCGTGGAACGCCTCCGGGCGCCAGCTCTGCCAGTGGATCGGGTTCTCTGCGTGCTGGAGCAGGTAGGGGGATTTTTCATATTTTAACCGGTTCTCCCCCAGGCCGGTTTCCATTGTTTCATTCATCTAGCAGTGATCCTCCCCGGATAATTTATCGAAACGGGTTCCTTTCTAACTGCTAGTATGGACAAAAAGACATGGAACATGAGAAAAAGCCGCCTGCTAAAATCGACCAGCCCACTCAACCAGTGGAAAGGGCATTGAGTGTCCGCCCACCTATTATCCAGGCAATTCGCAACAAATCCTCTCTTCTGCTCCGGATTTGGACAAATACACGAAGATAACAGTTGACAAGTCCTCCAAAAAGAGCTACAATCTTAAAATCAATCGTTTCTTCAGGCAATTTTACTTCTTCTGCTGGGTTTCAAGCAGCTCTTTTGGCACAGAAATATGCACAAGGGCCAGACCTCAAATGCCCTTCATCAAGGTTTTATGAAGGGAGCCCCGGAAAAAGTGGGTGCTGCAATTGGGGTTTGAACACCTTTCTACATAAGCGGGAGTATATTGTCGTGGATCTGTCATACCGAGCCATTGGCCTGGTGTGGCTGCGCAGAGAGGGGTGGACATACCATTGAGTTTAACAGAATATCTGAACAGCCAGTTTTCCCTGTGGCAAAACCTTGACTTCTTCCTGCGGATCATATCCGCCTGTATCTGCGGCGCCTGCATCGGCGCAGAGCGGAGCAAGCGCTTTAAGGAGGCGGGCATCCGTACCCATATCATTGTCTGCTGTGCGGCAGCCCTGATGATGATTATTTCCAAATACGGCTTTGCGGACCTGACCAGCGCAGAGGGCCTGGATTTCAGCGGTACCCATGGGGCCGATCCCGCCCGGATTGCCGCCCAGGTAGTCAGCGGTATCAGTTTCCTTGGCGCGGGTGTCATTTTTAAGCATGGCAACACGGTCCGGGGCCTGACCACAGCCGCCGGGCTGTGGGCAACCGCCGGGATCGGTTTGGCGATTGGCGCAGGGATGTACACAGTTGGCATCTTTGCCACCAGTATGGTTGCCCTGATCCAGATCCTGATGCATATTTTTGTGGTGCGGGCTGACTCCATGAACGCCACCCATGTCCAGTTCACCCTGCAAAACAGTGAACAGCTGCAAAAGCAGCTGGACGATTATATGCACGGGCATGGGATGCAGATCCTGGGCAGCACCATCTCCTACCACAACGACGGCTATGTAACCTATGACATGTTGGTCCGCTCCCCCCATGAGCTGTCCATCGGCACGCTCAACAAGTTCCTCCAGACCTGCGGCACTGTCCGCAGCGTCAGCTGTACCCCAGTCTATTGATCCTTTAACAGCAAAAAAGCCCTTTCGTATGTGTAGTACTCCCACACACGAAAGGGCTTTTTCCTGTTTGTTGGCTTAGACCAACTCGATCATAGCGGTCTCGGCCGCGTCGCCGCGGCGGATGCCGGTACGGGTGATGCGGGTATACCCGCCGTTGCGCTCCGAATAGTTGGGCGCGATCTCCTTGAAGATCTTCTTCACCACATCCTCCCGGGTGACGAAAGCCATGGCCTGGCGGTATGCAGCCAGGTCGCCCTTCTTCCCCAGGGTTATCATCTTCTCGGCCAGGGGCCGGATCTCCTTGCAGCGGGTGACGGTTGTCTCCATCTTCCCGTGATCCAGGAAATCCGTCACCTGCTGGCGGAGCATCGCTCTGCGCTGATCGGTCGTCTTGCCGAGCTTACGAGTTCCGGGCATTGTCGGTTTCCTCCTTAAAAGGCGTGTATTGTCCTGCCGCCGGTGGCGGCCTACAATCCTGCTGCACGCCGGGACAAGCCCGGCGGCAGCATTCAGTTAGTTTCTTCGTCTGCCAAGGACAGCCCCATCATGGCCAGCTTGTTGATGACCTCCTCCAGGCTCTTGCGGCCCAGATTGCGGACTTTCATCATCTCATCCTCGGTTTTGCTGATCAGGTCCTCCACTGTGTTGATGTTGGCGCGCTTGAGGCAGTTGAAGCTGCGCACGCTGAGATCCAACTCCTCAATGGTCAGCTCCAGCACCTTATCCCGCTGGGTCTCCGCCTTCTCCACCACTGTGGACTTGGAGCCCACCGTCTCGGACAGGTCGGTAAACAGCGTGAAGTGGTCGCACAGGATCTTCGCGCCCAAGCTTACCGCGTCCCGGGCGGAAATGGTGGAATCCGTCCAGACCTCAATTGTCAGCTTGTCGAAGTCTGTCATGTTCCCCACACGGGTATTTTCCACGGTGTAATTGACCTTGTACACAGGGGTATAAATAGAATCCACGGGGATGACGCCGATGATGTTCTGCTGGGCCTTGTTCCGGTCGGCGGGCACGTATCCGCGGCCATGGCTGAGGGTGATCTCCATGTTCAGCGTTGCGCCGCTGCCCAGGGTGGCAATGTGGAGGTCAGGGTTGAGCACCTCCACCTCCCCATCGCTCTTGATATCGCCGGCCGTCACCTCGCAAGGGCCTACCGCCTCGATAAAGACGGTCTTCACGCCCTCACTGTGGAGCTTCGTAATCAGCTGCTTGATGTTCAGCACGATCTCTGTCACGTCCTCCTTTACACCGGGGACAGTGGTGAATTCATGCTGCACACCAGCAATCTTGATACTGGTGGCGGCGGTGCCGGGCAGGGAAGAGAGCATAATGCGGCGCAGCGCGTTGCCGAGGGTGGTGCCATAGCCCCGCTCCAGGGGCTCCACCACATATTTCCCGTAGGAATCATCACCAGGGGTCTCGATACACTCGATCTGGGGCTTCTCAATTTCAATCATCCAGTTACCCTCCTTCTCGTGACGGACCTGGAGGCCAGGCCCGCTCTAAATTCAGTTCGTGTGATAATCGAGGGTAGACTCCGATTACTTGGAGTACAACTCGACGATGAGATGCTCCTCAATGGGCATGTCATTGATGTCCTCTCTCACGGGCATACGGGAAACGGTGCCCTTGAGGATATTTTTCTCACGGTCAAGCCACTGGGGGACCAGGGGCAACGGGGCGTCCTCGCCGGTCAGCCGCTTGAAGATTGCGGAAGAGCGGCTGCTGTCCCTGACTTCAATCACATCACCGGCCTTGACGAGGTAGGAGGGGATGTTGACTTTCTTTCCGTTGACAGTAAAGTGGGCGTGGCTCACCAGCTGCCGGGCCTGGCGGCGGGTAGCGGCGAAGCCCAGGCGGTAGACCACGTTGTCCAGACGGCGCTCGATGAGCACCAGCAGCTCCTCGCCGGTCTTGCCCTGGGTCCTGGCAGCCTTCTCGTAGTACATACGGAACTGCTTCTCCATGATGCCATAGACAAACTTGACCTTCTGCTTCTCCTGGAGCTGGAGGGCGTACTCGCTCTTCTTCTTGCGCATCTGGTTGCCGGAGTTGCGCTCGGTGGTCTTCTTGGCGTAACCCATGGCGGCGGGGGAGATGCCCAGAGCCTTGCAGCGCTTTGCTACAGGCTGCATATTCTTAGCCATAATGAAATATTTCCTCCTTCTTCCGAATTAGACGCGGCGGCGCTTGGGGGGGCGGCAGCCATTGTGGGGGATGGGGGTGACATCCTTAATCATCGTCACCTCCAGGCCCACGGCCTGCAGGGCGCGGATGGCGGCCTCGCGGCCCTGGCCGGGCCCCTTGACAAAGACCTCTACGGTCTTCAGGCCGTGCTCCATCGCAGCGCGGGCAGCCACCTCAGCGGCGGTCTGTGCGGCGAAGGGTGTGGACTTCTTGCTGCCGCGGAATCCCTGTCCACCGGAGGAGGCCCAGGAGATCGCGTTGCCCTGGGTGTCGGTGACAGTGACCATGGTATTGTTGAAGGAAGAACGGATATGGACCTGGCCCTTTTCGATGTTCTTCTTTTCACGGCGGCGGCGGATGACCCGCTTGCCAGTCTTAGGTGCAGCCATTTGTATTCTCCCTCCTTACTTCTTCTTGTTGGCGATGGTCTTCTTGGGACCCTTGCGGGTGCGGGCGTTGGTCTTGCTGCGCTGGCCGCGCACGGGCAGGCCGCGGCGATGGCGGATGCCGCGGTAGCAGCCGATCTCGCTCAGGCGCTTGATGTCCAGGGCCACGGAGCGGCGCAGGTCGCCCTCCACGGTGTAGCCGTGGTCGATGGCCTCGCGGAGCTTGCTCTCCTCCGCCTCAGTCAGGTCCTTCACGCGGGTGTCGGGGTTGATCCCTGTCTGCGCCAGGATATCCTTGGCGCTCTTCCTGCCAATCCCGTAGATATAGGTGAGCCCGATCTCGATCCGTTTATCCTTGGGCAGGTCAATACCGGCAATTCTTGCCATTAGCTTTGCACCTCCAAATTCACTTAGCCCTGTCTCTGCTTATGCTTGGGGTTCTCGCAGATCACCATCAGGCGGCCCTTGCGGCGAATGATCTTGCACTTTTCGCACATGGGCTTCACGGACGGTCTAACTTTCATGTCGTATAACCTCCTACTTAGTACGCCAGGTAATCCGGCCACGGGTCAGGTCATAGGGGGACATCTCCACCGTGACTTTGTCACCAGGCAGAATTCTGATGAAATTCATCCTTAGTTTTCCGGAAATATGGGCCAGAATGGTATGCCCGTTTCCAATGTCTACTTGGAATTTAGTGTTGGGCAGCGCCTCCACAACGACGCCCTCAACCTCGATCATATCGGATTTTGCCAAGTGCTCATCCCTCCTGGTCTGGATTACCATCCCCGCCAAACTGGGCGAGGGTCCTGCGGAGCTCACTGTTGGTGACTTTCTCTCCGCTCCTGATCTTTTCGGCTGCCCGGCACTCATAGCGGGCCGCAAGCACAGCGTGCTTGCGCTTTTTCCGCTTGGGGCTTTCCAGCTTCCGGGCCTTGCCGTCTGCCAGCAGGAGGAAGTCCTCCCCCGCCTCCAGGACGAAGAAGAGCTTCCCCTTGTCCCTGCCAGCAGTCGATTTCACAATGTCTGATCGCGCAATATCCATAACCAATTACTCCGCTTTCGCCTCCGGGTCTGTCAGAAGCTCCGGCTCCCCATCCGTAATCAGAATGGAGTTTTCGTAATGCGCGGACAGGCGTCCGTCCGCGGTCTTCACTGTCCAGCCGTCCGGCATCACCATGACGCCGGCCCTGCCTGCATTGACCATGGGCTCCACAGCGATGGTCATCCCCCGCAGAAAGCGGGGGCGGCCGGCCTTGGGCTCCAGGTAGTTGGGGACCTCTGGGGACTCGTGCATCTTTCTGCCGATGCCGTGGCCCACATATTCCCGGACAACGGAGAAGCCGTTAGCCTCCACATACCGCTGGATCGCCCCGGACAGGTCCGGCAGACGGTAGCCCTCACGGGCGAACTTAAGACCCTCGAAGAAGCTCTGCCTGGTCACCTCAATCAGCCGGCGGGCCTCCTCAGAGATCTGGCCGCATGGATAGGTGGCCGCGCAGTCGCCGTGGTAGCCGTCCTTGAACGCGCCCACATCAATGCTCACAATGTCGCCCTCCTTGAGCACCCGGTGCCCCGGGATGCCGTGGATGATCTCATCGTTCACCGAGATGCACACGCTGGCCGGGAATCCGTTGAAGCCCAGGAAGGAGGGCTCGGCGCCATGCGACTTGATAAACCGGTGTACTGCTCTGTCAATTTCACGGGTCGTTACGCCAGGGGCTACCATAGCTCCCGCCAAGGCGCGAGCCGCCGCGGTAATTTTCCCCGCCTGGCGCATCAATTGGATTTCGTGGCTCGATTTGAGGGTAATCATTTCCCAATCCCCAAAACGTCCAGGATTTTCCGGCTGGTGGCTTCCTTGCTGTCCGCCACCTGTACCGGCTTGAGCAGGCCCCTGGCGGCGTAGAAGTCCACCAGTGGCTCTGTCTCATTATGATAGACCTTGAGACGCTCACGGACCGTCTCAGGGGTATCATCCTTCCGCTGGATCAGCTTGCCGCCGCAGTTATCGCAGATGCCCTCCACCCGGGGGGGGACAGCCTCCACGTTGTAGCTGGAGCCGCAGGCCTCGCAGACACGGCGGCCGCTCATGCGGCGGAGGATCTCCTCCTCGCTGATCTCAATGGAGACCACTGCGTCAAAGGCGATGCCGGCCCGCTCCAGGGCCTCGGCCTGGGCGATGGTCCGGGGGACGCCATCCAGGATATACCCGTTCTGGCAGTCCGCCTGGGCCAGCCGCTCATTGATGATGCCGATGATAACCTCGTCGGGCACCAGGGCGCCGGCGTCAATATAGCTCTTCGCCTTCAGCCCGGTGGGGGTGCCATCCTTGATCGCGGCGCGCAGGATATTGCCGGTGGAGATGGTGGGGATCCCCAGCTTCTTGCACAGGATCTCTGCCTGGGTACCCTTCCCGGCTCCGGGAGCGCCTAACAGAATCAGCTTCATAGCTCTATTTCTCCTTATTCCAGGAAGCCCTTGTACTGGCGCATCAGCATCTGGTTCTCCAGGGCCTGGACAGTCTCCAGGGCCACGCCGACCACAATGATCACGCTGGTACCGCCAATGCCGATGCTCATGGCCATGAACTTATCAGCCAGCAGGGGCACAATAGCCACAACGCCCAGGTAGATGGCGCCAAAGAGGGTGATCTTGTTCAGGACCCGGGCAATGAAATCACTGGTGGGCTTGCCCGGACGGAAGCCAGGGATAAAGCCGCCGTTGCGCTTGAGGTTGTTGGAGATCTCCACCGGGTTGAACTGGATGCTGGCGTAGAAGTAGCTAAAGCCGATAATCAGTACGAAATAGATCACCAGGTACAGGAATGACTTGGTGTCAATCGCATTGAGCAGCGCATAGCCAAAGCTCCCCTCTGTAGGCTGGCTGGGCAGGAATGCGCCAATCGTAGCCGGGATGGAGGCGATCGACTGGGCGAAGATGACAGGCAGGACGCCGGACATATTCACCTTCATGGGCAGGTTGCTGCTCTGGCCGCCGTACATCTTGCGGCCCACCTGGCGCTTGGCATACTGCACGGGGATACGGCGCTCGGCGTCGTTGACGAACACGATCAGTACCACCAGCAGCAGCACGCCTACCACGATCAGGATCGTCCAGGCCCAGTGCATGGTGCCGGAGATGACCGCCCTGTAGAGGGAGGATACCATGCTGGGCACGCGGGAGATGATGCCGGCGAACAGGATCATGGAGATGCCGTTACCCACACCGAACTCGTTGCACTGCTCACCCAGCCACATCAGGAAGCTGGAGCCGGCCACCCAGGAGACCATGATCACCAGGGCTACCCAGATGTTGTCCTGGGTGAGGATGTTGGCCTGCTTCATGATGAAGTAGTAGCCAAGTGCCTGGAGCAGGGCGATGCCCACTGTGGCATAGCGGGTGATGGACTGGAGCTTCTTCTTGCCCTCCTCGCCGCCTTCCCGCTGGAGGCGCTCCAGGGCGGGGATGGCTACGGTCAGCAGCTGGATAATAATGGAGCTGTTGATATAGGGCTGGATACCCAGGGCAAAGACTGTCGCCTGGGCGAAGGCGCCGCCGCTCATCACGTCGTACAGGCCCAGGATGGTGGTGCTCATCCCATCGAGATAGGCCTTGAGGGTGTTGGTGTCCACATAGGGGACCGGGATGGCGCTGCCGATGCGGTAAATGACCAGGATCAGCAGCGTAAAGAGGATCTTCTTGCGAAGCTCAGGGATACGCCAGGCCTTGCGAATGGTTTGGATCATATTACTTCACCTCCGCCTTTCCACCCGCCGCCTCGATTGCCTCCTGGGCGGACTTGGAAAATGCGGAAGCCTGTACTGTGACTTTCTTTGTAATCTTTCCGTTGCCCAAGACCTTGTAGCCATAGGGGCACTTGCTGAGGAGGCCGCGCTCCAGAAGGGCCTCGGCAGTGACAGTGTCGCCGTCGGCGAAAGCGTTCAGGGCGCTGAGGTTGATGATCTCCAGAGGCTTGGCGAAGATGTTGTTGAAGCCGCGCTTGGGCACCCGGCGGGCCAGAGGCATCTGGCCGCCTTCGAACCCGACGCGCACGCCGCCGCCGCTGCGGGCCTTCTGGCCCTTGTGGCCGCGCCCGGCGGTCTTGCCGTTGCCCGTACCGGCGCCACGGCCCTTGCGCTTCCCAACATGGGTGGAGCCGGCGGCGGGAGACAGTTCATGCAGATTCATTGATCCGGTACCTCCTTACTTCGTCTCTTGGACGCTGAGCAGATAGCCGATCTTGGCGATCTTGCCCCGCGTCTGTGCATTGTCGGGCTGCACGGTGGCGTCACCGATCTTCCGCAGCCCCAGGGAGTTGGCAGTGGCAATGTGCTTTTCCAATCTGCCGTTGAGGCTCTTGACGAGCTTGATGTTCAGATTTGCCATGTCACGACCCCTCCTTAACCAACGATCTCTTCCACGCTCTTGCCGCGGATCCGGGCCACCTCCGCAGGACCACGCAGGCTCTTGAGGCCCTCGAAGGTCGCGGCGACCACGTTCTGGGGGTTATTCGAGCGCAGGCACTTTGCACGGATGTCCCGGATCCCGGCTGCCTCCATGACAGCACGGACGGGGCCGCCGGCGATGATACCGGTACCTTCTGCGGCGGGCTTGAGCATCACGCGGCCCGCGCCGAACTCACCGATCACCTCGTGGGGGATGGTGGTGCCAGCCACAGTGATGCGCACCATGTTCTTCTTGGCGTCCTCCAGGCCCTTACGGATGGCCTCGGGGACTTCTGCGGCCTTGCCCAGGCCGAAGCCCACTTTGCCCTTGCCGTCGCCGACTACCATCAGGGCGGAGAACTTCATTACACGACCGCCCTTGACAGTCTTGCTGACGCGGTTGAGGTGGACGACCTTCTCGATATACTCACTCTGGGGTTTTTCAAATCTACCAGCCATTTTCTCTCTCCTCCCTTAGAATTTCAGGCCTGCTTCGCGGGCGCCCTCGGCCAGCTCGGCTACACGGCCGTGGTACAGGTAGCCGCCACGGTCGAATACGACCACCTCAATGCCCTTGGCCAGGGCGGCCTTGGCTACGGCCTTGCCGACCTCGCGGGCGGCGGCCTTGTTGCCGCCGTTGCCCTCGAGCTTCAGGGAGGAAGCGGAGCACAGGGTGACGCCGTTGACGTCGTCGATCACCTGGGCGTAGATGTTCTTCTCGCTGCGGAACACGTTCAGACGGGGACGCTCTGCGGTGCCGGAAATCTTGGCGCGCACGCGCTTATGCCTCTTAAGCCGCTGAGCGTTGGTGTTGGGTTTCTTAATCATTTTTCAGCACGCCTCCTTACTTCTTCGCACCGGTCTTACCAACCTTGCGGCGGATGACCTCGTCCACATACTTGATGCCCTTGCCCTTATACGGCTCAGGAGGACGTTTCTCGCGGACCTCGGCGGCGAACTGGCCGACCTGCTGCTTATCGCAGCCGACAATGACGATCTTGTTGGGCGTGGGGACCTCAATGGTGATCCCCTCCACCTCGGAGACGGTGACAGGATGGGAATACCCCAGGTTCATTACCAGGTTCTTGCCCTCCTTGGAAGCGCGGTAGCCTACGCCGTTGATCTCCAGCTCCTTCTTGTAGGTCTCATGCACGCCCACCACCATGTTGTGCAGCAGGGTACGGGTGAGGCCGTGGAGGGCACGGTGCTCCTTGGCGTCAGAGGGGCGCTTGACGGCGATCTCGGCGCCGTTCTGCTCGATCACCATAGCGGGATGGAGCTGCTTGGTCAGGGTACCCTTGGGGCCCTTGACCGTTACCAGGTTCCCCTCCGCGACGGTGACTTCCACACCGGCGGGGACGGTAATGGGCATTCTGCCAATTCTACTCATGTCAAATACCCTCCTTACCAGACAAATGCCAGGACTTCACCGCCGACGTGGGCCGCACGAGCGGCCTTATCGGTCATGACGCCCTTGGACGTGGAAATAATGGCGATACCCAGGCCGCGCAGGACCCGGGGCAGCTCGTCTGCGCCGGCGTAAACGCGCAGGCCGGGCTTGCTGACGCGGCGCAGGCCGGTGATGACCTTCTCCTTGCCGGCGTTGTACTTCAGGGTGATGCGGATGACGCCCTGGGTGCCGTCGTCGATGAGCTGGAAGCTCTTGATATAGCCCTCGTCCAGCAGGATCTGAGCGATGCTCTTTTTCATGTTGGAAGCGGGGACGTCGACGGTCTCATGCTTGGCGCTGTTCGCGTTGCGGATGCGGGTGAGCATATCCGCAATGGGATCTGTGATATGCATGGTCTATAGTTCCTCCTCATTTGAAGTTACAGCCAGAGGCTGTTCAGGCAGCGAGGTATCGCCACGAATTTGGAGCGGGGCCCTAGGTCCTGCCCCGCGTAATTCGCGGCGACCTTTCGCCATCCTTGATTGGTACTTACTGGGTAAACATACTTTTTCTTGAAAGAAAAAGTATCAAAAAGAACTTGAAACAGGGCTTTTCCCAGATGCTTCTTGGCAGCAGACCAGAAGCGGAGCGGAATTTCGCTGGGGAAAGCTTTTCTTTTGATTCTTTTCTTTGTTCACAAAGAAAAGAATGGCTGCTGCGTCCTTACCAGGATGCCTTGCGCACGCCGGGGATCTCGCCCTTGTAGGCCAGCTCCCTGAAGCAGATACGGCACACGCCGTAGTTGCGCAGATAGGCGTGGGGGCGGCCGCAGATCTTGCAGCGGTTGTACTTGCGGCTGGAGAACTTGGGCTCAGCCTGCTGCTTTAGAATCATAGACTTTTTTGCCATTTTTTAACCCTCCCTATCAGCGCTCGAAGGGGGCGCCCACAAGCTCCAGCAGAGCCTTGGCTTCCTCGTCGGTCTTGGCGGTTGTGCAGATGATGATATCCATGCCGCGGATCTTGTCGATCTTGTCGTACTCGATCTCAGGGAAGATCAGCTGCTCCTTGATGCCCAGGGCGTAGTTGCCGCGGCCATCAAAGGAATTGGGGTTGATGCCGTGGAAGTCGCGCACGCGGGGCAGGGCCACATTGAACAGGCGATCCAAAAACTCCCACATCTTGTCTGCGCGCAGCGTCACCTTTGCGCCCACGGGCATCCCCTCGCGGACCTTGAAGTTGGCCACGCTCTTCTTCGCAATGGTAATAATCGCCTTCTGGCCGGTGATGGCGGTCAGATCCCGCACCACAGCCTCCAGGACCTTGGCGTTGTCCCGGGCCTCGCCGCAGCCGACGTTGACCACGACCTTGTCGATCTTGGGGATCTGCATGACGCTCTTGTACTCGAACTTCTTCATCAGAGCAGGAGCGGCCTCTTCGGTGTACTTTGTCTTGAGATTCGGCATAATTCCTTCCTACCCCTTTCTTTAAAGCTCGGCGCCGCAGTGCTTGCACACACGCGTCTTCTTGCCGCCCTCAACCTTGTGGGCCACACGGGTGGGCTTGCTGCACTTGGGGCAGACAACCTGCACCTTGCTGGCGTACAGCGCGGCCTCACGGCGCACAATGCCGCCCTCTTCCCCCTGGCGGCGGGGCTTGGTGTGGCAGGTGACCAGGTTCACACCCTCTACCACCACCTTGGCCTCGGAGGGCATTGTGCTCTGCACCTTGCCCTTCTTGCCCTTGTCCTTGCCGGACAGGACGACGACAGTGTCGCCCTTCTTCACATTCATAGCCATTTTTCTCTCTGCTCCTCCTTACACGACCTCGGGAGCCAGTGAGAGGATCTTCATGTAATCCTTGTCACGCAGCTCACGGGCAACGGGCCCAAAGATACGGGTACCTCTGGGGTTCCGGTCGTCCTTGATGAGGACAGCGGCGTTATCGTCAAAACGGACATAGGTCCCATCTGCCCGGCGCACGCCCTTGGCAGAGCGCACGATGACGGCCTTGACGACCTCGCCCTTCTTCACCGTGCCGCCGGGGGTGGACTTGCGCACGCTGGCGACAATGACATCGCCGATGTTGCCGTACTTGCGCTTTGATCCGCCCAGGACACGGATGCACTTGATCTCCTTGGCGCCGGTATTGTCAGCGACCTTCAGAAAACTTTCCTGTTGAATCATAACGGCACCCCCTTACTTCGCCTTCTCAATGATCTCGACCACGCGCCATCTCTTGTCCTTGCTGAGGGGGCGGGTCTCCATGACCTTGACCTTGTCGCCCACGCCGCAGGTGTTCTGCTCGTCATGGGCCTTGAGCTTATAGGTGCGGCCGACAATCTTCTTGTACAGAGGATGGGCCACACGGTCCTCGATCGCTACGACGACGGTCTTGTCCATCTTGTCGGACACAACCTTGCCGACCCTAGTCTTACGGGAGGAAATTCTCGCTTCACTCATTTCAATTTACCTCCTTCTCTTACTTGGCGGCAGCGGTCTGCTGCTCGCGAATAATGGTCTTGACTCGGGCAATGTCACGCTTGACCTCAGCGATCTTGATGGGGTTATCCAGCTGATTGGTGGCGTGCTGCATACGCAGGAAGAAGAGGTCTTTCTTCAGGCTCACCAGCTTCTCGCTCAGCTCAGCCTCGCTCATCTTACGGATTTCACTTGCCTTCATCTTATTCACCTACTTCCTGTGCTTCCGGCTCCTCGCGCTTGACAATCTTTGTCTTGATAGGCAGCTTGTGGCTGGCCAGGCGCAGGGCCTCGCGGGCGGTCTCCTCGGGCACGCCGGCGATCTCGAACATCACGCGGCCGGGCTTGACCACGGCCACCCAGTACTCGGGGGAACCCTTACCGGAGCCCATGCGGGTCTCAGCGGGCTTTTCGGTGATGGGCTTGTCGGGGAAGATCTTGATCCACACCTGGCCGCCGCGCTTGGTGTAGCGGGTCATGGCGATACGGGCGGCCTCGATCTGGTTGCTGGTGATCCACGCGGGCTCGGTGGCCACCAGGCCGAAATCACCGTAGGTGATGGTGTTGCCCCTCATGGCCTTGCCGGTGAGGCGGCCGCGATGGACTCTGCGGTATTTGACTCTCTTAGGCAGAAGCATTACTGAGCGCCTCCTTCTTTCTTCTCAGGGCGGGGACCGCGGTTGAAGCCCCCCTGGCCGTCACGGCGGGGGCCGCGGCTGTCGTTGCTGCGGTTGAAACCACCGCGGTTGTCACGGTTAAAGCCTCCGCGGCGGTCGCCGTCCCGGCGGGGGCGGCGCTCACGGCGCTCCTCGTAGGGCTTGGAGGTATCCATGGTGCGGGGGGTGGTGCGCAGGGTCTGGCTGAGGACCTCGCCCTTGTAGATCCACACCTTCACGCCGATGCGGCCAAAGGTGGTAGCAGCCTCCGCGAAGCCGTACTCGATGTCGGCACGGATGGTCTGCAGGGGGATGGTGCCCTCGTGGTAATGCTCCACGCCGGCGATCTCGCGGCCGCCCAGGCGGCCGGAGCAGCAGCACTTGATGCCCTTGGCGCCGGCGCGCATGGCGCGGCCCATGGCGTTCTTCATGGCGCGGCGGTGGGAGATCCGCTTCTCCAGCTGCTGGGCAATGTTCTCCGCCACCAGCTGGGCGTTCATGTCGGGGGAACGGACCTCAACGATGTTGAGCTTGACGTTCTTGCCGATGAGCTTGGAGACCTCCTGGCGGGTGGCCTCAATGTCCTTGCCCTCCTTGCCGATGACCATGCCGGGGCGTGCGCAGTGCAGGAAGATGGTCACGCCGCCATTGCTGCGCTCGATCTCGATCTTGGGGACCTGGGCCAAAAACAGCTTCTTCTTCAGGTAGTCGCGGATCTTCTTGTCCTCGACAAGCAGATCGCCCACCTTCTCGCTGCTGGCATACCAACGGGAATCCCAGTCCTTGATGACGCCCACGCGCATCCCGTGGGGATTAACTTTCTGTCCCATAAACTGTCTCCTCCCTTATGCCTTCTCCGCGACCGCCAGGGTCACGTGAGACGTCCTCTTGTTGATCCGGTAGGCGCGGCCCTGGGCCCGGGGCATCACTCTCTTGAGGATGGGGCCGGGGGCGGCGAAGACCTGGGACACGTAGAGGCTCTCGACATCCATGTTGTAGTTGTTTTCCGCGTTGGCCACGGCGCTCTTGAGGAGCTTGATCATGGGCTCAGAGGCAGCCTTGGGGGTCTGCATGAGGATGGCCATAGCGGTGTTCACATCCTTGCCGCGGATCAGATCGGCGACGATCTGCACCTTGCGGGGAGCGATGCGGAGATATTTCAAATAGGCTTTTGCTTCCATTTTATTCTGCATCCTCCTTCATTATTTGCCCTTGGCGTGGCCGCGGAAGGTACGGGTGGGGGCGAATTCGCCCAGCTTGTGGCCGACCATATCCTCCTGGATGTAGACGGGCACATGCTTGCGGCCGTCGTGGACGGCGATGGTGTGGCCGACAAAGGCGGGGAAAATGGTGGAGCTGCGGCTCCAGGTCTTCAAGACCGCCTTCTTGCCGGAGTTGTTCATTTCCTCGACCCGCTTGAGAAGCTCCGGGGCAACATACGGGCCTTTTTTGACTGATCTGCTCATATCTCCTGCCTCCTTACTTCACGTTTCTGCGCTTGACGATGAACTTGTCAGTGGGGTTCTTCGCCTTGCGGGTTTTGTAGCCCAGGGCGGGCTTGCCCCAGGGGGTCACAGGGCCGGGACGGCCCACAGGGCTCTTGCCCTCGCCGCCGCCGTGGGGGTGGTCGCAGGGGTTCATGACGGAGCCGCGCACGGTGGGGCGCCAGCCCATGTTGCGCTTGCGGCCGGCCTTGCCGATCTGGATGTTCTCGTGGTCAATATTGCCCACCTGGCCGATGGTGGCCTTGCAGTTCAGGCGCACGATGCGCACCTCGCCGGAGGGCATACGGATCTGGGCGTCAGTGCCCTCCTTGGCCATCAGCTGGGCGGAGACACCGGCGGAACGGACCAGCTGGCCGCCCTTGCCGGGGTGGAGCTCGATGTTGTGGATCACCGTACCAACAGGGATCTTCTCCAGGGGCAGGGCGTTGCCGGGCTTGATATCAGCCTGGGCGGAGGAGACCACCTTGTCACCGGCAGCCAAGCCCACAGGGGCCAGGATATAGCGGCGCTCGCCATCCTCGTACTCCACCAGGGCGATGTTGGCGCTGCGGTTGGGGTCGTACTCCAGGCGCAGGACGGTGGCGGACATATCCTCCTTGTCCCGCTTGAAGTCGATAATGCGGTACTTGCGCTTATTGCCGCCGCCGCGGTGGCGGACGGTGATGCGGCCGTAGCTGTTGCGGCCGGCCTTCTTCTTGAGGACCTCGGTAAGGCTGGGCTCGGGCTTGGCCTTCTTGTCCACGCCGTCGAAGCCGGAGACCGTCATGTGCCGGCGGGACGGGGTGGTCGGCTTGAATGTTTTAATAGACATGGTTCACTTCCTCCTTACACCATACCCTCGAAGAGCTCGATGGTCTTGGAATCCTCGGTCAGCTGCACGATGGCCTTTTTCCAGTCCTTGGTGCGGCCGGGACGGCCAGCGCCCATGCGCTTGGCCTTGCCGGGGACGTTCATGGTGTTGACCTTGGCGACCTTGACGCCGAAGATCTCCTCCACAGCCTTCTTGACCTCGATCTTGCCGGCGGACGTGGCGACCTCGAACACGTATTTCTTATCAGCGGCGCCGGACATGGAGCGCTCGGTGATGATGGGGCGAATGATGACATCATAAGCGGTCATTATGCGTACACCTCCTCGATAGTGGCGAGCGCAGCCTGGTCGATGACCAGGTACTTGGCGTTCACCAGGTCATATACGCTCAGCATCCGCGCGGTGGTGGTCAGCACGCCGGGGATGTTGCGTGCGCTCTTGACCACATTGGTATTGACCTCGGGGGTGATGACAACGGCCTTGCCGTCGCACTTCACGGCGTCCAGGAAGCCCTTGAAGGCCTTGGTCTTGATGGTGTCCATGGTGATGGAATCCACCACGATGACATTCTCCCCGGCCGCCTTGGCGGACAGGACGCTCTTGAGCGCCAGGCGCTTTACCTTCTTGTTGAGCACGTAGCTGTAGCTGCGGGGCTTGGGGGCGAACACGATGCCGCCGTGGGTCCACTGGGGGGCGCGGGTGCTGCCCTGCCGGGCGTGGCCGGTCCCCTTCTGACGCCAGGGCTTCTTGCCGCCGCCGGAAACCTCGGCGCGGGTGAGGGCACTCTGGGTGCCCTGCCGGCAGTTGGCCAGGTGGTTTTTGACCACTTCATGCACAACATGCATATTGGGCTCGATGCCAAAGATGGCGGGGTTGAGCTCCACCTCGCCGACCTGGCTGCCGGCCATATTCAAAACTTTCGTCATTTCTCAGCACGCTCCTTTCCCTTAACGTCTTGCGGAGGCCTTCTGCGGGTTGACACGCGCGGAAGCCTTCTGCGGGTTGGCGCTGATACCGGCGTCGCCCTTCTTGACAACAATGGTCTTGGCGGTGGAGCGGATCGTCACCAGGCCGCCCTTGGGGCCGGGGATCGCGCCGCGCACAACGATCATATTCAGCTCAGGGTCGACCTTCACCACATCCAGGTTCATCACAGTCACCTGGTCCACACCCATGTGGCCGGCGCCGATCTTGCCCTTGAAAATGCGGCTGGGGTCGGTGCCGGAGCCCATGGAACCGGCGTGGCGGGCCACAGGGCCGGTGCCGTGGGTGGCCTTGAGGGTGTGGGCGCCGTGGCGCTTGACAACGCCGGCGTAGCCGTGGCCCTTGCTGATGCCGGTGACATCCACGTGGTCGCCGGCAGCGAAGGTGTCGGCCTTCACGATATCGCCTACGTTCATCTCAGCGCCCTTCGCCAGCTTGAACTCCTTCAGGTGCTTCTTGGGGGAGACGCCGGCTTTGTCCAGATGGCCCTTCTCAGGCTTGGTCAGCTTGCGCTCGGGCACATCCTCATAGCCCAGCTGAACCGCCTCGTAGCCGTCCTTCTCGACAGTCTTCTTCTGCACCACGACGCAGGGGCCGGCCTCAATGACAGTGACCGGGATCACCTTGCCGTCGGTGTCGAAAATCTGGCTCATGCCGACTTTCTTTCCGATAATCGCTTTCTCCATTGGTAGTTCTCCTTCATATAAAAGGTTATTGGTCGGCGCGGCTCAGCGGGCATTGGGCTCCCGCGCCGCGGCGACATGACCCCGCCCGCCTCACGCAAGCCGGCGGGCTGATGGGTAACAAATTGATGCGGCATACATCTGCAACGGTATCCATTCTTTTTCTTGGAAGAAAAAGAATCAAAAAGAACCTTCAAACACCGCTTTGGGTATGCCAGGCGAGGCTTCCGTCCCTTACAACTTGATCTCGATCTCCACACCCGCAGGCAGCTCCAGGCTCATCAGGGCCTCCACGGTCTTGGGGCTGGAATTGCTGATGTCGATCAGGCGCTTGTGGGTGCGGCGCTCAAACTGCTCACGGCTGTCCTTATACTTATGGACGGCGCGGAGGATGGTGACAACCTCCTTCTTGGTGGGCAGGGGGATGGGGCCGGAGACGGAAGCGCCGGTGCGCTTGGCGGTCTCGACGATCTTATAAGCGGACTGGTCGATGACCTGGTGGTCGTAAGCCTTCAGGCGGATGCGGATCGTTTCTTTTGCCATTGCTAGTTCCTCCATAATGTTGTACAAAGTAGCGTCAAGTCGTCCCTTACTCTGTACGGCGAGAAAAGTTCTTCCCACATATCCATGCGTATCATTCCAACTCATAGAAAATACCGGCGCAAAAAGGCCGGTACTTGTCCATGGCGCAGCGATCTACGCTGCGGAAAAGACCTTCTCAGCCGCCCGATTATCGGACATACTCCGCGGAAGTTACCGGCTTTCACCGCAATCTCCCGCATCATCGCAGTACCTCGCGGCCATCACAGCGTGACAGGGCCCGCGTAAGCTTTCTAAGTATACCGTAAGGCGCAAAGATTGTCAATAGAAATTTCTCTTTTTTCCATAAAATTTCTTCTATATTTTTACATATTCCATCAGGGCCTGTTTGATCAAGGGCGGAATGACCAAAAGCGAGAGATTTTTCGATGGACAAGGCAAAAAATCGCGGGAATACTTTGTGTATTTCAGGATTTTTTAACGCTGTCCAGCGGAAAAAGATCCGCCATTTGGGCGTTTTGACATTTTTCAAACATGCCCTAGGGCCTGGCCCGCTTCCCCCGGCATCTTGCAGGAGCCCTGCGCCGGACTGCGGCGCAGGGTTCCTGGCGTTATCGTGCGAAGGCTGGCTCCTTGACCTCGTTCCCGGCAAAGGTGTTTGGCCCCGGATTGGACAGGGAGAAATACATCTTCGCCGCCTTTGTCGTGCCAAAATCCCGGTTGGACCCGCTGTCCTGCACCTCGTTGAAGGCATCCCGGAACATCTGGTTGTGGGCCTCCTCCCGGTTGAGCAGGAAGTCGATGGTCTCCCGCACCTGCTTGTCCTCAATCTGACGGTACAGGTACTCATAGACCACCTTGGCCCGCTGCTCAGAGGCAATATTGCTCAAAATATCCGCGCAGAGATCCCCTGTGACGGTGACATAGTCCGCCGTCCAGGAGTAGCCGGAGGCGTTGATAAGGCCCGGGTTCAGCCCCAGCTGGACGTGGGTCTGGATCTCCCCTGCCTCCACCCTGCCCGCGTCCACATCGTGCCCGTTGAGCAGGCTGATGGTCTGGGCCACCATCTCCATATGGCCCAACTCCTCCGCTGCGATGTCCATAAACAAATCCTTGATCCTCTGATCCTTGATCCGGAAGCTCTGGGACATATACTGCATGGCGGCCTTCAGCTCCCCATTACCACCGCCGAGCTGCTCCTGGAGCAGGGCTGCGTACTGGGGGTTCGGGCGCTCCACACCCACAGGATGGAAGAGCTGCTTTTCGTGCTTGAACATAGTGACATCTCCTTATTATACAAGCTATCACCAGTTTTCCCCGGAGGAAGGAAACTATTCTAAATCCCCCGCAGGTCAAACAGCGGCGTGTACTCCGCCATGGCCGACGCGGCGTCCTGGCAGTAGCCGTCAGCAATGCCCAGGTTCTCCAGATAGGCCAGCGCCGCGCGGTACTCCGCGCCAGTGACGCGGCGGCCGAGCAGGCCCTCCGCCCCCGGCTGGGGGGTGTACTGGGCCATCAGGGAGAAGAGCACCTGCCCGGGGCGGAAGGTATCCGCCACCCAGTCCATCACCGCCCTGGCGTTGTCCAGGGCCCCGGGCAGGAGCAGGTGGCGGATGACCACCCCCCGCTTGAGGAGGCCGTCCTCCAGCACATAGTCCCCGGACTGCCGGTACATCTCAAGGATGGCGTCTGCGGCGGTCTCGAAATAGTCCCCCGCGCCGCTGTAGCGGGCGGCCAGGGCGTTGTCAGCATATTTCAGGTCTGGCAGCCAGACCTGGACCCGCCCCTCCAGGCTGCGCAGGGTCTCCACCCGCTCATAACCCCCGGTATTCCACACCACCGGCACCGGCAAAGGCTCCGCCAGCGCCTCCCGGATGGCGTGGGCAAAAGGAGTGGGGCTGACCAGGTTGATATTATGGGCCCCCTGCCCGATCAGCTCCTCAAAAATATCCCGCAGGCGGGGTACATCGATTGGCTTCCCCAGCCCGTCCCGGCTGATGGCCGCGTTCTGGCAGAAGACACACCGCAGCACGCAGCCGGAAAAGAACACAGCCCCGCTGCCCCGGCTGCCGCTGATGCAGGGCTCCTCCCACTGGTGGAGCATGGCCCGGGCCGCCACCGGCAGGGCGGGCAGGGCGCAGAAGCCCTCCCCCGCTGTCTCTGTGCGCCGGGCCCCGCATTGGCGGGGGCAGAGGCGGCAGATCATGCCAGCAGCTCCTCCATCTCCCCGATCAGCCGGCCGAAGAGCGCCAGCGCGTCCTCCACCGGCTGGGGGGTGCTCATATCCACCCCGGCGATCTTCAGCAGGGACACCGGGTCTGTGGAGCTACCGCCGCTGAGGAAGCGCAGGTAGCCATCCACCGCCTCCTGGCCCCCCTCCAGGATCCGCTTCGACAGGGCCATGGCGGCGGAGAAGCCGGTGGCGTACTGGTAGACGTAGAAACGGCGGTAGAAGTGGGGGATGCGGGCCCATTCCATCTCAATCTCCCGGTCAACCACCACATCCGGGCCGTAGTAGCGCTGGTTCAGCTCATAGTAGACCTCGCACAGCCGCTGGGCGGTCAGGGTCTCGCCGGACTCCGAAAGCCGGTGGACGGCCAGCTCGAACTCCGCGAACATGGTCTGGCGATACAGGGTGGTGCGGAACTGCTCCAGGAAATAGTTGATGAGCACCGCGCGGCGCTTCCGGTCCGTGGTCTTCTTCAGCAGGTACTGCATCAGCAGGGCCTCATTGCAGGTGGAAGCCACCTCCGCCACGAACAGCACATAACCGGCATAGACCGGCGGCTGGTTCTGGCAGCTCAGGTAGGAGTGCATGGCGTGGCCCATCTCGTGGGCCAGGGTGAATTCACTGTTGAGGTTGTCCCGGTGGTTGAGCAGCACATAGGGGTGGACGGCGCAGCCGTGGGAGTAGGCCCCGCTGCGCTTGCCCTCGTTCTCATAGCGGTCCATCCACCGCTGGGCAAAGCCCTCCGAGAGCACCCGGTGGTAATCCTCCCCCAGCACCTTGGCTGCCTCCAGCACCTCCTCCTGGGCCCGCTGGAAGGGGATGACCTCCTCTGACGCGGGGACCATGCCGGTGTAGAGGTCGTACATGTGCAGCTCCTCCACGCCCAGCGCCTTTTTCCGCAGGGCCATGTAGCGGTGGAGCAGGCCCAGGTTCCGGCGGACCGTCTCCAGCAGGTTGTGGTACACCGCCTCCGGCACCTCCACCGGATGCATGGCACTGGCCAGGGTGCTCTCATAGCGCCGGGCCCGGGCAAAAAAGACGCATTTGCGGATCTCTGCGTTGAGCATGGCGGCCAGGGCATTGCGGCTGCTGCCGTAGACGCCATAAAAGGCACGGAAAGCATTCTCCCGCAGCGTCCGGTCCTCGCTCTCCATCAGGGCGATGTAGGAGCCGTTGGTCAGCGTGTGCGCCTGCCCTTGGCTGTCCGCCGGGCTGGGGAATTTCATGTCCGCGTCGAGGAAGCTGCGGAAGATATCGCTGGGCCCGCTGCCCAGCTCCCCGGCAGAAGCCAGCAGGGCCTCCTCCTCCGGCGAGAGGATGTGCTCCCGCTCCAGCCGGGCTTTGGTCAGGTAGCGGCGGTACTTCTCCAGGGCAGGCAGCTGGGCATAGAACCCCTCCAGCGTCCCCTCCGGGATCTCCGCCAGCTCCGGGCCTTCAAAGGCCGCCGCGCTCCCCAGCTCCACCAGGAAGCGGAAGCAGCGCCCGCTCATGGCCTGATAGGCGGGGTCTGCGGTATCCTCGTCGTGGCGGAGGGATGCATAGGCATACACCGTCGCCGCCTGGCGATCCGCCCGCTCGCTCAGCTCCAGGTACTCGTACAAGGCCTGGGCGGACTCCCCCAGCCGCCCCTGGCAGGCCGCCAGCTGCCCCGGCAGGGCCTGGCACGCCTCGAACGCCGCCTCCCACGCCTGGACACTGGGGAACAGGTCCTCAATGCTCCAGCAGTCCGACGGGTTCTGCTCACCCCTCTTTTTCACCTTCGTATCCATCGTTTCCTCCTCATCCTCCGGCCCTCCGCCGGATGTATTGTCTCTTTAGAACCTGTCTTCACAGGTGTTAACCGCTGTCTGGACAGGTATTTTTCCGTCCTGCTGCGTTAAAAAGTCTTGAAATACACCCAAGTATTCTTTTTGCCTTGCAGGGCGAAAAGCCTCGCCCATCCAGCATCCCCCGCCTGTGAATACAGGTTCTTATTTTCAGCCCTTGGGGCGGGAGGCGACCGTCTCCACCGGGATCAACCCGAAATAGGCCATCTCCTCCCCATCGGCCAGCAGGCGCAGCTCCTCCACCGCTGTAATGGAATAGAGGCTCTCCGCCAGGGACCACAGGATGGTCCGCTGGTTCTGCTCCCCCTCCGGCAGCAGCGCCAGGGAAGCTGCCGGCAGGCTGACATAGCACACGCCGCTCTCAATGCGGACATAGTTGACAGCGAAATTCTCTGGGATCGTCTGGTACAGATCCCGGCTCTCCGGGCCCTCCAGCAGGGCGGCCATCAGGCTCTCCGCCAGGGTCTGCCCCTCGTAGAGGGTCAGGGTCCGCCGCTCACCGGTCAAGGTCCCCTCGCTGTCCTGGAAATAGAGCGTCACCTCCACCGTTTGCAGCACATCGTCCATGGTGGACAGCAGCACGTCCCGCTCGTAGAACACCTGCTTGGGCTGCTGGCCCACGGGCCGGCCCTGGGCAGTGATCCGCACCGCGCCGATCCCATCCAGGGCTGTCAGGGACAACGTCAGGCAGTAGTCCGCCATGGACAGCTCCACCCCCGCCAGCTGGTTGAAGCCGCCGCTGAGATCCACATAGGCTGTCCGATCCCGGACCTCCAGCGACAGCAGCTCCACCCCTGTTGGCAGCGGGCTCTCCAGCCCCCGGTCCGCCGGGCCCTCCAGCAGGCGGCCCACTACGGCGGCAGCCTCGTCACGCACGGTGGCATCCTCCCCCAGCCCCAGTGTCTCATAGCACGCCCGGATCCGGTCCCCGCCCCGGGAATCCTCCTCTGCGGCCAGGTAGTAGATGGGGGTACCCTCTCCCTGGGCCTCCGGCGACGCAGGGGCGGCACAGGCGGCCAGCACCAGCAGGGCCAGCCCCGCCGCAGCCACCCCCCGCCTCATACTGCCGCCTCCTCCCGCTCCAGGCAGGGCAGTGTGACAATAAACCGGGTCCCCCCTGTGGGGACGCTCTCCGCCAGGATCGCACCGCCCCGGCGGCTGACCGTGTCGCGTACGATGCTCAGCCCCAGCCCCGTGCCCCCGGCAGCGCGGGAACGGGCCTTGTCCACCCGGTAAAACCGCTCGAACACCCGGGAAAGGTCCTCCTCCGGGATGCCGATGCCGTTGTCCTCCACTGTAATCACCGTCGTCTCCTCCCCCTGCTCCGCCTGGATGCGGACAAAGCCGCCCCGGCGGTTGTATTTGATGGCATTCTCCGCCAGGTTGTAGAGGATCTGGTGCAGCTCCCCCGCTGTGGCGACGACCATCTCGCCGCCGCAGGCGGTGCGGATAGCCACATCCTTCTCCTCCGCCACAGGCCGCAGCATCCGCTCCACCCGCTCCAGCACCGGGGCTACCCCGATCCGGGCGGGCTTCTCCACGATGCCGCTGTCCAACCGCGTCAGCCGCAGCAGATCCTCTGTAATCCGGCTCAGCCGATCCGCCTCCTGGCCGATGTCGCTGACAAACTCCCGCAGGGTTTCCCCATCCATGGTCTCATTTTGCAGGATGGAGTCGGTGAGCAGGCGGATGGCAGCCAGGGGCGTCTTCAGCTCATGGGACGCGTCGGAGACGAACTGCCGGCGGGCGCTCTCCGTCTTCTGGAGGCGGTCCACCAGGTCGTTGAACTCCCCGGCGATCTGGGCGAACTCGTCGCTGCCCGAGAGCATCGCCCGCCGGTTGTAGGCCCCCTCCCGCACGTCCCGGATGGCGGTTTGCAGGCTCCCCAGCCGCTGGGTGAACTGCCGGCTGAAAATCATACTCAGCGTCAGCACCAGCGCCGCCACCCCCGCCGAGATGGACAGCAGGTTGTTGCGCAGCGTCTCCAGCAGGGACGCCTGCTGGGTGTCGTATTCATAGACGTATACCCCGCCGATGATCTGGTTGCGGTAGAGCACCGGCTGGGCGGCACTGGAGTGGAAGGAGCCCTCCTTATAGACGCTGTAGGTTGCGCTCAGGCCCTGGAGGGCGCTGACCAGCTCGGTGTAGAACACATACCGGCCCTTGGCGTTGCCCGCCTCCCGGGTGTCGTAGAGCACCCGGCCAAAGGGGTCGGTGACAATGGCCCGGGACACTCCCTCCGTCTCCACCGCCGCCAGGGCGCGGCCCACGTTCTCCTCCGTCAGCTCGTCCAGGCCGGACATGGCGGCGTTGAGTGCCGAGGCGCTGCTCAGCAGCGTCGCCCGCTTCGCCCGGAACACCAGGTCCTCGCTCACCAGCAGCGGGTACGTGTTCATCAGCACCATGACGATCAGCAAAATGGCGATATAGCTGGAGCTGATCTTCAGTTGTAACGAGATCCTACCCTTTGAAATAGTAGCCAACTCCCCACTTGGTCAGGATATACTCCGGCTCCGCCGGACGCCGCTCCAATTTCTCCCGCAGGCGGCGGATGTGTACGTCCACCGTCCGGTAATCCCCGGTATAGGAGTAGCCCCACACCACGTTCATCAGGTTCTCCCGGCTGTACACCCGCCGGGGGTTCTTCATCAAAAGCTCGATGAGGTCGTACTCCTTGGCCGTCAGCTCCACAGCCTCCCCATCCCGGATGGCCACCCGCTGCTCCGTGTCCAGCGTCAGATCCCCCACCGTGATGCGGCTTTTCCCCTGGGCGCCGCCGGAGGCCCGGCGCAGCATGGCACGGATCCTGGCTTTCAGCTCCAGGATGTTGAAGGGCTTGGTGATATAGTCGTCCGCCCCGCACTCAAAGCCGATGATCTTGTCCGTATCTTCGCTGCGGGCGGTGAGCATGATGATGGGTACATTGGAGAATTCCCGGATGCGCATACAGGCCTCCAGCCCGTCGATCTCCGGCATCATCAGGTCCAGGATGATGAGGTCAAACTGCCCCTCCCTGGCCCGCTCCACGGCGGCCGCGCCGTCAAAGGCGCACTCCACCTGGTAGCCCTCGTTCTCCAGGTTGAACTTGATCCCCTTCACCAGCAGCCTCTCGTCGTCCACTACCAATATTTTCATGCAGCTGTCTCCTCCTCTGTAGCCTGGCCGTCCCCTGCCGTCACGTCCTCCCGGAATTTCTCCAGGGTGGCCTCGCCGATGCCCTTCACCTCCAGCAGCCCCTCCACCGATTGGAACGGTCCGTGGGCCTCCCGGTATTCGATGATCCGTTCTGCCAAGGCCGGCCCGATGCCGTCCAGGGTCTGGAGCTCCTCCAGGCCCGCTGTGTTGAGATCCACCGGGCCCCGGGGCTCCGGCAGTGCCGGCACATCGGGCAGCACACTGCGGCGCTGGGTGGTGATGGTGTAGTCCGCCCCCGCAGCCGTGCCCGCCGCCTCGCGGTACAGCAGCGCCAGCGTGAGCAAAAATGCCGCCGCCAGCGCCAAAAGCAGCCACTCTGTTTTCGTTAATTTTCCAAGCACTTTCACGGTTGAACTCCCGCCGTTTTTTTGGTATACTAGAGGGCAGAACCTGCCGGGCATCCGGCAAGCGCCCTCAACAACCGCCAGTATACCATAATTTTGTGGAGAATGATATGAAAAATCGCCGCTTTCTTTCCTTTTTTTTCAGCCTTGTCATCCTGCTCACCCTCGCCGCCCCCGCCTATGCCGCCAAGGACGACGTTGGGGACTGGGAGGTGGCGGCCAAGGCCGCGCTGCTCATTGATCCGGATACGGAGGAGGTCCTCTACGCCCGCAATATCCATGAGCGCCTCTATCCCGCCAGCCTGACCAAGATTATGACCTGCCTGCTGGTACTGGAGGCCATCGAGGAGGGGGCCCTCTCCAAGGAGGATGTCTTGACCGCCTCGGAGCTGGCTGTCACCTCCATTCCTCCTGACGGCAGCACCGCCGGGATCAAGGTCGGGGAGGAGCTGACGGTGGAGAGCCTGCTCTACTGCATCATGCTCTCCTCTGCCAACGAGGGCTGCAACATCCTGGCGGAGGCGGTCTCCGGGTCGATTGACGCCTTTGTGGAGAAGATGAACCGCAAGGCCGCGTCCCTGGGCTGTGAGGACACCCATTTCTGCAACACCAACGGCCTGCCGGATTCGGACCACTACACCACCGCCTGGGATCTCTACCTCATCACCAAGGAGGCGCGCACCTACCAGGATTTCATGCCCCTGGTGGGCACCATTTACTACGAGGTCCCGGCCACCAACCTCTCCGACATGCGCAAGCTGCGCACCACCAACAACCTCATCACCAACTGGCACACCACCGGTTACCTCTACCGGGGGGCTGAGGGCATCAAGACCGGCTCCACCAGCGCCGCAGGCTACTGCCTGGTGGCCTCTGCCTCCCGCAGCGGCCGCAGCCTGCTGAGCGTGGTGCTGGGGGCGGAGCGGATCAAGCTGGAGGACGGCACCATCCTCACCCAGAGCTTTTCTGAGACCATCAAGCTCTACGACTGGGGCTTCGACAGCTTCTCCCGGCAGATTATCCTGGAGGCGGACGAGCTGGTAGGGGAGGTGCCGGTGGAGCTGTCCCAGGAGCAGAACTCTGTCAAGGTCCACCCGGCCCAGGAGATCGAGCGCCTCCTGCCCAACGACATCAACCCCTCTGTAGACATCACCCGCACCATCACCCTGGAGCAGGAGAGTGTGGAGGCCCCTGTCACCAAGGGGCAGGTCCTGGGGACGATCACCCTCAGCAGCGGCGGCACGGAGTATGCCACTGTGGACCTGCTGGCAGATGAGGATGTGGCTGCCTCCCGGCTGCTGGTATTCCGGCGGGATCTGCTGGAGTTCCTGCACCGGCCTGCGGTCTGGCTGGCCGCAGGCGGGACGCTGGTGGCGGTTGCGCTGATCCTGGTGCTGCGCACCGTGCTGAAGGCCCGCCGCCGGCGCTACAGCCGCGCCTCCTCCCATGGCCGGCGCAACAGCAGCGGCTACCGGGGGCGCAGGCGGTAGCATCCGCCAGCAAACTACATACCCCGCCGTATACAGGGAGGCCCCGACAGGACAGCAGTCCTGCCGGGGCCTCCCTGTCCGCTCCCACGCTATGGGGACCGGACCCTGTCAGCAGCGGACTGGCTGCGTATCCCCCGCAGCCAAAATGGCGATAAACTGGGCAGCAGTGGGCTTCTCTGCCAGCGGATAGCCAGCCAGCGAAGAGAGCAGGCCCGGGTTGCAGTGCCACGCCTTGTCCGCCGCCAGGCGGATGTTCCGCTCCACAGCCTGCCATGTGGTCTGATGTTCCCGGGCTACTACAGGGTACAGCCGTTTTGTCACCAGCAGCAGGCTGTCCGGCTGCTGTGCCGCCAGCGACGTTGCGAAGATCGTCTGGCTATAGCACTTGTAATTCGCTGTCACTCCCAGCATCCGCAGCATATTCCCTAATTCGTTCATTCCTCTTCCCTCCAGCACTGTTCCAACATAGCAATAACCTTCTTCACAGATCGCAGAAATCCCGCTCTTCTCTCGTGGGGCATCTGGATCAGTGACAGCTCCTCACGAAGGAAACGGATTGCCAGCAGATCCGTTTCCAGGTCCTCAGGGGCCATGAACAGGGTAGCAAGCGGTACATTCAGCTTAGCCGCAATCTGCTGCAATGTCGGTATAGAGACCATCTCCCCGTTTTCTACCCTCTGCAAAGTGGATTTGGCGATGCCGATTTCCTTCGCAAAATCCGCCTGCGACAGCCCTCTGAACTCTCTGATGGTTTTTAGATTTGCCGGCAAATTTTCCCAATTTACCACAAGATCTCCTCCCTATCTTAAGGATAAGGGATTTTCCAGTGGATGGGAACGAAAACTTCCCGGCCTTTATGCCTGACTTCTCGGCCAAGCTGGCACAGCAGACTGGTCCAGGGACGGGCGGCTGGCCCGCCCAGCGCCCTGTTTGACCAAAAAAGCCCCCCGCGCCTCTTGGCGCGGGGGGCTGAACCGTCTCCTGGCGGCGGTTCCTCTATATCCTCTTACTTCCGCTCCTTGCTGTCCACTTCCTGGCGCAGCAGCGCGGAGAATTCATCCAGTTTCATTGCCCCCAGGTCGCCCCCGCTCCGGTGCCGGACAGAGACGGTACCTGCCTCCATGTCCCGGTCGCCTACCACCAGCATATAGGGGATCTTCTCCAGCTGGGCCTCCCGGATCTTCTTGCCGATCTTCTCGTTGCGGCCATCCACCTCTACCCGGAAGCCATAGCTGTCCAGGGACTGGGCGGCCTGGGCGGCGTACTCCGCCGCCCGGTCGGTGACGGGCAGTATCTTCACCTGCACGGGATGCAGCCAGGCGGGGAACGCCCCGGCAAAGTGCTCGGTAATCACGCCGATGAACCGCTCAATGGAGCCCAGCAGGGCCCGGTGGATCATGATGGGACGGTGCTTCTCGCCGTCCTCCCCTACATACTCCAGCTCAAAGCGCTCAGGCATCTGCATATCCAGCTGGATGGTGCCGCACTGCCAGGTCCGGCCCAGGGAGTCGGACAGGTGGAAATCCAGCTTGGGGCCGTAAAACGCACCGTCGCCGGCGTTGATGATGAAGTCCTTGCCCATCTCGGTAATCGCGGCCTGGAGGGTATCCTCGGCAAACTTCCATACCGCCTCATCGCCCATGTGGTCCTCGGGCATGGTGGACAGCTCGATCTGATAGGTCAGGCCAAAGGTGGAGTACATCTCGTCAAAGAGCTGCACCACATTCTTGATCTCGCCCTTCATCTGGTCGGGTGTCATAAAGATATGGGCATCGTCCTGGGTGAAGCAGCGCACCCGGAACAGGCCGTGGAGGGCGCCGCTCATCTCGTGGCGATGGACCAGGCCCAGCTCTGCCGCCCGGATGGGCAGGTCACGGTAAGAGTGGGGCTCGTTCTTGTATACCAGCATCCCGCCGGGGCAGTTCATGGGCTTGACGGCGTAGTCCTCCCCGTCGATGACCGTGGTATACATGTTGTCCTTGTAGTGGTCCCAGTGGCCGGAGCGGTGCCACAGCGCCTCATTGAGGATGATGGGGGTGGCGATCTCCACATAGCCATAGCGCTTGTGGCAGGCCCGCCAGTACTCCAGCAGGGTATTTTTCAGCACCATGCCCTTGGGCAGGAAAAAGGGGAAGCCTGGGCCCTCCTCGGCCATCATAAACAGGCCCAGCTCACGGCCCAGCTTGCGGTGGTCCCGCTTCTTGGCCTCTTCAATCCGGGCCAGGTACTCGTCCAGCTCATCCTTCTTGGGGAAGGCCACACCGTAGATGCGCTGGAGTGTCTGGCGGCTGGAGTCACCCCGCCAGTAGGCGGCGTTGCAGGCAGTCAGCTTGATGGCATTGCCCTTGATACGGCCGGTGGAATCCACGTGGGGGCCGGCGCACAGATCCACAAACTCGCCCTGCTTATAGAAGCTGATGACCGCGTCCTCCGGCAGGTCGTTAATCAGCTCCACCTTATAGGGCTCACCCTTCTCCTCCATATACTGCACAGCCTCTGCCCGGGGCAGCTCGAAGCGCTCCAGCTTCAGCTTCTCCTTGCAGATCTTGCGCATCTCCGCTTCCAGCTCCTCCAGCTGGTCCTCGGAAAAGGGCTGGGGGGTGTCAAAGTCGTAGTAGAAGCCGTTGTCAATGGACGGGCCGATGGCCAGCTTTACCTCGGGGTGCAGGCGCTTCATGGCCTGGGCCAGGACGTGGGAGCAGGTGTGCCAATAGGTTTTGCGGTAGCTCTCATTTTCAAAGGTGTACAGGTTTTCTTCGCTCATGGTTGGTCGCTCCTTTTCTCGTATAGGGGCAAAAAAACTTCACCCCTGATGTGTTGTCAGGGGTGAAGGTAAACTCCACGGTTCCACCCTGCTTACGGCGCGGCGCGCCGTCGCTTTGTGTCCCCCTGTAACGGGAGGGCCCCGTCCCGGTCGTCCCGGGCCGCTCAGGAGTGGTACCATCCGCCGCGTACCGCAGGGCACTCACACCAAATGTGCCCCTCTCTGTGCGCCGCCTGGCGGATTCTTCTCCATCATCGCTGTTTGAATATTTTTTACTATAGCACCGCCTACCGGCGTTGTCAACCGTTTTCTTTTTCCGGCTGCGGGCCGCGGCCTGGCTGCCTATTGTTCAAATTGGACGATCCAGTCACCCTCATCAAAAAATCCACTCTGGAACGAAAGTGTCAATATGTCCAGGCCGCTTTCTTCCATGTAGCCCTTGACAGCACGATCCTCCAATAAATACTCTGCAATGTCGCTGCTTACCGCTTCGAGCCCATCCATCGCCTGCTTGTTTTCCTTCTCCCCCCACCCGAAATAGTCATCCTTCACATAAAACCGCGCAAATAGCTCGTTGGTTTCCGGCACCGCCCCGAACTGGTTCAGGGAAAATTCCGGGTTCTTTTCGGTAAAGCTGTAGGCGGCGCTCTGGGCGGCATATTCTGCCTCGGGCTGTTCGACAAAAAGAATTTCATTCACCGTAGATGTGCCGCGCTGGGATGTCCTGATCTTATAACCATTCAGATCATAAGTTGAAATCGTGCAATGCTCCGCCTTGAGCCAGTAAAAGGTGTCCCTGTTCAAATGCTCTATGAGCCGGTCAGAGACATCATCTGCAATCTCGCAATTATCGATGACCTTGGTGGTGTCCATTTCCAAGTCGATGTGAAAGACTAAATTGATTAGGGACTTATTGTTTTTTCCCGGAATCAGCGTCAGATGATCCTGTTCTATGGAGATGCCGCGAAAACTGGTCAGCTCCTCATCCTGTAGGAATTCCTGGATCATCTCCGTAAAGTAGGCATCGCAGGAGTCAACCGGGATCCCCTCAAGCCCCAGCCTCATGCGCAATTTTTCCCCTGGGGGGAGCTGGGTATACGCTTCAAAGGAGGGGACTTCCTCTATAGAAGACAGCACGTCACCCTTTGCGGAGGGGACGGCAGCCTTGGTACATGAGGTTAACAGCAGGGCAGCAACGGCTCCCAGCAGCATGTGACGTAGACGCATTGCAAACACCTCCCACATCATTTCAGCAACGTACTTTGCTCTTGCTTATAGTATATCAGCTCCTCCAAATCCCGTCAAGTTTAATAAGCCAAAAAAAGATATCCGCAGAATTATTGTGCAATACATCCAATCCATCGCAATATTTGCCTTAGAGCTGAGAGAAGCTTTACCAAAGGGGGGAGCTTCGTCGAAACGAAACTCCCCCCTCCTTCAATCGGGCTGTCAGCGAAAGTATCCCTCTTCCTTCAGAAGCTCCAACACCCGCGCTTCACGCTCCAGCATGATCTGATCTTTTGGGCCGTGATTTGCATTCCTGTTGACAAAGATCGCCTTGCCGGGCTCCACATACTCCAAGGTGAATTGTTCCTCTGCTTCGTAGCCGTCCAAGTCCTGTGCTTGTACCCTTCCTTCCACATCACAGAGGTAGTAATAATTGTCCTGGATGAAATAGTCCGCGCCATCATGGCTGCTTTTTTCAACCCGGTGGACGCAGCCATACTCTTTCACCGATCCTGGGATGACAACCAGTCCTGCTTCCTCCCGCGCCTCCCGGATCATAGCGGCCTCGTTGCTCTCGCTCTTCTCGATCCCGCCGCCAGGAAACTTGTAATAGTCGTATTTGATGCTATGTACCATAGCGGCTAAACCATTTTTTATATGGATACAGCGGGCAGAGTGGCGCACAAACGCGACTCCATTCCGGTCATAGTCCCCGGCATCCATCTCAAATAAGAGCCGCATTCCCCAGCCCTCCCCAATCAGATTGCCGGCTGGCTGCCTCAGCCGCCCAACAGCACGGCCATGTGCGCCAGCGTGGCGCTGTCATTCTTGAAGAACTCGTCCCGGAGGGATGCCTGCTGCTTGCTGTTGTGGAGCAGTGCGCGGCTGACGTAGACCATCAGACGGAACATCTCCTTCTGATCGCCCGCAGCCCCCTTCCGGCAGCTCATCACCGCCATAAACCGGAAAAAGGAGTATACATTGCAGAAATTGACATAGCTCTTCCACAGGTCCTCCCCAGACGCCAGGGTGGGCATCCGCATATAGAAGAACAGGGAGACCATCAGGTTTTCCATGAAATACGCCCGGTTCTTGAATTGCTCCTCATACTGGCTCCTGGCCTCGCGGTATGCTTCTATGGAGAGCGTGCTGGTCTGCTCCTTCCGGTCAATCTCCACGCCAATCCCCTGGAGCACAGCCTGGCCGACATCCTGGAATTCCGGGTCAAAGATTTTTAGGCAGAGCAATAAATGGATATTATTGGACAGAAACATCGTCAGCATCCGCTCCTGGTCCGCCATCTCCAGCAGGCCCGTCTCCGCCGTCTCCTCGAAACGGGTGGCCTGCCGGGCAAACCAGCCAGGGACATCCTGCTCCCCGCCGGCCAGCTCCTGGAGGGCAAGCCCCATACGCAAAATACGCTCCGGCAGGGGGAAGCGCCGGTCCTGGAGGAAATCAATGCACACAGAGCGGATTTCCGCGTAGTAAAATTGCAGCGGCGCGTCCTCGGGGAGCTTGTACTTCCGCCACTTCTCCCTAGGCAGCGGGTCGGAGAGGAAATCCACCCCATCCGGCAGCTCCCACAGCAGCGCCAGCACCGCCTCGCAGCCCGGCGACAGCGCACGCTCCCAATACCCTGTCGGCATGTACACCTCCGCGCGCGGGAACACCCTGCACACCTCTGGCAGCACCTTCTCCCCCTTCTCCACCTGGAGAAAGCACAGGCCGTCCTCCCGCAGGAGGGGGCAGGCGCCGTCCTTTAAGACAAACTCCCCATAGTATGAATCGGAAAGCCCACCCTTCCGGATGCGGCACAGGCTGCCCTGCATCCGTTCATTCAGCTCCTTTGACCCCTCCAGCCTCTTCAGGGCCAGATAGTCCTTCTTATGGAAGCTAATATGCCACCCACCCTCACAGCAGGAGTGGGTACAGCCTCCCGCCAGGCACTGGAATGCGTCGTAGTAAGAGGGCCGCAGATCCTTGTCAACAATTATCGTCTTCCCCTCCATGGGATACCGCCTTTCTGTCAAAAACTGACCTAATCCTTTTGGTAGTCATTCTTTTTCTTGCAAGAAAAAGAATCAAAAAGAACCCGATTCAAGTGAGCCCGGGAACCAGCAGGTATACCTGCTGAGGGCCTCCCATTGGGAGGCCCTTTCAACTCTATTCTGTTCATCGGCCTCTCTGCCGGAAAATTAAGCGTTTGGGAGAAAATAAGGCATTCCCAATCACTGGACGGGCAAACGGGAGGCTGTGCAGCTTAATATTTTTTTACAAACTGTGAGATCAGCGCCCTGCAGGTACTCATCTGGATACAGGCATAGAACGCCTCTGTTACTTCTTTCCCCTGCCCCACCGTCGTGGCCTGATTGGCATCCTCTTCGGTTTCCCACAGGACAAAGTCCGTCCACACATCGCCCTGCACATAATGCTCCCAGGAAATAAACCCCTTCGCCTTTGAAATGACTTCATCGTGCAGCCTTTGGGTCCGTTCCATAAACTGCTCCGCAGTCACATTCTTCCTGAGCTTATAGGAAAAAATCCATGCTGTTTTCGCCATATCCGTTTCTCCTTATCGTCATATTGTTGCTGCGTCTATTGGCCTCTCCGGTCCGTTGCCCTAACCGTCCCGCGGCCTTCCAGCAGCACGCCAAAGCGGCTACAGCTCCCTGCGGCCCTCCAGGGCCCGCATGAGGGTGGCATCGTCGGCGAACTCCAGGTGCCCGCCCACGGGGATCCCATACGCCAGGCGTGTCACCCGCACGCCGAAGGGCTTGAGCAGGCGTGCCAGGTACATGGCAGTGGCCTCCCCCTCCGTGTCCGGGTTGGTGGCCATAATGACCTCCTGCACATCCCCCTGGGCCACCCGCTCCACCAGGGATCTGATCTCCAGGTCGTCAGGGCCCACATGGTTCATGGGGGAGATCACACCGTGGAGGACATGGTAGCGTCCACCGTACTCCCTGGCCCGCTCGATGGCGGCCACATCCCGGGGATCTGCCACCACGCAGATGGTGGAGACATCCCGCCTGGGGGAGGCGCAGATGGGGCACAGGCCGCCAGCTGTCAGGTTCTGGCACACCGGGCAGCAGGTCACATTGCGCTTTGCCTCCAAAATCGCGTTGGCAAACTCCTGGGCCTCCTCCTGGGTGAGGCCCAGTACATGGAAGGCCAGGCGCTGGGCGGACTTGCCGCCGATGCCCGGGAGGCTGGCAAACTGCTCCACCAGCTTCTCTAAGGGCGCGGGAAAATACTCCACCGGCTCACCCCCTCAGCTCCCGGATGCGCGCCGGGATATCCTGGGCGTGGTAGACCGCGCTGCCCGCCACCAGGACAGTGGCCCCGTTGGCGGCGGCTGTTTTGCAGGTTTCCGGGCCGATCCCGCCGTCCACCTCCAGCTCACAGTCCAGGCCTCGCTGGTCAATCCAGCCCCGCAGGGTCCGCAGCTTCGGCATCATATCCTCCATGAACGCCTGCCCGCCGAACCCTGGCTCCACGGTCATCACCAGCACCATGGCGCACTGCTCCAGGAAGGGGAGGGCTGCCTCCGCCGGGGTGCCCGGCTTGAGCACCACACCTGCACGCTTCCCCTGGGCCCGGATCAGCGAGAGGGCCTTCTTCGTGTTCTCCTCGCTGTCGGCCTCCACATGGACGGTGACAATGTCCGCGCCCGCGCGGCAGAACTGCTCCACATAGCGCACAGGCCGGTCAATCATCAGATGGACATCCAGCGGCAGGGCCGTGACAGGGCGGATGGCCTCCACCACCGGGATGCCAATGGTGATGTTGGGCACGAACAGGCCGTCCATTACATCTACGTGGAGGTAGTCGGCCGTGTCAACCCGGCGGATATCCCGCTCTAAATTTGCAAAATCAGCGGAAAGGATGGAGGGCGCGATTTTTAACATAGTCGTACTCCCTTTTCTTCAATGGATTGGGCCAAATCCTGGCGGACAGGCGGGTGCGCCGCCTCAGGAAGGTAGCACCCCAGCCCGGTCCGCTTCATAGGATACCGTACGCGGCAAGGGCGTCCCCGGCGGGGCGAACCCCCTTCCCACGCCGTACCTGTCCCCGCCTGCGCCGGGGGCGCGCCGCATCATATATAGGAGGCCGTCGGGGCCCGCTCCGGCGGCCTCCAGCCAGCGGCTATTTTTTAGCAGCCATTCTTTTCTTTTGAGAAAGAAAAGAATCAAAAGAAAACCGCACAGCGAGGTTTGGTGCGGGGAGGCTGTCAGAACCACATCGGCTTTTCTGCCCGGAACACCGGCGCATCCCCCTGGGCATAGGGGTCATACCGGTCCTCATTGCAGCCGAACTCCTGCAAACGGCAGATCCGGCCATCCGGCGCCCATTGTATCAGGCTTATGCCGTCAAAGGCGTCCGCCGCGCCATCGTTCATGGCATCCCGGAAATACCACTCCACAACTGTCTGATCCCCGGCGTGGAAAAATTGCCGGATGTCCCATTGCAGGACCCTTCCCCGCGTGTTCCATTCCTCAAACCAATGCCGGATGGCGGCGGAACCGTGGTATTCCGGCCCCCAGCTCTCGATATACACCGCGTCACCGGTGAATATCCCGCTGATCCCGGTATCCTCCTGCTGGAGCCACATATGGAACCACTGCCGGACAACTGCCTCCCGGTCAAGCATCGTGACACACCCTCTTCCCACATAAAGTTCTTTTTGCTCCTTTTGCTGATACAAATTCACACAGGTTGAAATAGGTTCGCTTGTGTACTAAGTTGTGTACCAACCTAGCAGAAATAGACTAGAGCATTATAATGCAGCTCTTACTTTTTCAATAAAATTTTCTGTAACATATTTTTTAGACGGAACATGGATAAAAATCACATGACAATTGCATTTTCTTAACATATACCAATAAGCTTCGTTACATAAGGATTGGATTGGCGTATTCCCTATATTAGTAATAATTCCGTTTTGATTCAATTTCATTGCAATCGAATCCACATTCACAGTTGAATACAAGTACACCTTATCTCTTTGGGCAACGCAATCTATTCTTATATTCCCCTTTAGATTTTTGTCTAACCCAAACATATAGACTACATCATATGTACAATTGATATTGTCAATATCGTTCTTCAACCCGCCGTATGAATTTGTCAAAAATAATTTATCGCCGTTAAGATTTCTTACGATTTTATTAGATGAATTGCCGTTCCCCTTAAAAGCAACGTATAAAACAGACACTTGTTTACCTCGCTAAATCCTAATTTGCAAACTTGTGTACCAAACGCCGCCCGAACCCCCGAAACCGTTGCAACACAAGGGGTTTGGGCGGCTGATACCTTTAACTTTCAAGAAAAAGGATGATTACCTGTCCTCCCGGAAGTAGGACAGCCCCAGGCTGGCCGGTGGCTGCTTCTCCTTGTTGTTGCGCATACTGGAGACGATGAGGACAACCACCGTGACGACATAGGGCAGGATTTTATACAGCTGGGTGGGGATGAAAGGGATCACCAGGCGCAGGTACAGGATCATCAGCGCGCCAAAGAGCACCGACCCCCAGATGGCGGACAGGGGCCGCCACATACAGAAGATCACCAGCGCCACCGCCAGCCAGCCCACACCGGACAGGCCCTCGTGGTTCCAAACGCAGCCCGCGATGGTCATAATATACACCATGCCGCCGATAGCGGAGATCCCCCCGCCGATGACAGTAGCCAGGTACTTGTAACGGGTGACGTTGATGCCCGCCGCGTCGGCCGTGGCCGGGGACTCGCCCACGGCCCGCAGATAGAGGCCGGAGCGGGTCTTGTTCAGATACCAGAACAGGGCCACCGCCAGGAGTATGGCCAGGTAGAAGAACAGGCTGTTGCCGAACAGGATACCCCCCACCAGGGGGATTTTTTGCAGGAAGGCGGGGAAGGGCGCGTTCTGGAAATAGCCCGCCAGCCGGTTGCTGATGGAGATATAGCCCCCCTCGCTGACCCGCATGTACTCACCGATAAACTGGCCGATACCGGTGCCGAAGATGGACAGGGCAAGGCCCGTGACATTCTGGTTGGCCCGGAGGGTGGTGGTCAGAAAGCTGAAGATCAGAGACGCCAGGGCCCCGGCCAGGAAGGCGCACAGGATGGCGATAGCCACTGCGGCAAAGCCGTTGGCCCCGCCGCTCTTCTCATAGTAGAACACGCCGCCCAGGCCCATGGCCCCGCCCATGAACATGATGCCCTCCACGCCCAGGTTGAGGTTGCCGGACTTCTCTGTGAGCACCTCGCCCAGTGTGCCGAAGAGCAGGGGCGTGCCGTAGGTAATGGCAGCGGCCACCAGGGCGATCAACAGGGTTACAAAGCCGGACATTACTTCGCCACCTCCTTATGGCCGCCCTTGCGGAGGATCAGCCGGTAGTTGATGAAAAATTCACAGCCCAGCATACAGAAGAGCAGGATGCCGGTGATGATATCGGAGATGGAGGTGGGCACAGCCAGACGGGTTTGCAGCGTCTCCGCCCCCTTCTCCAGCACAGCCAGCAGCATGGAGATCACCACCATGGCAAAGGCGTTGAGCTGGCTCAGCCAGGCCACGGTGATGGACGTGAAGCCCACACCCCCCGCCACGCCGTCATAGAGGGTATTGTTGGCACCGGAGGCCACGATAAACCCCACAATGCCGCTGATGGCCCCGGACAGGAACATGGTCCGCATCATAATATGCCCCACGTTCATGCCCGCGTACCGGGCCGTATTCACGCTGTCGCCGATGACGGCGATCTCATAGCCGTGCTTGGTGTAGCGCATATAGACATGCATGAACACCACCAGCACCAGCACGATGATCCACCCGCAGTGGACGCCCAGCACCCGGGGCAGGCAGGCGGCCTCGTCAAACTGGGGGATGATCTGGCTGCCGGGACGGCCCTCCCAGGGCCCGCCCTGGAGCCAGCGAACCACGCCGATGATGATATAGTTCATCATCAGGGTGAAGAGGGTCTCGTTGGTATTCCACCGCGCCTTGAAAAACGCGGGGATCAGGGCCCACAGCCCCCCGGCAGCCGCTCCGGCCAGCCCCATCACCACCAGCAGCACCGGCCCCGGCAGCCGCCCCACCCAGAACAGGGCGAAGTAGGACGCCGCAATGGCCCCGGCGGTGATCTGGCCCTCCGCGCCGATGTTCCAGAACCGCATCTTAAAGCAGGGGGCAATGGCCAGGGCGCAGCCCAGCAGGGGGACGGCGATTTTCACCGTCTGCCGGATGGCGGTTTTCTTCCCCAGCGCGCCGGAGAGGATGGTGCCGTAGGCCCCGATGGGGTTCACCCCCACCAGGCACATCACCAGCGCCCCCAGCAGCAGCGCCAGCAGGATGGAGCCCACCCGGATGCACCAGACCTTCCAGGCCTCCATGCCCTCCCGCTTGGCAAGGCGGATCAGGGGAACCTTTGTCTCCATTTATGCCTCCTCCTTTCCGCCCAGCCGGGTCATCAGCAGCCCAATCTGGTCCTTGGTGGCGATCCGGGCGTCCACGATGCCGCTGACGCGGCCGCCGCACAGGACCAGGATCCGGTCGCACAGCTCCAGCAATACATCCAGGTCCTCGCCCACATAGATGACTGCCACGCCCTTCATCTTCTGCTCCGTGAGCAGGTTATAAATGGTGTAGGAGGTGTTGATATCCAGCCCCCGCACCGCGTAGGCCGTCATCAGCACCGAGGGGGCGCTGGCGATCTCCCGGCCTACCAGCACCTTCTGCACGTTGCCGCCGGACATCCGGCGCACCGGGAACTCCGTACTGGGCGTGACCACCTCCAGCTCCTTCCAGACCTGGAGGGCCAGCTCATTGGGATCCCGGCGGTTGACGAAGGCGCCCTTCCCCTTCCGCCAGGAGCGGAGCATCATGTTGCCGGTCATGCCCATGGATCCCACCAGGCCCATGCCCAGCCGGTCCTCGGGGACGAAGGCCATGGCAACACCGGCCCGCTTGATCTGCATGGGGGTCTTGCCCACCAGGGATGAGGGCTCCCGGCCCTCCGGGGAGTAGAGGATCTCGCCGCTGCTGACCGGGTAGAGCCCGGCCACCGCCTCCAGCAGCTCCCGCTGCCCGGAGCCGGCGATACCGGCAATACCCAGGATTTCCCCGCCCATGGCGGTGAAGGACACGCCGTCCAGCCGCTTCACGCCCTCCCCGTCGTGGCATGTCACACCCCGCAGCTCCAGGCGCTTGGCAGGGTTCCCGTACCGGGGGCGGCCGATGTTCAGTGTGACGCTGCGGCCCACCATCATATCAGTGAGGGCCTGGGGGGTCGTCTGGCTGGTGGCGACAGTGCCGATGTACTTGCCCTTGCGCAGCACCGTCACCTTGTCGGACAGGGCCATCACCTCATGGAGCTTATGGGTGATGATGACGATGGCCTTTCCGTCAGCGCGCATACTGCGCAAAACGGCAAAGAGCTTGTTGGTCTCCTGGGGGGTGAGCACGGCGGTGGGCTCGTCCAGGATCAGGATGTCCGCCCCCCGGTAGAGGACCTTGACAATCTCCACGGTCTGCTTCTGGGAGACGGACATGTCGTAAATCTTCTGGGTGGGGTCGATGTCGAAGCCATAGCGTTCACAGATGGCGCGTACCTTCTCGTTGGCCGCCTTCCTGTCCAGCTTCCCGCCCTCCTCCAGGCCCAGGACGATATTCTCCGTGGCGGTGAACACGTCCACCAGCTTGTAGTGCTGGTGGATCATGCCGATACCGTTGGCGTAGGCGTCCTTGGGCGAACGGATGGACACAGGCTTCCCGCCCACATAGATCTGCCCCTCGTCGGGGAAATAGATGCCCGCCAGCATGTTCATCAGCGTCGTCTTGCCGCTGCCGTTTTCCCCCAGCAGGGAGAGGATTTCCCCCCGGTGGAGCTGGAGGTTGATGCCGTCGTTGGCCACGACATCGCCGAAACGCTTGGTGATGCCCTTTAATTCAATGGCGCAAACAGTTTTTTCCAAGGCTGTCATCCTTTCTGCCCCGCGCCAGGGAGGGCGGGGCGGGGTTTGTTGCCGCCGGACCTGCGCGGCCCGGGCCTGCGGCACCTTTTTATACAGGCAAAAAGGTGCCAAAAACACGCCGGGGAGATCCCGGTCCCCATTTTCCCTTTTTTGCACAACGGGGTGCGCTGTCCTCCGGCAGGCTCCCATCAGAATCTCCCGCAGAAGTGGGGGAAAACACCCTTGCACCGCCTTCTTTTGCCGCTTTTCTTGGCGTGGCAGGAGAAGCGGGCCCAGGGGTGCGGGCGGATATTCCCATAGGTTGAATAAAAAGAGGGCCGCGCGCACGGCCCTCTTTTGCGCAGGGTAATTAGAATGCCTCGTTGATCCACTCAATCCCATCAATCCGCAGGGCGAAGTAGGGGGCGGACTGGAAGTAGGACTCATGGAACGCGCCGTCAAAGACGGCCTCCTCGGAGTCGGGGGTGAAGTCGCCGTCAGTATCCAGGGCGAACGCACTGGACAGGGTCTCGCCGCCGATGGTGAAGGTGCTGGTATCAAAGACCTGCAGCTTGCCGGAGCGGATCTGATCCTCCACCTCCGCCAGCTTCTCGGCGGTGCCGGGGGCGGCAATGTCCTCGTTGAGCGGGGTCATGACCACGGCGCCCATGTCCATGCCGTGGCACCAATCCTGGTCAAAGCTCCCGCCGTTGGCTACGGACCCGATGGCGTACTCAAAATAGGGGGCCCAGTCGATGCGGGTGCCGATGAGGGACGCCTCGGGGGCCACGCCAATCATGTCGTTGTTGTAGCCGGTGTGGAACACGCCCTTGCTCTGGGCGGTGGTGGCGGGGGTGGTGTTGTCGGAGTGCTGGGAGATCATCACGCAGCCCATATCCGCCAGGGCGGAGGCGGCGTTGGCCTCCTCGGTGGCATCGGACCAGGAGCCCACAAACTGGACCTTCATGGTCACGCTGGGGCACACGCTCCTCGCGCCCAGGTAGTAGGCGGTGAAGCCGGAGATCACCTCAGCGAAGGAGAACGCGCCCACATAGCCGATGATGGCCTGATCTGCGGTGATTTCCCCGTCATCAATCATCTGCTGGAGCTTCATGCCCGCCACCACGCCGGCCAGATAGCGGCCCTCGTAGATGTTGGCAAAGGCGTTGTGGGTGTTCTCCAGCCCGTCGCCCCAGGACGCCTGGTTGGTGCAGGCGATGAACTCAATCTCGGGATAGTCGGGGGCCACCTTCAGCATGAAGGGCTCGAAGCCAAAGGAGTTGTTGATGATGAGGTCACAGCCCTCCTCCGCCAGCTCGATGTTGGCGTCCTCGCAGCCGGAGTCCTCCCCGATGTTCCATTTGATGACCCACTCCACGTTGATGCTATTGGCGGCCAGGGCCTCGGTGGCGGCCTCCTTGCCGCGGATGAAGTTGTAGGTGTAGCCCTGGTCATTCTCGTCACCAATGCAGATGAGGCCCACCTTCACGCTCTTCGCCCCGCCTTCGCCGTTCCCGCCGCCATCAGCAGCAGGCTGCTGCGCGCCGCTGCCGCCGCTGTTGGACGGCTGCTGTGTGTTATTATTGCCGCCGCAGGCCACCAGGGCCAGCGCCATGGCCATCACCAGCAGCAGAGCCAATACTTTCTTTTTCATATCCATATCCTCCTTTTTCATCCAATCCTTCCCACGTTCTAATACGTCCCTATTGTACCGTATTTTCCCGTGGATTTCAACTAATTATTTAACAGTTTGCCTGAAAAATTTTTAGTTTCAGACAAATTACAGAGCGATTGTCCGCTCCCCGCGGAACCCTGCGGCACGTTGTGTCAGGCGTCGATCGTGGAGATGCGGCTGGAGATGGCCTCCAGCACATCCAGAAGGGCCTGGACCGTGTCCAGTGAGGTGAAGGTAATGACATTGTTCTCGATAGCCAGGCGGCGCATGTCCCGCCCGGCACTCACATGGGCGGCAGAGCTGGGATCCCGGGTGTTGACCAGGTAGGCCACCCGGCCGCTGCGCATGGCCTCCGTGATATCGGCGGGGTCCTCCGTGTAGTCCCGCCGCACACGGGTGCGGATCCCCTGCTCCTTCAGGAAATGGGCCGTGCCGGTGGTGGCTTCGATGTTAAAGCCCAAGCGGTAGAACCGCTGCACCAGGGGCAGCGCCTCCTCCAGATCCTCCGGGCAGACGGAGAGCAGCACTGTGCCATGGTCCTGTAAATTCATGCCTGCGGCCTCCATGGCCTTGTAGAGGGCGTAGGGCAGCTGGTCGTCATAGCCGATGGCCTCGCCGGTGGACTTCATCTCCGGGGAGAGGTAGGCGTCCAGCCCGCTGAGCTTGCTGAAGGAGAACACAGGCACCTTGCAGTACCAGCGTTTCTTCTCGGGGGGATAGAGCTCGGTGATGCCCTGGGCGCGCAGGCTCTCGCCCAAGATCACCTTGGTGGCGATGTCCGCCAGGGACCAGCCGGTGGCCTTGGAGAGGAAGGGCACGGTCCGGGAGGAGCGGGGGTTGACCTCGATAATATACACCTTCTCCTGCCGGTCCACAATAAACTGGATGTTGTACAGCCCCACGATGCCGATGCCCAGACCCAGCTTGCGGGTGTAGTCCAGGATGGTATCCTTCACCGCCCGGGAGATGGAGAAGGCCGGATAGACGCTCACCGAGTCGCCGGAGTGGACGCCGGTGCGCTCCACCAGCTCCATAATGCCGGGGACGAAGACATCCGTGCCGTCGCAGATGGCGTCCACCTCCACTTCCTTGCCCACGATGTACTTGTCCACCAGCACCGGCTTCTCCACATCCACCTCCACGGCGCTCTTGAGGTAGCGGCGGAGCATCTCCTCGCCGGAGACAATCTCCATGGCCCGCCCGCCCAGCACAAAGCTGGGACGCACCAGCACGGGGTAGCCAATCTCCGCCGCGGCCCGCACGCCGTCCTCCAGGTTCGTGACCGCCTCCCCCGGGGGCTGGGGGATGTCCAGCTCCCGGAGGACCTGCTCGAAGATCTTCCGGTCCTCCGCCCGCTCAATCGCGGCGCAGTCCGTGCCGATGATCTTCACGCCGTGATCCCGCAGGGGCTGGGCCAGGTTGATGGCTGTCTGCCCGCCCAGGGAGGCGATGACGCCCTCGGGCTTCTCCAGCTCGATGACATTCATCACGTCCTCCACCGTCAGGGGCTCAAAATAGAGCTTGTCGCTGCATGTGTAGTCGGTGGAGACGGTCTCCGGGTTGTTGTTGATGATGATGGCGTCATAGCCGCTGCGCTTGATGGTCTGCACGGCGTGGACCGTGGAGTAATCGAACTCCACCCCCTGGCCGATGCGGATGGGGCCGGAGCCCAGGACGATGATCTTCTTGTGGGGGGAAATAACGGACTCGTTCTCATCCTCATAGGTGGAGTAGAAGTAGGGCACATAGCTGTCAAACTCGCTGGCGCAGGTGTCGATCATCTTGTACACCGGAAAGATGCCCAGCTCCCGGCGCTTGTCGTACACCTCCCGCTCCGAGCACTTCCACAGCCAGGCCAGGGCCTTGTCGGAGAAGCCCTTGCGCTTGGCCTTGCGCAGCATGTCCGGGTCCCAGGGCCGGGTCTTGAGCTCCTCCTCGTAGCGGACGATGTTGCTGATCTTGTCCAGGAACAGCATGTCGATCTGGGTGGCGGTGGCGATCTGGCCCAGGTCCGTGCCCCGGCTCATCAGCTCCGCGATGGCGAAAATGCGGTCGTCGGTGCCCAGGGCGATATAGTCCAGCAGCTCCTTTTCCGTGTAGTCGTTGAACTTCTCCATGTAGATATGGCCCACCCCGGCCTCCAGGGAGCGGACGGCCTTGAGGATGCTCTCCTGGAGGGTGCGGCCCACGGCCATGACCTCGCCGGTGGCCTTCATCTGGGTGGAGAGCACGTTGCTGGCGGAGCCGAACTTGTCAAAGGGGAAACGGGGCATTTTCGTGACCACATAGTCCAGGGCCGGCTCAAAGCAGGCGGGGGTGTTGGCCAGCTGGATCTCCTCCAAGCGCATCCCAACAGAGATCTTGGCGGACACCCGGGCGATGGGGTAGCCGCTGGCCTTGCTGGCCAGGGCGGAGGACCGGGACACCCGGGGGTTGACCTCGATGACGTAGTACTGGAAGGACTGGGGGTCCAGGGCGAACTGGACGTTGCACCCGCCCTCGATCTCCAGGGCGCGGATGAGCCGCAGGGCGCTGTCCCGGAGGAGGTGGTACTCCTTGTTGGTCAGGGTCTGGCTGGGGGCCACCACGATGGAGTCGCCGGTGTGGATGCCCACAGGGTCGATGTTCTCCATGTTGCAGACGGTGATGGCGGTATCATTGGCGTCGCGCATCACCTCATACTCGATCTCCTTGTAGCCCTTGATGCTCTTCTCAATGAGCACCTGATGGACCGGGGAGAGCTCCAGGGCGTTTTTCATCATCCGCCGCAGCTCCTCCTCGTCCTGGGCGAAGCCGCCGCCGGTGCCGCCCAGGGTGAAGGCCGGGCGCAGGATGACCGGGTAGCCGATCTCCGCCGCCGTCTGGGCGGCCTCGTCGGCGGTATGGGTGATCCCGGAGGGCACCACCGGCTCCCCCAGGCGCTGGCACAGCTCCTTGAACAGCTCCCGGTCCTCAGCCTTCCGGATGCTCTCATAGCTGGTGCCCAGCAGCTCCACGCCGCACTCGTCCAGGATGCCCTGGCGCTGGAGCTCCATGGCGAGGTTCAGCCCCGTCTGCCCGCCGATGCCGGGGACGATGGCGTTCGGCCGCTCAAAGCGCAGGATCTTGGCCAGATACTCCACCGTCAGCGGCTCCATGTACACCTTGTCCGCGATGGTGGTGTCTGTCATGATGGTGGCGGGGTTGGAGTTGGCGAGGATCACCTCGTAGCCCTCCTCCCGCAGGGCCAGGCACGCCTGGGTGCCCGCGTAGTCGAACTCGGCGGCCTGGCCGATGACGATGGGCCCGGAGCCGATGACCAGGATCTTCCTTAAATCTGTCCGCTTAGGCATGGCGCTTCCCCTCCTCCATCATGGCAATAAACCGGTCAAAGAGATACCCGCTGTCCTGGGGGCCGGGGGCGCTCTCCGGGTGGTACTGGACGGAGAAGACCCGGTCCGCCTCACAGGCGAGGCCCTCCACGGTGTTGTCCAGCAGGTTGACATGTGTCACAGCCAGCCCCGTCCCGGCCAGGGAATCCGCGTCCACGGCGTAGGAGTGGTTCTGGCTGGTGATCTCCAGCTTGCCGGTGGCCAGGTCCTTCACCGGATGGTTGCCCCCCCGGTGGCCGAACTTCAGCTTGTAGGTTTTGCCGCCGTAGGCCAGGGCGATCATCTGGTGGCCCAGGCAGATGCCGAAGATGGGGAATTTCCCCCGCAGCTGCCGCACCAGCTCGATTACCGGCGTCACGTCCTCCGGGTCCCCGGGCCCGTTGGAGAGGAAGAGCCCGTCGGGCTCCATGTCCAAAATCACCTGGGCCGGGGTATCATAGGGCACCACGGTGACATTGCAGCCCCGCGCGTTCAGGGAGCGGACGATGTTCAGCTTGATGCCGCAGTCCACCGCCACCACGTTGCAGCGGTGGTTGGAGGTACGGGCATACCAGCGCTTCTTGCAGCTGACCTGGGATACCTGGTCCCGCCGCAGCACGGCGGACTCCAGCTGGGCCACGGCCTCCGCTGTGGGTACGTCCACGCCGGTGAGCAGGGCGCGGCAGCTCCCCCCATCCCGGATGGCGCGGGTGAGCTTGCGGGTATCCACCCCCTCGATGGCGGGGATGCCGTAGTCCTCCAGGATCTCGGAGAGGGTCTTTGTGTAGCGGAAATTGCTGGGGATATCGTTGTACTCCCGGACCACCAGCCCGCCGATGGTGGGGATCTTCGTCTCGAAATCCTCGTCCGTGATGCCGTAGTTGCCGATAATGGGGTAGGTCATCACCACCAGCTGCCCGGTGTAGGATGGGTCGGACACGATCTCCTGATAGCCCACCATGGAGGTGTTGAACACCAGCTCACACACCCGGTCCGCCCTTGCGCCGAAGCGGTAGCCATAGTACTCGCTGCCGCCGGCCAGGACGATCTTGCCGTCATAGCTTCTAATCATCTGCGCACTCCTTCCTGTAAACGCCTGTCCCATCCCCCGGCACACACACATCGGCGGATGCGGAACAGGTTATAAAAGAAAACCCCGGCCGTCACAGGCAAAAGCCCCTGCCTGTGACGCCGGGAAATCAAACATACGCGGCCGCCCCATCCTGCGGGGAAAGAGGGGAGCCATAGAAACTGTCCACCTTTTTCAAAACCGGCGCCCCCTCTCCTTTAGCTGATTGGCCGGACCGCATTCCAGTCCATTGGACAAACTATCGCACAGTTTGCCGGATAAGTCAAGGATAACCGGCAAAGTTTTGCGGATTTATGGAAGATTCATAGAGGGAACCGGGAAAAAGAGGCAGGAATTCTACATTCTGTTGTCTTGCCTTTTCGCCTGGAAAATGGTAGCCTAAAGACATATTTTCAAAATGGAACAGACCCGGCTGCAACTGACGGATTGTGGAGCACCACGCGGGAGCAGGCGGGGCGACGTATGCCGGCCGTCTGGGCAGCCTATCCTCAAGAGGACGGGTCTGCCCTTTTTATTTTCCAGGCCGCATACGGGAATGCAGCTGCGCAAAAGGAGGAACCCTATGAAAAAAGCCGCCGTCATCATGGGCAGCGCCAGCGACCTGCCCGTCGCGCGCAAGGCCGCCGATACCCTCCGCTCCTTCGGCGTGCCCTGTGAGGTCCACGTCTATTCCGCCCACCGTACCCCCCTCCAGGCCGCCCAGTTCGCCCGGGACGCCCGGGAAAACGGCTTCGGCGTGCTCATCGCCGCCGCGGGCATGGCCGCCCATCTGGCGGGTGCGCTGGCCGCCCAGACCACCCTGCCGGTCATCGGCATCCCTTTGAAATCCAACGCGTTGGACGGCGTTGACGCGCTCTTGTCTACGGTACAAATGCCTTCCGGGATCCCGGTGGCCACTGTTGCCATTGACGGGGCCGTCAACGCCGCGCTGCTTGCCGTCCAGATCCTGGCCGTGGAGGACAGGGGCCTGGCGGAGAAGCTGGAGGCCCACCGCGCCGCCGGCGCCGAGAAGGCCCTGGCCGCCAACGCGGCGGCAGAGGCGGAATTCGCCCAGTAACCACCACAATATTTTACGGAGGATATACACCATGGAAAAGACCGTTCAGCTCTACGAGGGCAAGGCCAAAAAGGTTTTTGCCACCGGGGACCCCGCCCTGGTCATCGTCTCCTACAAGGACGACGCCACCGCCTTTGACGGCACCAAAAAGGGCACCATCCGGGGCAAGGGGGCGGTGAACAACCGCATGAGCAACTTCCTCATGGGCCGACTGGCCGCCGCAGGCGTGCCCACCCACTTCGTCCAGGAGCTCAACGACCGGGAGACGGTGGTCAAGAAGGTGGAGATTGTCCCCCTGGAGGTCATCATCCGCAACGTCTCCGCCGGCTCCTTCGCCAAGCGCTACGGCGTGGAGGAGGGCATCGTGTTCGATGCGCCCACCTTCGAGTTTTCCTACAAAAACGACGACCTCCACGACCCCCTGCTCAACACCTCCCACGCCCTGGCCCTGAAGCTGGCCACCCGGGAGGAGATCGAGACCATCCGCGCCCTGGCCCTGAAGGTCAACGAGGAGCTCAAGGCGTTTTTCGCCGGGTGCGGCGTGCGGCTGATCGACTTCAAGCTGGAGTTCGGCCGGCTGCCTGACGGGAGCATCGTCCTGGCCGATGAGATCAGCCCGGACACCTGCCGCTTCTGGGACGCGGCCACCGGGGAAAAGCTGGACAAGGACCGTTTCCGCCGGGATCTGGGCAGCGTGGAGGAGGCCTATCAGGAGATGATGCGCCGGGTCTTCGGGGAATAGAGGAAGGAGTCTGTTTTGGGAGGTTTTTTTGGAGCGGTTTCCAAGCGCGACTGCGTCCTTGACATTTTTTTCGGCGTGGATTACCATTCCCACCTGGGCACCCGCCGGGGCGGCATGATCGTCTACGACCAGAAGGACGGGTTCCAGCGGCAGATCCATAATATTGAGAACACCCCCTTCCGCACCAAGTTTGAGAAGGACCTGTCCAAGTTCCGCGGCCGCAGCGGCATCGGCTGCATCAGCGACACCGACCCCCAGCCCCTGCTGGTGCGCTCCCACCTGGGGCTGTACGCCATCACCACCGTGGGGATCATCAACAACTCCGAGGAGCTGGTGGAGACCTATTTCTCCAACCTGGGGCACCAGTTTATGGCCATGAGCTCCGGCGCGGTCAACTCTACCGAGCTGGCCGCCGCCCTCATCAACCAGAAGGGCAGCCTGGCGGAGGGCATCCGCCACGCCCAGCAGATGATTGACGGCTCCGCCACCATCCTGGTCCTGACGCCTGACGGCATCATCGCCGCCCGGGACCGGCTGGGCCGCCTGCCGGTGCTGATCGGGAAGAGCGAGGACGGGTGCTGCGTGTCCTTCGAGTCCTTCGCCTACTCCAAGCTGGGGTATGCCGACGCCTACGAGCTGGGCCCCGGGGAGATCGTGCGCGTGACGGCGGAGGGCTGGGAGACGCTCGCCCCCGCCGGGGAGAAGATGCGCATCTGCGCCTTTTTGTGGACCTACTACGGCTACCCCAACTCCAACTATGAGGGGGTCAATGTGGAGCTGATGCGCTACCGCAACGGGGAGATCATGGCCCGGGACGAGATCGCCCGGGGGAAGCTGCCCAAGGTGGACTATGTGGCCGGCGTGCCGGACTCCGGCCTGCCCCACGCCATCGGCTACGCCAACCGCAGCGGCAAGTTTTTTGCCCGGCCCTTCGTGAAGTACACCCCCACCTGGCCCCGCTCCTTCATGCCCTCCAACCAGGACGTGCGCAGCCAGGTGGCGAAGATGAAGCAGATCCCCGTCCCGGAGCTGATCGACGGGAAGAAGCTCCTCTTTGTGGACGACTCCATCGTCCGGGGCACCCAGCTGCGGGAGACCATCGAGTTCCTGTACGGCTGCGGCGCGGAGGAGGTCCATATGCGCTCCGCCTGCCCGCCCATCATGTACGGGTGCAAGTACCTGAACTTCTCCCGCAGCAACTCCGACATGGAGCTGCTCACCCGCTCCACCATCCAGCAACTGGAGGGGGACGAGGGGCAGGCGCATCTGGACGAATATGCAGATGGCTCCTCGGAGCGGGGGCAGTGCCTGCTGAAAACCATCTGCGACGGGATGGGCTTCAGCTCCCTGGGCTACCAGTCCCTGGACGGGCTGCTGGAGGCCATCGGCATTGACCGGGACAAGATCTGCACCTACTGCTGGACAGGGAAGGAATAATACGCTATCCCTCTTTTTTCCTGCAAGAAAAGGAGTCAACACAGCGAAACAGCGTTTCGCCGGAAAAGTTTTTCTTTTTGATTCTTTTTCTTTGTCCACAAAGAAAAAGAATGATTACCGAGAAAGTGAGAAGCACCATGAGCGAGAGTTACTCCGCCTCCTACGCCGCCGCCGGCGTGGACATCACCGCCGGCTACAAGGCCGTGGAGCTGATGAAGCGGCACGTGGCCCGGACCATGCCCGCGGGCATGGGGGAGGCCATCGGCGGCTTCGGCGGGCTGTTCCCCCTGGACATTGCCGGCATGGCCCAGCCCTGCCTGGTCTCCGGCACCGACGGCGTGGGCACAAAGATCCGCATTGCCCAGCTGATGGACCGCCACGACACCATCGGCATCGACTGCGTGGCCATGTGCGTCAACGACATCATCTGCTGCGGGGCCAAGCCCCTGTTCTTCCTGGACTACATCGCCATCGGCAAAAACGAGCCGGAGAAGGTGGCCTCCATCGTCTCCGGCGTGGCGGAGGGCTGCGTCCAGTCCGGCTGCGCCCTCATCGGCGGCGAGACCGCCGAGCACCCCGGCCTCATGGCCCCCCAGGACTACGACCTGGCGGGCTTCGCTGTGGGCGTGGTGGACAAGGCAAAGACCATCGACCCCAGCCAGGTGCGCTGCGGGGACGTGATCCTCTCCCTTAGCTCCAACGGCCTGCACTCCAACGGCTTCTCCCTGGTGCGCAAGGTGCTGGATGTGGAGCACGCCGACCTGGGGGCCTGGAGCGAGGAGCTGGGCTGTTCCCTGGGGGACGCGCTGCTGCGCCCCACCCGCATCTATGTCAAGCCCGTGCTGGCCGCCATTGCCGCCGCCCGGGTCCACGGCATCAGCCACATCACCGGCGGCGGCTTTTACGAGAACATCCCCCGCTGCCTGCCCCAGGGGCTGACGGCAAAGATTGAGAAATCCGCTCTGTGGATCGATCCCATCTTCCGCATGATCCAGCGGCTGGGGGACATCCCCGAGCGGGACATGTTCAACACCTTCAACATGGGCACCGGCATGATCCTGGTCGTGGACAAGGAGGATGCGGACAAGGCTGCCGCCGCCCTCAACGGCGAGGGCATGGGCGCAGCGGTCATCGGTGAAATCGTCTCCGGCGAGGAGCGGGTCGTCCTATGCTGACCGCCCGGATTGCCGTGCTGGCCTCCGGCGGCGGCACAAATTTGCAGGCCCTCCTGGACGCCCAGGGCGGCGTGCTGCAAAGCGGGGCCATCTCCCTGGTGATCGCCGACAAGCCGGGCATCGGGGCCATCGGCCGGGCCCAGGCCGCGGGGGTTGGCTGCGCGGTCATCCCCAGGCGGGAGCCCGGCTTCGAGGAAACCGTGTTGCAGGCCCTGGCGGAGCACCGGATTGACATGGCGGTGCTGGCGGGCTTCCTGGGCATCCTCACGGCGGATTTTATCCGCCGCTTCGGGAAACCAGTCATCAACATCCACCCCTCCCTCATCCCCGCCTTCTGCGGGAAGGGGTTCTACGGCCTGAAGGTCCACCAGGCCGCCCTGGACTACGGCGTGAAAGTGACCGGGGCTACGGTCCACTATGTCAACGAGGTGCCTGACGGCGGGGAAATCCTGCTCCAACGGGCGGTGGACGTCCTCCCCGGCGACACGCCGGAGGCCCTGCAGCGGCGGGTCATGGAGCAGGCTGAGTGGATTTTGCTGCCCCAGGCGGCGGAGCTTGTGGCGGCACAGATTGTGCGGGAAAAGGAGAACACGCTATGAAACAGGATATCTGCGCCCTGCTGCGGGGCAACAGCTACCCCGGCAGGGGCATCCTGCTGGGCCGCAGCGCCGACGGGAAGAACGCCGTCATTGCCTATTTTATCATGGGCCGCAGCGAGAACAGCCGCAACCGGGTCTTTGAGGCCACGGAGGACGGCATCCGCACCAGGGCCTTTGACGAGAGCAAAATGACCGACCCCTCCCTCATTATCTACCACCCCGTCCGGCGGCTGCCAAGGGGCGTGACCATTGTCACCAACGGCGACCACACCGACACCATCCGGGACGGCATGGAGGCGGGCCACTGCTACCGCCACGGCCTGCACAGCCGCACCTTCGAGCCCGACGGCCCCAACTGGACCCCCCGTATCTCCGGCGTGGTCCTGCCTGACGGCAAATATGCTTTTTCCATTCTCAAGAGCCTGGACGGTGACCCCGCCTGCTGCTGCCGGTACTTCTACGAGTACGAGACGCCCCAGGCCGGGGCCGGCCACTTCATCAGCACCTACCAGGGGGACGGCGACCCCCTGCCCTCCTTTGCCGGGGAGCCCATCCCCGTGTCCATCGGGGCCGCCTCCCCGGAGGAGCTGTCCGCGGCGCTGTGGGACAGCCTCGATGCGGACAACAAGGTCTCCCTCTATGTCAACTACATTGACCTGGAGACCGTGACGCCCCACACCGTCATCTGCAACAAGCACGGCAGGGAGGGGGCGTAACGGTATGGGACAGAACCGAGACAGCTACATCTCCCCCCTCTCCACCCGCTATGCCAGCCGGGAGATGCAGTACCTCTTCTCTGAAAACAACAAATTCCGCACCTGGCGCAGGCTGTGGATTGCCCTGGCAAAGGCCGAGCGGCAGCTGGGCCTGCCCATCACCCAGGAGCAGATCAGCCAGCTGGAGGCCCACGAGTCGGATATCAATTATGACGTGGCCGAGGCCCGGGAGCGGCAGGTCCGCCATGACGTGATGAGCCACGTCTACGCCTACGGCCAGCAGTGCCCGGACGCAGAGGGGATCATCCACCTGGGGGCCACCTCATGCTACGTGGGGGACAACACGGACATCCTCATCCTCCGGGACGCGTCGAAGCTGGTGCTGCGCAAGTGCGCCCAGGTGCTGCGCAACCTCGCGGCCTTTGCGGAGAGATACAAGGCCCTGCCGTGCCTGGCTTATACCCATCTCCAGCCCGCCCAGCTGACGACCGTGGGCAAGCGGGCCACGCTGTGGATGAACGAGCTGATGATGGACATGGAGAACCTGGAGTTCCAGCTGGCCGCCCTGCGCCTGCGGGGCACCAAGGGGGCTACCGGCACCCAGGCCAGCTTTTTGGAGCTGTTCGAGGGGGACGAGGCCAAGGTCAAGGAGCTGGAGCGCCTGGTGGCGGAGGGCCTGGGCTTTGAGAAGTGCGCCGCCGTCACCGGCCAGACCTACTCCCGCAAGGTGGACGCCTACTTCCTGGGCGCGCTCTCCGGCATCGCCCAGTCCGCCTGCAAGTTTGCTACCGACCTCCGCCTGCTCCAGTCCTTCGAGGAGGTGGAGGAGCCCTTTGAGAAGAGCCAGATTGGCTCCTCCGCCATGCCCTACAAGCGCAACCCCATGCGCTCTGAGCGCATCTGCGCCCTGTCCCGCTACGTCATCCAGGACGCCGTCAACCCCGCCATGACCGCCGCCACCCAGTGGTTTGAGCGCACGCTGGACGACAGCGCCAACAAGCGCATTGCCGTGGCGGAGGCGTTTTTGGCGGTGGACGCCATCCTGGAGATCTATATCAACGTCACCGCCGGGCTGGTGGTCTACGAGCGGGTCGTCCGCCGCCGGGTGATGGAGAAGCTGCCCTTCATGGCCACGGAAAATATCATGATGGAGGCTGTCAAGCGCGGCGGGAACCGCCAGCAGCTCCACGAGGCCCTGCGGGAGCACTCCCAGGCCGCCGCCCGGCAGGTGAAGCTGGAGGGCGGGGCCAACGACCTCATCAGCCGCATTGAGGCCGACCCCCTCTTCCCCCTCACCCGGGAGGAGATCGACGCCCAGATGGCGCCGGAGAAGTACGTGGGCCGCGCCCCCAGCCAGGTGGCGGAATTCCTGGAAAACGAGGCCGCGCCCCTGCTGGCGCGGTATCCGGACGAGGCCATGGAAACGGAACTGAACGTGTAAAAAGGAGAACGTCATGAACGAACTGGAACTGAAATATGGCTGCAACCCCAACCAGAAGCCTGCCCGCATCTTCATGCGGGACGGGGGCGACCTGCCGGTCACAGTCCTGAACGGCAAGCCGGGCTATATCAACTTTTTAGATGCGCTCAACGCCTGGCAGCTGGTCAAGGAGCTCAAGGAGGCCCTGGGGCTGCCCGCCGCCACCTCCTTCAAGCACGTCTCCCCCACCTCCGCCGCCGTGGGCCTGCCCCTGGGCAAGGCCCTCAAGCAGGCCTGCTTTGTGGACGATGTGCCGGAGCTGGATGCCAGCCCCCTGGCCTGCGCCTACGCCCGGGCCCGTGGGACGGACCGGCTGTGCTCCTTCGGCGACTGGGCCGCCCTGAGCGACGTGTGTGACGAGACCACCGCCAAGCTCATCGCCCGAGAGGTCTCTGACGGCGTCATCGCCCCGGGCTACACGGATGAGGCGCTGGCTATCCTGAAGACCAAGCGCATGGGCAATTACAACATTGTCCAGATCGACCCGGCCTACGTCCCCGCCCCCCAGGAGACCAAGGATGTCTATGGCGTCACCTTCCAGCAGGGGCGCAACGAGTGCAGGATCGGCCTGGAGCTGCTGGAGAACATCGTCACGGCCAACCGGGACCTCCCCGACAGCGCCAAGCGGGATCTGGTGGTGGCCCTCATCACCCTCAAATACACCCAGTCCAACTCCGTCTGCTACGCGGTGGACGGCCAGGCCGTCGGCGTGGGGGCGGGTCAGCAGAGCCGCATCCACTGCACCCGCCTGGCGGGCACCAAGGCGGACACCTGGCACCTGCGCCAGCACCCCAAGGCCCTCTCCCTGCCCTTCCTGCCCTCCCTGGGCCGCCCGGAGCGGGACAACGTGATTGACAGCTATATCAACGGCAACGAGGAGGATGTCTGCGCCGAAGGCGTCTGGCAGCGCTACTTCTGCTCCCGGCCCGCCCCCCTCACGGCCCAGGAGATCCGGGCCTGGCTGGACAGCCGCAAGGGCGTGGCCCTGGGCAGCGACGCATTCTTCCCCTTTGCCGACAACATCGAGCGGGCCCGGCGCAGCGGGGTGCGCTATATTGCCGAGCCCGGCGGCTCTATCCGGGATGACCTGGTCATCGCCAAATGCAACGACTACGACATGGTGATGGCTTTCACCGGCGTAAGGCTCTTCCATCATTAAGGACTCCGGGACCGGCCGTCCGGCATCAGCCGGATGGCGGTCCCTTGTGCTATCCGATCATCCACTTATGAGAGAGGTATGGACCATGAATATTCTGGTTATCGGCGGCGGCGGCCGTGAACACGCCATCATCCGCAAGCTGAAGGAGGACCCCAGGGCAGAAACCATCTACGCCCTGCCGGGCAACGGCGGCATCGCCGCCGACGCCGTGTGCGGCGGCGTGGGCGCCTGCGACATCCCCGGCATGGTGGACTTCGCAAAGGCCCACGCCGTGGACTTCGTGGTGGTCGCGCCTGACGACCCCCTGGTGCTGGGGGCGGTGGACGCCTTCACCGCCGCCGGCTTCCCCTGCTTCGGGCCCCGGAAGGACGCCGCCGCCATCGAGGGCAGCAAGGTGTTCGCCAAGGAGCTGATGAAGAAATACCACATCCCCACCGCCGCCTACGAGGTTTTCTCCGACCTGGCGGCGGCGCTGGACTATGTGGAGCACTGCCCGCTGCCCACGGTGGTCAAGGCCGACGGCCTCGCCCTGGGCAAGGGCGTGCTGATCTGTGAGACCCGGGAGGCCGCCCGGGAGGCGGTCCGCTCCATGATGGAGGGCCGCATCTTCGGCGAGAGCGGGGCGCGGGTGGTTATTGAGGAATTCCTCACCGGGCCGGAGGTCTCCGTGCTCTCCTTCACCGACGGGGAGACGGTCGTGCCCATGGTGTCCTCCATGGACCACAAGCGGGCCCTGGACGGGGACCAGGGGCTCAACACCGGCGGCATGGGCACCGTGGCCCCCAACCCCTACTACACCCAGGAGATCGCGGCGGCGTGCATGGAGACCATCTTCCTGCCCACCATCCGGGCCATGCGGGCCGAGGGCCGGCCCTTCCAGGGCTGCCTCTACTTCGGCCTGATGCTGACAGCGGACGGGCCCAAGGTCATTGAGTACAACTGCCGGTTTGGCGACCCGGAGACACAGGTGGTGCTGCCCCTGCTGGAGGGGAGCCTGCTGGAGATCATGCTGGCGGTGAGCGAGGGCAGACTGGCGGACACAGCGGTGCGCTTCAGCGGGAAATCCGCCTGCTGCGTCATCCTGGCCTCCCAGGGCTACCCCCAGGCGTATGAGAAGGGTTTCCCCATCTCCCTGCCGGAGACCGGGGCAGATGAGCATATCTACATCGCCGGGGCGGCGGAGAAGGACGGCCAGCTTGTCACCAGCGGCGGGCGCGTGCTGGGCGCGACAGCGGTGGCGGACACCCTGCCCGCCGCGATTGAGCGGGCCTACGCCCTGGCCGGCCGCATCCACTTCGACAACGCCTACTGCCGCCGGGACATCGGGCAGCGGGCTTTGCAGGCGATGAAGGAGGGAGCGTAAATGGTTTACCGCATTTTTGTAGAAAAACGCCCCGGCCTGTCCCCGGAGGCCGGAAACCTGCTGGGCGACCTGCGGGGGTTCCTGGGCATTGCAGGGCTGGAGGGCGTGCGTATTTTGAACCGCTACGACGTGGAGGGCATCAGCCCTGCCGTCTACGAAAAGGCCAAGCATATCGTCTTTTCCGAGCCCCAGGTGGACGAGATCTGGGATGAAACCTTCCCTGAGCCCCGCTCCCTCCACTGCCTGCTGGCAGTGGAGGCCCTGCCGGGCCAGTTCGACCAGCGCGCCGACTCCTGTGCCCAGTGCATCCAGCTGATGGCCGGCGTGGAGCGGCCTTTGGTGGCCCACGCCAAGGTCTACCTGCTGGAGGGAAAACTGGACGGCGGCGACCTGGAGAAGATCAAACGCTACCTCATCAACCCCGTGGAGAGCCGGGAGGCGTCCCTGGAGAAGCCGGAGACCCTGGCCCGCTCCCACGATGCGCCGCCCATGGTGGAGACCCTCAGCGGCTTCACCGGCCTGGACCAGGCGGGGCTGGCCGCCCTGCTGGAGAAGCTGGGCCTCGCCATGGATCTGGATGATCTGGCGTTTTTGCAGGCCTACTTCCGGGATACGGAGCACCGGGATCCCACCATTACGGAGGTGCGGGTGGTGGACACCTACTGGTCCGACCACTGCCGCCACACCACCTTCTCCACCCATCTGGACAAGGTGGACATCGGGGACGCCGCCGTGGAGGCGGCCTACGGACGCTATCTCGCCGCCCGCGAGGAGGTCTACGGCCCCGAGAAGGCGGCGGCGCGGCCCCAGACCCTGATGGACATTGCCACCATCGGCACGAAGGCCCTGAAAAAGCGGGGCCTGCTCCCGGAGCTGGACGAGAGCGAGGAAATCAACGCCTGCTCCATCCACGTCCCCGCCCAGGTGGACGGCGAGCAGCAGGACTGGCTGCTCCTGTTCAAGAATGAGACCCACAACCATCCCACGGAAATTGAGCCCTTCGGCGGCGCGGCCACCTGTATCGGCGGGTGCATCCGCGACCCCCTGTCCGGCCGGGCCTATGTCCACCAGGCCATGCGTGTCACCGGCTGCGGCGACCCCCGCGCCAGCTTCTCCGACACCCTGCCCGGCAAGCTGCCCCAGCGGAAACTGGCGGTGACGGCGGCGGCGGGGTACAGCTCCTACGGCAACCAGATCGGGCTGGCCACCGGCCATGTGGCCGAGCTCTACCACCCCGGCTACATCGCCAAGCACCTGGAGTGCGGCGCGGTGGTGGGCGCAGCCCCAGCCTCGAACGTGCGCCGGGAGCGGCCCGCCCCCGGGGATGTGGTGATCCTGCTGGGTGGCCGCACAGGCCGGGACGGCATCGGCGGGGCCACTGGCTCCTCCAAAAGCCACAACCTCACCTCCCTCACCACCATGGCCAGCGAGGTGCAGAAGGGCAACGCCCCCGAGGAGCGCAAGCTGCAGCGTCTGTTCCGGGATTCCCGCGTCACGGGCATGATCAAACGCTGCAACGACTTCGGCGCGGGCGGCGTATCCGTCGCCATCGGCGAGCTGGCCGACGGCCTGGAGATCGACCTGGACGCGGTGCGCAAGAAATACGACGGCCTGGACGGCACCGAGCTGGCCATCTCCGAGAGCCAGGAGCGCATGGCAGTGGTGGTGGCCCCCGGGGACGCGGCGGCGCTCATCGCCGCCGCCCAGGCGGAGAACCTGGAGGCCTATCAGGTGGCCGTGGTCACAGAGTCCCCCCGCATGGTGATGAAGTGGCGGGGGCAGGCCATCGCGGATTTAAGCCGGGCGTTTCTCGACACCAACGGCGCCATCAAGCACGCCGCTGTCTCCGTGCCCCCCTATGCGGGCGGCGCGGCCAACCCGCCCGCCTCCCTGCGGGACACCGCCGCCAGCCTGCGGTGCGCCTCCCGGCGGGGGCTGGTGGAGCGGTTTGACAGCACCATCGGCGCGGGCAGCGTAACCATGCCCTTCGGCGGCAAAACCCAGCGCACCCCGGCCCAGGCCATGGCGGCGCTGCTGCCGGTCCTGCCGGGGCAGGAGACGGAGCAGGGGAGCGTCATGGCCTACGGCTGCGACCCGGACTATTCGTCCAAAACGCCCTACTGGGGGGCCTATGACGCAGTCACCATCTCCATTGCCAAGCTGGTGGCCGCCGGCGCGGACTACCAGAGAGCCTACCTGACCTTGCAGGAGTATTTTGAGAAGCTGCGGGATGAGCCCATGCGCTGGGGCAAGCCCTTCGCAGCCCTGCTGGGGGCCCTGTCCGCCCAGTTGGACTACGGCTGCGCCGCCATCGGCGGCAAGGACTCCATGTCCGGCTCCTTCCTGGAGCTGGACGTGCCCCCCACCGTCATCTCCTTTGCCATCGCCCCCATCCAGGCCGGGGAGGTCTTGACCCCCGAGTTTAAGGAGGCCGGGCATCCGGTGTACACGTTTGCCGGGGATGGCACGGCCCAGGGCCAAAAAGCCGCCTGGGAGGCGTTCCACACGCTGGCCCGGGAGGGGAAGGTCATGGCCGCCTGGGTGGCGGAGGACGGCCTGGCCGACGCGGTCATGAAGATGTCCTTTGGCAACCGCATCGGCTTCCAAACGGAGGATGATACCGTCAACTGGTACGCGCCCGGCTCCGCTGTGATTGTGGCGGAGCTGACGGAGGAAGTGCCCTGCGCCAAGCGCATCGGCGTCACTGTAGCCGAACCGGTGATTACGATTTGTAATGATTCTGCGTCCATCGACGATTTGTTGTCGCTGAACGAGGCCGTCCTGGAGGAGGTCTACCCCACCCGCACCGGCGAGGCCGGCACAGCTGCGCCCGTCACCTGGGACAAGGGCTGCGCCGCCGTCCTGGGGCGCGGCATCGCCAAGCCCCGGGTGGTTATCCCCGTCTTCCCCGGCACCAACTGTGAGTACGACTCCGCCCGGGCCTGCCTGCGCGCGGGGTTGGAGGCGGAGGCCGTGGTGATCCGCAACCTGACCCCCGACGCCCTGGCCCAGTCCGCCCAGGCGCTGGAGCAGGCCATCCGGCGCGCCCAGGTCGTGTTCCTGCCCGGCGGCTTCTCCGGCGGCGACGAGCCGGACGGGTCCGCGAAATTTATTGTCTCCTTCCTGCGCAGCCCCCAGCTCACCGACGCCATCCGTGACCTGCTGCAAAACCGGGACGGCCTGATGCTGGGCATCTGCAACGGTTTCCAGGCCCTCGTCAAGCTGGGCCTGCTCCCCTTCGGCGATATCCGGGACACGGACGCAAGCTGCCCCACCCTGACCTACAACGCCATCGGGCGGCACCAGTCCTCCATTGTCCGCACCCGCGTCTGCTCCAACCTGTCCCCCTGGCTGCTGGAGGCCGCGCCCGGGGAGGTGTACAGCGTGCCCATCTCCCACGGGGAGGGCCGCTTCGTGGCCGCCGAGGCGCTGCTGCGCCAGCTGGCGGAGGCAGGGCAGATCGCCACCCAGTATGTGGACCCCAGCGGCGCCCCCTCCATGGACGCCGCCTACAACCCCAACGGCTCGGCCTGGGCGGTCGAGGGCATCACCTCCCCCGACGGCCGGGTGCTGGGCAAGATGGGCCACAGCGAACGCATCGGCCCCGCCCTCTACCGGAACGTGCCCGGAAGGTATGACCTGGGCCTCTTTACCAGCGCAGCCCGGTATTTCCGCTGATCCTCTGTCCTATACTGTTAGGATCCCATCATCCTGTGAAGGAGGAAACCCGCCATGAGCATGATTTACACATCCATCAGCCAGCTGATTGGGCGCACGCCCCTGCTGGAGCTGGCCCGCGTGGAGCGGGATGAGGGGCTGGAGGCCCGGCTCCTCGCCAAGCTGGAGTATTTCAACCCCGCCGGCAGCGTAAAGGACCGCGTCGCCTTGGAGATGATCGACGACGCGGAGCGGCGGGGCCTGCTGAAGCCCGGCTCCGTCATCATCGAGCCCACCTCCGGCAATACGGGCATCGGCCTGGCCGCCGTGGCCGCCGCCAGGGGCTACCGGACCATCATCGTCATGCCGGAGACCATGAGTGCAGAGCGGCGGCAGCTGATGGCGGCCTACGGCGCGGAGCTGGTGCTGACCGATGGGTCCAAGGGCATGGCGGGGGCCATCGCCAAGGCGGAGGAGCTGGCGGGGGAGATCCCCGGCAGCTTGATCCCCGGCCAGTTTACCAACCCCGCCAACCCCGCCGCCCACCGGGCCTCCACCGGACCGGAGATCTGGGAGGACACGGAGGGAAGGGTGGACATTTTTGTCGCCGGTGTGGGCACCGGCGGCACCATCACCGGCGTGGGCCAGTATCTCAAGGGGCGGAACCCTGCGGTCAGGATCGTTGCCGTGGAGCCTGCCGCCTCCCCCGTGCTGGGCGGGGGGGAGGCCGGGGCCCACCAGCTCCAGGGCATCGGCGCGGGGTTCGTCCCCGCCGTGCTGGACACCGCAGTCTATGACGAGATTATCCCCGTGTCGGACGGCGACGCCTTCGCCGCTGTCCGGCAGGTGGCCCGCAGCGAGGGCGTGCTGATGGGGATTTCCTCCGGCGCGGCGGTCTGGGCCGCCATGGAGCTGGCCCGGCGGCCGGAAAACCGGGGCAAGACCATCGTAGCCCTCCTGCCGGACTCCGGCAGCCGCTACCTGTCTACCCCGCTCTTCGCGGGGTAATCCCCCCATGGGGCTTGCCTTCGCCGCCAAACTCTGGTACACTACGCGGAGAAGCGGCAGCCATCCTTTTCTTTGTGAACAGAGAAAAGGATCAAAAGAAAAACATGATCCCGTGTAATTTGGGGATTCCTCCGCAGACTATGGTATACTGTTTTCTTTTGGATCCATTCCCTTTTGCAACAGGAAGCATGGCCGCTGCAACGGAACGAAGGAGGCGCAAGCTATGGCGGAACAGCAAGAGCACAGCCATGCCTATATGCACGAGCACGGCATCCCCCATGAACACAGCCACGGACACACCCACAGCCACACCCAGACGCGGGCGGTGGTCAACCGCCTGGCCCGCGCCATCGGGCACCTGGAGCGGGTGAAGGCCATGGTAGAGGAAGGCCGGGACTGCTCAGAGGTCCTCATCCAGCTGGCGGCAGTCCGCAGCGCAATCAACAACACCGGCAAGGTCATCCTCAAGGATCACCTGGAGCACTGCATCACGGATGCGGTGGAGCACCGCGACCGCACCACCATTGACGAGCTCAACCGCGCAATTGAACAATTTGTCAAATAGAGGCGCCTTCCGGGTGGGCCCGCTGGGCCGCCCCTCCGCGGCATACTGCCCGGAGGGGCGGTATTTTGATGGGAAATAGTGCATAGAAGCGCCTGTTTTCCCGCTTTTTTCCCCAAACCGGCATTTTGTGCCTGGGACGCCGCCATCCGGCCCGGGCACTTTGGGCATTCCGCTGAATTTTCAGGCCAGCCCGGAAAAACGCCCAAAATGACCCCCATGGGGGGATTTTACACTTGCTTTTTCTGCTTGGTTTTGTTAAGATAGGATCGATGTAGTATTGTGAAAAATGTGACAATACGAAGAGCATGACCCGATAACATCTGGAGAGAAAGGAGAAACGAGAGCACGTTACCGTGCTTTCCACATTCCGACTATGAAACTGATCACTGTCGAGCAAATGGAAGCCGCCACCGAACGGCTGCTGGAAAACGGCCGTCAGGTCGGCGCGGACTCCTGGCAGCAGCGCGTCAAGAACCAGACCCCCCACTGCAAATTCGGCGAGGAGGGCATTTGCTGCCGCATCTGCTCTATGGGCCCCTGCCGCATCACTCCCAAGGCCCCCAGGGGCATCTGCGGCTGTGATGTCCACGGCATTGTAGCCCGCAACTACCTGCGCTTTACCGCGGGCGGCGCAGCCACCCACTCCGACCACGGCCGTTCCATCTGCCACACCCTCTACCAGACCAAGGAGGGCGGCAACTATACCGTCAAGGACCCCGAGAAGCTCAAGAGGATTGCCGGCGAGTGGGGCATCGAGACCGAGGGCAAGGACATCTACGACCTGGCCCACGAGGTCGCTGAGACCGCCCTGATGGAGTACGGCAAGCCCTTTGGCAACTGCCGCTTCCTCTCCCGCGCCCCCGAGCACACCCAGAAGCTGTGGCACGACGCGGGCATTGAGCCCCGGGCAATCGACCGCGAGGTCTCCCAGTCCCTGCACATGACCCACATGGGCTGCTCCTCCCTGCCGGAGGCGCTCATCCGCCAGGCCCTGCGGGCCGGCCTGTGCGACGGCTGGGGCGGATCCATGTGCGGCACCGAGTTCTCCGACGTCCTCTTCGGCACCCCCAAGCCCATTGACACCACCGCCAACCTGGGCGTCATGGAGAAGGATATGGTCAACATCGTGGTCCACGGCCACGACCCCTCTCTGTCCGAGATGATCGTCCTCTACGCCCAGGACCCCGAGATGGTCGCCCTGGCCAAGGCCCAGGGCGCCAAGGGCATCAACATCTGCGGCGTATGCTGCACCGCCAACGAGGTGGCTATGCGCCACGGCATCCCCATGGCCGGCAACTTCCTCCAGCAGGAGAACGTGGTCCTCACCGGTGCCTGCGAGGCCATCGTGGTGGACGTCCAGTGCATCTTCCCCGCCCTGGGGCCCCTGAGCAAGTGCTTCCACACCAAGTTTGTCACCACCTCTGATATCGCCCGGATGCCGGACAGCGAGTTCATCCACTTCAGCGAGGAGACCGCCGGCG
>CAJUAC010000005.1 GCA_910583885.1 uncultured Oscillospiraceae bacterium | reverse complement strand
TCCATATTTCCCAGTTTATCACATTTTCTCAGAATTTCAAATGCTGTTGCCCTGGTGGCCGATCCCCATCTTGGTGCAGTACATGTGGGATACAGCAAAGAGGCCAGCAGGCTGGCCTCTTTTGCCATTTACTATAGAAAGGAGCCCTTTATACGAAAGCAAACCGATGGAAAGCCCTGCCTGCCATAGTGATGGCCGGCTGTGCGGTACTGTTCCTCCTGCTGGGCAGGGATTTGGAGGCAGGAGATCTGTTTCGCTGGTCCCCCGCCAATCCCTGGCTGGCGGCTTTGTTCCTCCTGGCACTGTATGCCTGCAAAAGTATGACCATATTTTTCCCTCTGGTGGTCCTGTACCTGGCCGGTGGCCTGCTGTTCCCACTGCCCGCCGCACTGGCGGTGAACCTGGCAGGCCTGGCAGTATGCAGCACGGTCCCCTATTGGGTGGGCCGCTGCTCGGCAGCAGAGACATTGGACCGGCTGCGGCAGAAATACCCTAAGCTACAAACAGTGGAACAACTGCGGCAAGCAAACCACTTCCTGTTTGCACTTCTGGCCCGGGCGGTGGGCGTCCTGCCTGGGGACGTGGTCAGCCTCTATTTCGGGGCAGTCCGGCTGCCCTTCCAACCCTATCTGGCGGGGAGCCTGCTGGGGCTGTGCCCTACGATGGTGGCGGTTACGATTATGGGCGGCAGCGTCTCAAACCCGCTCTCCCCGGCCTTTCTGGCCGCAGCAGGGGTGGATCTGCTGGTGGTCATCATCTCCTTTGCCGTGTGCAGGAGGATGCTGCGGAAGAACCCATAGGAGATCTCCGCCATAAAAATTGATTTCAAACGGGTATACACTTGAATGCAGCATATGGAATGTGATATACTGAAGAAACTGAATGGATCCAAAGGAGGGCCTCCCTAATATGTTAGAAATTGGAACCAAGGCGCCGGATTTTACACTGCCGGATAAGGACGGGAATCCAGTATCCCTGTCGGATTTTGCCGGAAAGAAGGTCGTGCTCTACTTCTACCCCCGGGACAACACCCCAGGCTGCACCCGGCAGGCGTGCGCATTTGCGGCAGCCTACGAGGACTTCAAACGCCTGGATGTGGCCGTCATCGGCGTGAGTAAGGACTCCGCTGCATCCCATCAGAAATTTGCACAAAAGCACAGCCTGCCTTTTCTCCTCCTTTCCGACCCGGAATTGTCGGTAATCCAGGCCTACGATGTCTGGCAGGAGAAAAAACTGTACGGCAAGGTCAGCATGGGCGTGGTGCGCAGCACGTATGTCATCAATGAGTCCGGCGTAATCGAACAGGCTATCCCCAAAGCCAAGCCGGATACCAACGCCGCAGAGATTCTGGATTACCTGCGCGCCTGACCTCAAGGTCCCAGCGGGCTTTGTATGGAGCTTGATTATACCTTCAAAGCCGGCTTACTTTTCGATAGAAAGAGAGGAACTATCTATGCCCATCCAATTGAAAATCGCATCCGATTTTGTCTGCCCCTACTGCTACGTCCTGGAGGCTATGATCGGCCAGTTGCGCCCCGCATTGGACATCGAAATCGAATACCTCCCCTTTGAACTGACCGAACCGCCAAAGCCGCAGGTGGACACCTACAATGACCCGGAGCGCCGGGCGCGCTACGCCGAGGAGCTGGAGCCGCTGTGCCGGCAGGTTGGCTTAGCCATGTGCCTGCCGCCGAACATAGTCCCACGCCCCTATACCCGCCTGGCCTTCCGCGGCCTCTATATCGCCAGGGAGCAGAACCTGGAGGAGGCGTACTGCCACCGGATTTTCCGCGCCTATTTTGAGGAGGAGCGGGACATCGGCAGCTTGCAGGAGCTGGTATCCCTCGCTGCTGAGGCGGGGCTGGATGCGGCTGCATTCCAGCAGGCCCTGGAGGGCGGACAGTGGGAGGCAGAGGAACAGGAAGCCGTCCGCCATGCAAAGCAGGATTTGGATGTACATGTTGTCCCCACCGTTTTCCTTGGCGAACACCGCCTGGAGGGCGGCGCTCAGTCCGCCCAGGAGCTCAAGGATTGGCTGCTGGCCCATGCTGAGTAATCAGGGGGCAGCGCTCCTCCCATCAGGCAGGATACAGGGCACCTCTCTTGATACACAGAAAGCCGGTTGGATTACTCCAACCGGCTTTCTGTTCGGGGCTATTGGGCACAGGCACGCCTGGCCCCTTCCATCACAGTCAGGCCGTCTCCCGGCCCAAAACAAACCGCTCAATTGCCTGGGCTGCGCCATCCTCGGCATTCGAGGCCGTCACCGCATCTGCGGCCGCCTTCACCTCATCCGGCGCGTTTCCCATGGCCACCCCCAGCCCTGCGGCTGCCAGGTTGGAGATGTCGTTCCCACTGTCCCCTATCGCCATCACATGGGCCATATCCACCCCAAGAAGCCGGCAGACAGTACGTACGCCTTCCGCCTTGGTGGCCTCCCGGCAGGTGACCTCCATTGAGGCAGAGGTTGCCCAGGCATAGGACAGGGGCAGCGTCTCCAGAATTGGCGACAGAGCCTTCCACACCGCAGGCGTAATGCCCAAGAGGTTGGCTTTCTCAAAAACCCGCCCAGCCCCAGCGGCAAAGGCCTCCAGATCCTCTACCATCTGGCCCCACTGCTCCAGGACGCTGAGATGGAAGTGCAGGCCCTCCATGGCGCGCTCCCGCTCCAGAGCAGCCTGTGTCAGGTACAGCGTCCCATTTGTAGAGAGCTCTATGGGTACACCCAGCTGCTCCGCCGCCTGGATCAGGGGAATCAGTTCCTCTGCCGCCATGTAGTGGGCGGAGAGGACCTCCCCAGTCCGCAGCCGCCGCACCTCTGTGCCATTGCACAACACCACCAGGTTTGCCCACTCCGGCAGGGCCTGGAGCGGCGGGGGAAGCAGCATGTATTGCCGCCCCGTAGCGGGTACAATGGCCACTCCCCGGCGGTGTGCCTCCAGCAGCGCCGCCTCCAGGCGGGGAGTAAACGAAGCATGGTCGGGGCACAGGGTGGTGCCGTCCAAATCCATGGCAATCAGTCGGATATCCATCTGTACACCTTTCTGCCGCTCAGGGCTCCACCAGGGTGAACCGGCCGCCCCGGCGGATGCAGTCCGCCAGCAGCATGGCCTCCTCCGGCACATAGCCGATCACATTGACCCGCGGATCAGCGGGGAAATCTGCCCGGAGCAGCTGGATCTCCCCTGCATAACGGCCATAGCGGTCATTATCCAGGGTAATGCTTCCCCGGGGGCGGGGCACACAGGGGCCAGCCGCAGCAGGTCCGCCGAAGCAGGAGTACTCCCGGGATTCGGCGAAACGTACCAGCTTGGCAGGCGAATCCACCCGGCAGGTGAAGACGCGGCCATACAGTGCCTCCCGGCCATGCTCCAGGCGGGCGGGGATGCTCAGTATGCCCTCCTCCTGGAAGCGCCGGATGCGCTCCTGCTCCTCTTCGCTCAGCTCCGGGTCGCCTAAAAAGATGCCGTCCATGCCGAAGCGCAGGGCTAGATCCGCATAGCAGGCAGAGGGGAGCTGGCCCCGGTGCTCCTCCAAAGTCGGCAGTCCCGCTTGGATGGGCCCCCGCAGGGCACGGTCCCCAGGCAGGAATGCCAGAACCTTCAGCCCTGCCTGCTGGAGGGTACGGGTACTCTCCAGCAGGAATGCACTGTCCAGCCCAGTTTCCGGCCTGGGATAGAAATTATGCATTGCCATGACCAGCTTACCAGCCGCAGCAATCCTGGCCCCCGCCTCCGGCATGGTGGTAGAGGCATTGAGGACAATTGGCATCTGCGCGGCCAGGGCAGCAGTCTCCTCCTCTGAGAAACCGTAATCAATCCGCAGCGCCCACACATGCAGCCGCTTGGCGAGCCGGACCAGGTCCGGCTCGCCAAACTGGGCGACTGTCTTAACGGATACGTCCGCAATGATCCGGTATCCGGCCCCGGCCAGCCAGTGGCAGACCGCCTCAGCCCGGGCACAGTAGTCCGGCCCGAACTCCTCGCTGATGTGCAGAGAGAGGAAGACCGGCGCATCCGTCCCAGCGGAGCGCTCCAGCATGGGCTGCTGGGTGTCAAAGGTGGAGAGGTAGACAGAATAGCCTAAAAGATCAGACATTGGCAACATCCTCGGCCTTGATGCCGAACCAGGTGATGATGAAGCCCATGATGTAAGCGATGACGATGCCCAGGAAGAAATAGAGCATCATAGAGGGCGTCTTCATCAGGGGGATCGCCACCAGTCCGGAGGGACCCCAGGCAATCGCCTGCACGTGCATGAGCATCACGAACGCGCCGCCGAAGCCGGCACCCAGGCCAGCGGTGACGAAGGGCTTGCCCATGGGAAGCGTTACGCCGTAGATCAGAGGCTCACCTACACCCAGCACACCAGCAGGCAGTGCGCCGATAATGGTCTGCTGCATCCGCAGGTTCTTCACCTGGCGGGCCTTCAGGTAGATCGCCAGGGCTGCGCCCACCTGGCCTGCACCTGCCATAGCCAGGCAGGGGAACAGGGTCACGCCGCCGAGAGTCTCCAGCTGCACCGCGTAGATGGGGATCAGGCCGTGGTGCAGGCCCAGCAGAACCATGGGCAGGAAGACCGCGCTCATGACATAGCCGGAGATGATGCTGATCACGGGATTAGAGGAATTGATGAGCAGGCTGAGGGCGCCTACCAGGATGTCGGAGATGAAACCGGTGACAGGCATGAGGACGAATACGTAGACCACACCCACCACGATCATGCTCAGCAGGGGGGTGAGGATCAGATCCAGCACGTCGGGGATCACCTTGCGCAGGGCCTTCTCCACCTTGGAGAGGATCCACACGCCAATGATGACGCCGATGATACCGCCCTTGCCGGTGGTCAGGATGGAGTTCAGGGGCACATCCGCGTTGTACAGGCCCAGCAGCGTGGAGATGGTCACGATCTGGGAGCCGATGGAGATACCGCCGATCATACCGCCCAGGGCCGGGGTCGCGCCGAATTCCTTGGCCGCGTTGATGCCGGTGTAGATAGCGAAGTAGCCCAGGAAGGAGGCGCCGAAGAGGCTGAACAGGGTCTGGATAATGAAGAGGACGCCCTTGCCGGAAGCAATGGCCTCGGGGAACAGCTGGCCCATGAGACTTGCCAGGCCGTTGAAGAGGCCGGCGGCGATCACCGCAGGGATCATGGGGATAAAGATATTGGCAATGGTGCGCAGGCCCTGCTTGAGGGGGCTGTCCTTCTGGCCGGCCTTCATAGCGGCCTTATTGGCCTGCCAATCGTTGCCGGTGCTCATGCCGTTCTGGACGCCTGCGTCCACCACAAACAGGTCGCAGACCTTCTTCGCCTTGCCGGGCCCCAGGATCACCTGGAGGGTGGTGTCCTCCACGACACCCAGCACACCCTCGGTGGCCTTCAGCTGGGCGATCTTTACCTTGGAGTTGTCCTTCAGCTGGACGCGCAGGCGGGTCATGCAGTTGGCGGCGCTGACGACGTTGCTCTTACCGCCGACCAGCTCCAGGATTTTGCGGGATAACTCTTGGTTCGTCATGTTTTACCTCCAATTTTACAATCAAACACACTGACATATGGGATACCGCTGCCCCAGGATGGGGCAGCAAAATGGCGCGCGCCATTTTGCGCTGATACTGATAGGGAGCCCAGGGGCTTTACTGGATGGCCTCCCGCACGTGTCCCCTGGCCTTCTCCAGACGGGCGGCAGCTTCCTCTGCGCCGCAGTTTGCCAGGATCATGGTGATGGCGGCCTTGACGCTGCCGCCTGCGGCGGTGATCTTCTCCCGGGCAGCCGCCTGGTCCACGCCAGTAGCCTCCATGACAATCTTCTCCGCCCGGCGGTGCAGCTTCTCATTGGTCTGCATCACATCTACCATCAGGTTCTGGTAGGCCTTCCCTACGCCCACCATAGAGGCGGTAGAGATCATATTGAGGACCAGCTTCTGGGCAGTGCCGGCCTTCAGGCGGGTGGAGCCGGTGAGAACCTCAGGCCCTACCACGACCTCTACAGCCAGATCGGCAGCCTTGCCGATCTCAGAGCCCGCGTTGCAGGAGATGGCAGCGGTATGGCATCCCACCTCCTTGGCGTAGGCCAAAGCGCCCAGGACATAGGGGGTACGGCCGCTGGCGGCGATGCCAATGACCAGATCCCGGCTCTCCAGGCCATTTTTCACCAGATCCTCCCGGCCCATCTCGCGGCTATCCTCCGCACCCTCTACGGCCTTGAGGAATGCCTGGTCGCCGCCGGCAATCAGGCCAACCATCCGGTCCGGGGAGACGCCGAAGGTGGGGGGGCACTCCGCCGCGTCCAGCACGCCCAGACGGCCGCTGGTGCCCGCGCCCATGTAAAACACGCGGCCGCCAGCCTCCAGGGAGGCAATCGCCCACTCTACCACATTGGCGATTTGGGGCAGCACAGGCGCGATAGCCGCAGGGACCTTGGCGTCCTCCCGGTTCATGGCGGTGACGACCTCCAAGGGGCTCATACGGTCCAGCTCCATGGTGTCCGGGTTGCGGGTTTCTGTCGTCATTTTGTCTAAGTTAATTTCCACAATGCAATTTCTCCTTTCCCTGTCTGGATCCCCAAGCACCAGCGCCGCAAAACACAGAGCAGCGGTTATGCATATGGACGGGGATCCAAGCTGTTGAAATGTGTGGCTCCCCGGCCCTCCAGGGTCTGGGAGGCCGGATCAGCGCGGTATCAGTTGCAGCTCTATAGTAAAGAATATTTTCTTTTAAGTCAACCGGTTGCCAAGGATGTGGTACTTTCTTTCAAATCCTGGTTCAAACAGCGCATGAATGGGCATTATGGTGGAACTTCCGCCTTTGAGGACCAGTGTTTTTATGCAAATACACATAGCAGCAGAAAAACCCATAGGCCTGCAAAAACGCACCGGCATCCCCTGTTGGCACGGGATGCCGGTGCGTTTTATTAGAATGGGGCTTGGCCCCCTTGATGGCGCTATCCGATAAACATGGCGTCGCCAAAGGAAAAGAACCGGTACCGCTCCCGTACCGCCTCCTCATAGGCGGCCAGGACGTGCTCCCTGCCCGCTAGGGCAGAGACCAGCATCAGCAGGGTGCTCTCCGGCAGATGGAAATTAGTAACCAACGCGTCCATCACCTTAAACCGGTAGCCAGGATAGATGAAAATCTTAGTCCACCCGGATTCCGCCTCCATGTGCCCGTCCTCCCTGGCCCAGCTCTCCAGGGTACGGCAGGAGGTGGTGCCCACGCAGATCACCCGCCCGCCGCGGGCCTTGGTACGGTTGATGAGCGCCGCCGTCTCCGCTGGGATCTCGCAGTACTCGCTGTGCATGTCATGATCTGTGACCTCCTCCTCCTTCACCGGGCGGAAGGTCCCCAGACCTACATGCAAGGTGACATACCCGATCTCCACACCCATGGCCTGGATCTGCCCCATCAGCTCCCGGGTGAAGTGGAGGCCTGCCGTGGGGGCGGCGGCAGAGCCGCTGACGCGGGAGTACACCGTCTGGTACCGCTCCCGGTCCTCCAGCTCCGCCTTGATATAGGGTGGCAATGGCATCCGGCCCAGCCGCTCCAGCACCTCCAGGAAAATCCCCTCGTAAAAGAAGCGCACCAGCCGGCCGCCCCCCTCAGCTTCGCCGGTGATCTCCGCCGTCAGCTCCCCGGCCCCGCCAAAGGAGACCCGCGCACCTGTGCGCAGCTTCCGCCCCGGGCGGACCAGGCATTCCCACACGCCATCCCCCCGATCAGTAAGCAGCAGGACCTCGCAGGCCCCGCCCAGGGTGCCGTCAGACCGGACCCGGCTGCCCAGCAGGCGGGCGGGCAGCACCCGGGAATCGTTCATAATCAGGCAGTCGCCTGGCCGCAGCAGCTCCGGCAGCTGGTAGAACCGGCGGTGTACATATGCCCCTGTCTCCTTGTCCAGCACCAGCAGCCGTGACGCGTCCCGCTGTTCTATGGGCGTCTGTGCAATCAGCTCCGGAGGAAGTTCAAAGTTAAAATCGTGTGTTTTCAAGCGTTTATCCGACCCTTTCCAGTGTAATCCCTGTGAAATAAAAGCCCAGGATCTCCTCATGGGAATATCCCAGCTCCGCCATGGCCTTGGCCCCATATTGGCTCATGCCTACCCCATGGCCGTGGCCGCTGCCGGTGATCGTGATCCCCTTCCCGCTGCCGGAGGATGCGGCGGGTGCCTGGAGCAGCGACGTGCCGGAGGCGGTGACGACATAGGCCTCCCCATCCGGACAGGCCGCTATGTCCCCCTTCCCGGAGATGGTGTAGGCTCCGCCCAGGCTGGAGAGCGTCCCGCTGGCGTTGTTGACATACCAGCTCCCCCCACTGCCCCCGCCGGAAATTGTAAAGCGCATACTCCGGGTGGACAGCACTGACCGGCAGTTCTCCCTGGAGACCACCAGGGTTTTGCCGGAGGTGTCCCGGAAGGTGATCTCCAGGACATTCCCGGTGGGGGTGGTCCGGGAGATGTAGGCACTGTTGACCGTACCAATGGAGTACCCCTTGCTCTTGAGCATACTGGTCAGCTGGCTATAGGTGTAGTGGAGCGTGTATGTATAATCCGGTATCGTAATCATCCCCTCATAGGGGTCCTCCTTCCCCACCAGGTAGGGAAGTGCGTTTGTCCACACGTTCTCCGAGCTCTCCGAAGCGCCGCCGTTACAGGAGTAATAGTAGGTCTCCGCATATTTCCCGCCGTAGACAGCTACAACCCCCGCCGTCTCCTCCACTGCCTGGTCCGTCAGGGCACTGGCCTGGTTGGCCCCCTGATAGACCTGGCAGTCTGTGGTGTTGCACACATCAAAGCGGTAGCTGTCATAGTGCCTGGTCTGGAGCAGCGCGTAGGTCCGGGCGCAGACCGCCTGGGCCTTCAGGGCCTCCAGGGGCCAGGTGGGGCTCATCTCATAGGGCAGTACACCTTTAATATAGTCGTCCAGCCCCACCACATTGATCACATTGAGATTGCCGCCCGTACTGCGCCGGTACTCAAACCCACCGTACCACTTGTATCCCTTAAACCAGGTGAGGGCTTTGCCTGCCCCACCGTCCGGCAAGATCCCCAGGCTCTTTGCGCCAGAACAGTCGAACTCAAAGAGGACCCGGTCCGTGGCCGTCTCCGTGACCGTCACGCCAGTGGCACTGGGGGTTGCTACCGACCCGGCAAACTGCCGTTTCCCTCCGCCCAGATCCTGCCAGTTGAAGGTGGCATAGGTCGCGGCGGCGGACTCCGCCTCCTCCCGGGCGGTAAAGCTGCCCACCCGAACCCGGTACTGGTTGTTGATAAAGGCGGGGAATGCGTCCTGGAACTGGGCGGCCACGTAGGCAGCAGCGTCAAAGGACGGGAACACCTCGTCCAACTGGACATGGTAGCCGCCCACCGTGCCGTCCACACTGCCAGGCCGGCTGCCATAGTAGGCGCCGCCACTCATGTAGATGGTCCCGTCAGCCGTCATGGAGAGCTTTTCCTCCTCCAGATAGCCGATCTCAGTGAATGCCCGGCTGTTCTCGTCGAACCAGCCCAGATGGTAGCCCGCGCCCTGGTAATTTTGCAGGTTGGCGGAGTAGAGGGCCCCGCTGCCGTAGAACAGGCCTACCTTTATTGTGTCCTCTGCAGCAAGGGCATAAACAGTCAATGTGGCCGCAGTTAGCATACAAAGGAACAGGGTGCGCAAAAACTTCTTCATGGAACCTCCTGGAGGGGATAAAATAGTTGACACGATGAGAAAAATGTGATATGAAAATACGGGAATCCGCTCTCATCAGCGAGCTGTTCACATACAGTATACATGGGGTCGGGGAAGATTTCAAGCCAAGATTCGACAGTTTTCCCCTCCCCTGCGCATCCAATTTTTGCAGGAGGTACCAACATGAGGAAAGAATATCGTGTCGGGATCATCGGCGGCACCGGGATGGTGGGCCAACGCTTCGTCACCCTGATGGAAAACCACCCCTGGTTCCGGCTGACGGCCATCGCGGCCAGTACCCGCAGCGCGGGCAAGACCTACGGGGAGGCAGTAGAGGGCCGCTGGGCCATGACCTCCCCCATCCCCCAGCAGGCGAGGGACCTGGTGGTCCTGGATGCCCAGGCGGATGCGGAGAAGCTGGCCGGGATGGTTGATTTCGTCTTTTGCGCCGTGGACATGAAGAAGGAGGAGATCCGCGCCCTGGAGGAGCGCTACGCCAAGCTGGAGTGCCCCGTGGTCTCCAACAACAGTGCCAACCGCTGGACAGAGGATGTCCCCATGGTTGTCCCGGAGATCAACGCGGACCACATCCGGATCATTGAGCAGCAGCGCAAGCGCCTGGGCACCAAGCGGGGCTTCGTGGCGGTAAAATCCAACTGCTCCCTCCAGTCCTATGTCCCCGCCCTGCATCCCCTGCTGAAATACGGCATGGAGCAGGCGCTGGTTTGTACCTATCAGGCGATCTCCGGTGCGGGCAAGACCTTTGAGCGCTGGCCGGAAATGGTGGATAACTGCATCCCTTACATCGGCGGCGAGGAGGAGAAGAGCGAGAAGGAGCCCATGAAGCTGTGGGCGAAGATCGAGGACGGCAAGTTCGTCCTGGCCACCTCCCCCTCCATCACTGCCCAGTGCTTCCGGGTCGCCTGCCAGGACGGCCACATGGCGGCCTGCTTTATGCGCTTCCGGGAGGGCTGCAAGCCCACCATGGAGCAGATCAAAGCGGACTGGGCCAATTTCTCCGGCCGGGCCCAGGAGCTGGCACTCCCCTCCGCTCCCAAACAGTTCCTCCACTACTTTGAGGAGCCCGACCGCCCCCAGACCCGTCTGGACCGGATGCTGGAGGACGGCATGGCTGTGTCCATCGGCCGCCTGCGGCCGGACAGCCAGTATGACTACAAGTTCGTCTGCCTCAGCCACAACACCTTGCGCGGCGCGGCCGGCGGCTCGGTGCTCCTGGCAGAGCTGCTGTGCGCAGAGGGCTACATCTAAAACCCCACATCCTTGCAGCAAGATGGGAGAGGCCCCCGGCATCGAGCCGGGGGCCTCTCCCATCCCTTCTCTCTATCCTGGCGCAGCCTCACCCCAGGAAAGCGGTGATTGCCTCCGCGTCCTGGTAGCCCTTCTGATAAAAACGCTTCAAGGCCTCCGTGTCCCGCGACAGGGTATCCAGCCCGCAGATGCTGTCCGGTGCGATGATGAGGGCCCGGCCCTCCGATTCGTAGCGCTTCGCCAGCGCAACCCCCTCGTTGTAGCGATCCACCCGGGAACGGAGTTTCTGGGCCGCAAAGGGGTACTTCCGCTGGATCCTATCCGCCAGGAAACCGTCCCGCCCCGGTACCCTCCGCCGGTCCGCCGGCCTGGACAAAATGACCACAACCCGGTCACACCCACATTGGAACGCCTTCTCTACCGGCACCGGGTCGCCCAGTGCGCCATCATAATAGGGCATCCAATCCACCTGGTAGGGCCGGCACACAAAGGGGATGGCGGAGGAGGCCTTGAAAATGTCATAGACATCCTGCTGGATATGGGATTTATCAAAGTAGCGCGTACTGCCTGTCAACGCATTGGTCGCCACCACCAACAGCTCCGCTGGGTTCTCCATCAGCGCCGGATAGTCCAGCGGGCACTCCCCTGCCGCACTGCTCAGCGTCCCATAGACGTAGTCCAGATTGATATAGGACAGCTTGGTCAGGGCGTTTTTTGCCCCCATATACTCCTTACGCAGGGCGTACTCGGTATAGAACGTGTAGTTCCTCCCCCGCTGCCCCGCCAAATAGGAGGCAGCGTTGGCACTGCCCGCTGAAACACCGATGACCAGGTCAAACCAGATATCCCGGTCTATGCAGTAATCGAACACCCCCGCCGCATAGATCCCTCGGAACCCGCCGCCCACATCCACTATTCCTGTTTTCATGCTGCACCTCCGCCTGTAACATAGAGAAATCTGCCTGGTATTGCGCCGCAATACCAGGCAGCCGTTCACGCTGTCGCACCATACTGCTTGATTAGTATATGATAAAATTCGTCCTGCGGCATCGGTGCGGCGTAGTAGTAGCCCTGCACCTGGTCGCAGCCGATACCGCGCAGCAGGTCGACCTGCTCCTTCGTCTCCACGCCCTCCGCCAGCAGGCCCATCTCCAGCTTGTTCGCCATAGATACCACCTGCTCGAGGATCAGCAGGCCCTTCTGGGATGACACAATGTTCTCCATAAACTTCTTGTCCAGCTTGATTACGTCAAACGGCGTCTCCAACAGGATGTTCAGTGACGAATAGCCGCTGCCGAAATCGTCCATCAGCAGCGTAAAGCCTTCCTTCTTCAGCTGCATAGCCTTCTTGCGGATCTGGCCGCCAGCGGTCTCTGTGATCTCCAGCTCCAGCATCTGCTTGGTGATGCCGTTGCGCTCGATCATCTCGGTGAGCACCTGGATGCAGCTGCTGTCCCGCAGGTGGTTGCGCGACATGTTGACAGAGACCGGGCAGGTGGTAATCCCCGCCGCCTTGCACCTGCTCAGGAATTGGCAGGCCTCCTCCCAGATATAGTAGTCAATCTTCTGGATGAGGCCGTTTTCCTCGACAATGGGGATGAACTGGTCCGGATAGATCATGCCGCGGCTGGGATGGAGCCATCTCACCAGCGCCTCCGCACCCACGATCCGATTCTGCTTGATGCTGTATTTTGGCTGGAGGTACATCTTGATCTGCCGCTCTGCAAGGGCCTTATCCATGTTCTCCTCGATAAATTTCCTGTTGTAAAGGCTCTCCTTAAACTGCTCCTTGTAGAAAGCGATATTGGTCAGCACGTTCTGCTTGGCGGCCTTGCGCGCCATGGCAGCGCGGTCCTCCATCTGCCGCTGCTCCATATACCTGTCCTGTACAATATAGACGCCATAGGACATCTGGAGCTGCACATTCTGGAACAACCGGACCTGCTCGTCCAGCCGTTGGATAAACGCCGTGATCTCCTCCCGCTCGCCAAATTCCATGACAACCATGAACACATCGCTGCGCAGATTGGCAAAAAGCTGCTCCTTGCGGCACAGCCCCTCCAGCCGGCAGACGACAAAATCCAAGATCTGGTCGCCGAATTTTTCGCCATACAGGTCGTTGATAATTTTGAACTGCCGGATATCAAACTGAATAAACGCAACCTGTTTGCTAGAGGTACACAGGAGGGTGTTGACCTTGTACTGAAACTGCCGGAGCTCGTTGGCACGCCTGATGATGCTGTGGGTATCCAAGTTCTCGCAGCGGCAGGCCCGCTCAGCCTGGAACTGCGCCATCATATCCTCCAGGATGTCTACGACCGCGCTGACCGCGCGATGGCACCTTTGGAGATCCTCCTCCCTGCCCGTCCCCTGCGGCCCCAGGGTATCCTTTTCCACGCCCCGGCACTCGATCTCCCCGTGCATCTGCTCTGTAAAACGCCGGATAAACTCGCTGGTCTTCCTGTTCCCGTACTCCTCTAAGTCCCGGTCTTGGGTATCATAAAATCCCATGGCCATCCCCAACACCAGCAAAGCCCCTGTCATGCAGCCACAGCTCCCGCCCCACCGCATCCCACTGCCAAAGTAGGCACTGATTTTAAAGGCGGCCGACTGGTCGAGCCCGAAATCCTCTGCAAATGCACCAAAAACCGCCTGTGAACAGTGATATCCTTGGCGCAGAAACATGACCGCCTTTTCTTGATGAGTCATATACTCCCTCTTTCCCACACACTTACCATATCAAACCTTGGGTATTAAATGGTGGAATTTATCTTACCAAATCTTAGCGGAATTGTAAAGGCTGGGAATACACAATTTTGTAGATTTTATCGAATTCCCAGAAAAAACAGCAGGAGCTGGCCCATCTGGGCTGGCTCCCACTGCTTTTTGCACACTATGTAAGGGACGGGGCGGTCAGGACACCTTCCGGAAGGAGAGGATACGGATGGCGGTAACATCTGTCCCCAGCTCCTCTGCCAGGGCAGCGGATACTGCGGCAATCAGTTCCTGCCGGTTAGGGATCCCGGCGGGGGCCGCCGGCGCCACCTGCTGGGGGACTTCCACCGGCTTGCTGCCTGGGAACTTGCCCAACAGGGTGATCAGGCCGATCAGGCAGGTCAGGCCAAAGAAGGTGACCCCCATCCCCATCACACATACGAACAGATTTTCCATGCTTGCGATAACCTCCTATGATAACTGCCCCTATTTTACCGGACATTAAAAAAAGAGCAAGGGCTTATCCCCTGCTCTTAATGCCGTATTAACACATGGCCCTATCTCTTAACGGGTCCCTTAGCGCCCTTAGTCTGGACGGACGACCTCGCTACCAGCAGCCAATGAAGCCTGCACGTCGATCACCCGCTGGTTCCGGCTGCCCCGCCAGGGCAGGGACAGGGACCGTTCCGCTAAAAGGAAGGGTCCGTCCACCAGCACATCCAGCTCGGCCAGGAGCGCTTTCTGCGCCGCATTCCCCTTGTCCCGCAGGTACGAAAACGTCCAGCCGGAGTAGCACCACACGTTCAGGCCATGGCTGTGTGCAAGCTTTGCCAGGGCCAGGCAGTCCTCCGCCTGGGCGAAGGGCTCCCCTCCGGAGAGGGTCAGCCCGTCGGTCAGCGGGTTTTTCAGCAGCTCCTCCGCCACCTGCTCCACTGCCATCTCCACCCCGCCCGCCGGGTCGTGGCTGTCCGGGTTATGGCAGCCGGGGCAGCCGTGGGGGCAGCCCTGGACAAAACAGGCAAACCGGAAGCCGGGACCATCTACAATCGAATCCTGCTGGAGGCCATAAATTCTCATCGGGGTTCCTTTCTCCGCCAGCTGGGCGGCTGTTACATCCCGTGCTTGACGCGGTCAGACTCCTCGGCTGCCTTGGCGTTGTTCCAGTAGTCCAGCGTACCCAGATACCCGGTGATCCGGCGGATCCGCTCAAACCCGGTCCGGTCGCCCTCCTCGCGCCGCCCGCACCCGGGGCACACGTCGTCAATAATCCCCGTGTACCCGCAGCAGGGATCCCGGTCCACCGGGTGGTTGACAGAGCCGTAGCCAATCCCCGCCTCCTTCATGCAGCGGATCACCTTCTCAAAGGCGTCCAGATTCTTCAGCGGGTCGCCGTCCATCTCCACATAGCTGATATGCCCCGCATTGGTCAGCGCATGGTAGGGGGCCTCCAGCTTGATCTTCTCAAAGGCACTGATGGGGTAGTAAACCGGGACATGGAAGCTGTTGGTGTAGTACTCCCGATCCGTAACGCCGGGGATCATGCCGAACCTCTTCTTGTCAATGCGGGTAAAACAGCCGGAGAGCCCCTCCCCCGGGGTCGCCAGCAGGGAGAAGTTCATCCCCCGCTTCTGGCTCTCCTCGTCCATCCGGGCACGCATCCGGGCGACGATCTCCAGGCCCAGCCGCTGGCTGCGCTCACTCTCCCCGTGGTGCTGGCCGGTGAGGGCCACCAGGCTCTCCGCCAGGCCAATGAAGCCTACAGACAGTGTGCCGTGCTTGAGCACCTCCCGGACCTCATCCGTCCAGCTCAGCTTCTCGCTGTCCAGCCACACCCCCTGGCCCATGAGGAAGGGGAAATTGTACACATGCTTCCTCGCCTGGATCTCAAAGCGCTCCAGCAGCTGCTCCACACACAGATCCAGCTTCCGGTCCAGCTCTTCAAAGAACGTGTCCAGATCCCCCCTGGCCTTGATCGCGATGCGTGGGAGGTTGATCGAGGTAAAGCTGAGGTTGCCCCGCTGGTTGCACTGCTGGCGGTTGGTGTCGCACACATTGGAGATGACCCGGGTACGGCAGCCCATGTAGGCAATCTCTGTCTCCGGCCGCTGGGGGTCGTAGTATTGCAGGTTAAAGGGCGCGTCCAAAAACGCGAAGTTGGGGAACAGACGCTTGGCGCTGCACCGGCAGGCCAGCTTGAACAAATCGTAATTGGGGTCGCCGGGGTTGTAGTTGACCCCCTCCTTCACCCGGAAAATCTGGATGGGGAAGATGGGCGTCTCGCCGTTGCCCAGGCCTTCCTCCGTGGTCAGCAGGAGGTTGCGCATGACCATGCGGCCCTCCGGGCTGGTATCCATGCCGTAGTTGATAGAGGAAAAGGGGGTCTGCGCACCGGCACGGCTGTGCATGGTGTTCAGGTTGTGGATAAACGCCTCCATGGCCTGGAAGGTGGAGCGCTCTGTCTCCTTCTCCGCGTAGTGGACAGCCATGGACTGTGCCTTCTCCATCCGCTCCCGCTCCCCGTACTTCTCCACCAGATAGGGCAGCTCCGCCTCCAGATAGGGCCCGCAGGCCTCCAGGCGGGGGGAAAGCCCCTTCTCCTCCTGGAGCCGCTCCCGCAGCTCCTTCAGCTCCTCCTCCGGATCCTCCATATCGTGCCAGAGCATAAGGGCCTTGGCCAGGTTCCGGGTATAGTAGCGGCGGAAGGTCTTGGCCACACCCTCGGCCATACCATAGTCAAAGTTGACGATAGCCTGTCCGCCGTGCTGGTCGTTCTGGTTGGACTGGATGGCGATGCAGGCCAGGGCGGCGTAGGAGGAGATGTCGTTGGGCTCCCGCAGGTAGCCGTGGCCCGTGGAGAAACCGCCCTTGAAGAGCTTTTGGATGTCGATCTGGCAGCAGGTGGTGGTCAGGGTGTAGAAATCCAGGTCGTGGATATGGATATCCCCCTCCTGGTGGGCCCGGGCGTGCTCGGGCTTGAGCACGAACATCTGATAGAACTGCTTGGCCCCCTCGCTGCCGTATTTCAGCATGGAACCCATGGCGGTGTCCCCATTGATGTTGGCGTTTTCCCGCTTCAGATCGGAATCCACCGCGTCGGAGAAGGTGATGTCCTCGTAGGTCTTCATCAGCCGCGTGTTCATCTCCCGCACCCGGCTGCGCTCGCTGCGGTAGAGGATGTAAGCCTTTGCTGTTTGGACATAGCCGTTGTCCATCAGCACCCGTTCCACAATATCTTGGATGTGTTCCACCTCGGGGGCGGCAATCCCCTCCACCTCCAGGATCGAGAGGACCTCCTCTGTCAGGCCAGCTGCCACGTCCTCCTGGCCCGGCTTGTAGGTGGCCTCAAAGGCCCTGGCAATAGCGGATGCGATCTTCTCCTTGTCGAAGTCCACCAGACGCCCGTCCCGTTTTTTCAGCTTTTCAATCGTCATGTTTTGTCTTCCCCTCCGTGAAATTTGCCATCCCGATGACCACATACCAGAAACAAATGGCCCAGCTCAGAACACAAGATATGGTATGGCGGCTTTTTGCGCGAATGTACATATAGTACAGCCCAGGGCGTGCCCTGTCAAGTGCCAAATGCCACTTTTCCGCTTTTTCTATGGCACCCTCCCTGCCCGCTTCCCCAGCCGTTCCCAGACATTACCACTTGCAAAATACGTCGGAAATCCTGTACAATAGGGGCAACGACTGCGCCCCTGCGCGGGGTGCGACAGGAAAGGAACGGATAGCCTATGAAACGACTCTATTCCTCCCTGCTGGGCGTGTGTTTTATCCTTCTGCTCTCCCTCACCGCCGCTGGGGCTGACAACGTCACCATCACCGTGGATGGCGTCCCATTGGACACAATGGCCTACATATCAGAGGAGGGCAAGACGATGGTCCCCCTGCGGGACCTGGCCCAAGCCCTAGGCTTCTCTGTCAGCTGGGATCCGCAGACCCGCACCGTCGCAGTCACCTCCGGCGGGGAACCGGAGGTACAGCCCGCCGCCCTGGTTGTCATCGACCCCGGCCACGGCGGCTCCGCCAACGGGGCCACATATGAAGGCGTGGCAGAGAAGGATCTGAATCTGTCTATTGCCAAGCAGGCTGCCCAGCTGCTGGAGGAGGCCGGGCTGACAGTGCTCATGACCCGGACCAGCGACCAGGATGTCGGGCTCTACGACCGCATCGACCTGGCCAACGGTCAGGGCGCAGACCTCTTCGTCAGCGTCCACTGCAACGCCAGCCTGACCAATGGTGCTGCCATGGGGATTTACACCGCTGCTGCCAGCGAGCACAGCGACGGCTGGATCCTGGCGGATATCCTGCGCCAGGCCATGATGTCCGCCACCGGTGCGGCGGACATGGGCTCCGAGGCCCGCCCCAACCTGGCCGTGCTCCGCACAGCCGAGGTGCCGGCGGCCCTGGTGGAGTGCGGTTATATGTCCACCCCGGAGGAGCTGGCGCTGCTGGTCCAGCCCGCCTACCAGGAGAAGCTGGCTATGGGGATTGCAGATGGTATCCTGACCTATCTGGAACAGGCCGGGTAAGCCGGGCATAGGATGGTATGGCATACCACCTCTGCTGGGGCGTATGCATGGAAAACTGTTTCCGGCGGATAGCGTTCCGCCTTATGATTAAAGGAGGAGTCCCTCTGATGGAGGACATACGGACGCTGGACCGCCTGGCGGTAGGGCAGAAGGCAACGGTAGCCGCCCTCTCCGCACCGGAGGACCAGAGGCGGCGGATGCTGGATCTGGGGTTCGTCCCCGGCGGCGCTGTGACCGCGCTCCAGGAGAGCCCTTGGGGCGACCCGGTGGCCTATGCGGTCTGCGGCGCAGTCATCGCGCTGCGCCGTGCAGATGCACGGCAAATTGCTGTGCGGTAGCCAGGCGACATAGCGGCAGCGCGGGCCCGCGCTGCCAGACGGCAAGGTATACCCGCCGGAAAGCGCAAGCCTTCCGGCGGGTTTCTGTTATCCCTCTGTGCAAGCAAGCGCAGAGGGATCCGAATAGGGCGGCATCCCCGCTGTTGGGGATGCCGCCTTGTGCTGCTGAAGCTTCAGCGCCTCTCTCAGGCAGCGCTGCTTCTTACACCTGCGCCAGCAGGCCCTCCAGATCCAGAGGTTTCCCGTCGCTCCACAGCCGCTCCAGCCCGTAGAATTCCCGGGCCTCGCTGTTGAACACGTGGACTACCAGGCAGCCGTAGTCCAGCAGGACCCAGATACCGCCCCGGTGCCCCTCACGGTGCAGGGGCTTTTCCCCCGCCTCAGCCTCCAGCTTCTCCTCCACGGCGTCGCACAGAGCGTTGATCTGCGTATTGCTGCCGCCTGTGCAGATGACGAAGTAGTCCGCCAGGGTAGTCAGATCTGTGACCTCCATGACCTTGATCTCCTCGCCCTTTTTCCCGTCCAGGGCCTTTGCCGCCAGGACCGCCAGTTCCTTTGGTGTCATACGCATTCCTCACTTTCTTCTGAACACATAGCATATTTTTCTCTGTTTTTCCCGCTATTTTCTGTCAATTATAACCATCCCGGAGGGATGTCATCAATCCCAGTGTCCGCGGGTTCCCCTACCGGGGGCACCGGCTCCGCAGGCAGTACGGGCTCACCTCCGTCACCCCCGCCGGTTGCTGTGGGATCTGTAGGATCTGCAGGGTTTGCGGTGTCTGTTGGCGGATTGCCCTCTCCAGAGGGCTCCCCTGTCTCTCCAGGAGGTTCCGCTGTCCCTCCAGCAGGATCCTCCCCGCCGCCTATGGGATCGGTCGTGGGGCCGCCAGGCATGGTGGGATCCCCGCCCTCCGGGCCAGCACCAGAGGAGTCTCCGGGAACCTGCGGCAGCGTATCCGGTGCCTCAGGCCCCAAGCCATCGATTGTCCCCGGAAGCATCGGCTCATCCAGAGGGGTGCCATTTTCATCCGTATAGACGGGATTGCCCGCCTCGTCCAGGATGAAGTACCGGCCCGCCTCGTCCTGCTCCGGCTTGGCCGGCGGCTTGCCGTATACCAGGTTCCCATCATCGTCATAGTATGCCTCGCCCCGGCGTACCGCCATGATGGCGTTATGCCGCGTATCCCGGAGGGAGCCGGTGGAGGAGGCGATGTCGCCGTTGGAGAGGATACTCATGGCGTCAAGCATGGAGGTATTGACCCGCTGCTCGTAGGGGTTAAAGCGCTCATTGACCAGCTCTACCACCTGCTTGGGGTAGATGGTGACATAGGACTGCTCCTGGTTGGTATCCCTGCTCCAGGCAGATCCCCAGTAGTCGCCGGGGAGGGTGCAGGTATATACGTCGTCCATATTCAGCGCCGCTACACCATTCAGCCCCAGCGCATTGGAGGCAAACCAGACCACAGAGCCAAATTCCAGGTCTGTCTCTACGTTCTCCATTGCCAGGTCAATATACGCCTTGATCTTCCCCCAGTGCTGGATGCTGAGGCATTCCTTAATAAGGGCCTTCATGAAGTTCTGCTGGACCTCTACCCGCTTGATATCCCCTTCGCTGTACCGGCGGAAGCGGACCAGCTGCATGGCATGTTCCCCATCTAAGGTCTGGATCCCCTTTTTCAGGTGGATGTGCAGATCCTGATAGGGGTCGTCATAGTTCATGTCCTGGGGCACCTCAAACTCTACGCCGCCGATCAGATCCACCAGCTCCACAAACATGCTCAGATCCACCTTGACATAGAAGTCCGGCTTAAAGCCGACCAGCTTCTGGATCCGGCCCGCCAGGGAGTCAACACTATTGCCTGTGCGGGAGTAGATGGAGTTGATCTTCTTGATATCCCAGCGCTCGTTGACCATGGTGTCCCGGGGGATGCTCATAATATTGACATCCTGCTCCTTGGTGTCATAGCTGGCCACCATGATGGTATCCGTGTTGCCGTCGTCCTTGTCTGTCCCTACCAGAAGGAAGGTATAGACCCCCTCCTTCCGGTTGCCGGACACGGTGGGCATGTCGCCGTCATAGCCGTCATCCGGGTACAGCTCGTCGTCCGTGGGGCCCTCCGGCTCATCATCCGGTTTTTCCGGCTGTACCGGCTTGGCAGCGGCCGGCGGCGTGGGGGTGGTGTTCTCTGCCGGCAGCGTGGGGGGCTTGATCCACATCTTCAGCACCACGGCGACAACGATGACAAATACCGCCAGGCACCCCAGAGACGCTGTCAGGATTTTCCCCTTCCCAGAGTCCCAGTAGGCCATCCAGCGCTCGCGGAACCCCGGCCCGTCCGGCCGTCCCCCCTCTGCAAAGAGGTCTCCCGCCGGCGCGGGCGGCTCGGCAAAGGGATCTTCCACCGTCTCCCGGTGCAGCCCTCTCTCCCCTCTCCCCTTCTCGGGGCGTGAGGCTTCTCTTCTTCCTTTATACGCCATGTCTCTCTGTCCTTTCGGGATGGATAGTCTCGTTTATTGTACTGTAGGCGGCGGTTCCGGCTCGCCGCCCGCCGCCCCACCCTCTGGGGGGATGGGGTCGGTTGGCGGAGGTGCAGGCTCCGGCGGCATCTCCGGCTCTGCCGGGGCTGTGGGATCCGGCGGCGGTTCTGTGCCGGCCGGCCCCTCTGTACTGGGGCCATCGGGCTCTGTTACGTCCACATCGCCGGGGGTGCCTGTAGCGCCAGAATCATCTGGGCCGCCAGGCTCCTCACCTGGCTCTGTGAGGGAGGGATCGCCCGCTTCCCCCGCAGGCGGGACACTGGGCTGCTCCCCGCCGCTGCTTCCAGATCCCTCCGGATCCTCTGGAGGCTGCCCATCAGGGCCTGCCGTGTCCTCTGGAGGCTGGGGATCGCTGGCCGGGGGTTCTTCCCCTCCTCCGCTGGGCGCGGGGACAACCGGGTCTGCTATGACCCCTGTGGGGTCGGTAGTGGTCACGCCGCCTCCAGCCGTACCGGATGTGGAGGCCGGAGAGGCCCACCGGGAGTCCAGCAGCTCGCCGTTGGTCACATAGCAGGAGCCGTCCTTGTTCCGGGCAATGATCTGGATATCCTTCTCCGTGATCGGCCGGTTGTAGGGGTTGAACTGCTCGTTCACCAGGGGCACAATCTCCTCCCCATTGGGCAGGAAGTAGTACTCCCCCCGGTACTTGCCCACATCAATGTAGGGCAGGGTACTGGACTGCATGGTGTCCAGATTGACCCCCAGGGCCTGGGAGGCAAACCACATCAGCTCGTTCAACTTCAAGTCTGTCTCCACGTTGTCCATAAAAATATTGATAAAACTGCCAATCTTGGTCATGTTCTTCAGCTGTAGGACCTCCTTGGCCATCGCCTTGAGGAAGTCCCGCTGGGTGGTCATACGTCCGGTGTCGTTGTACCCCGCCTTATAGCCGTTGTCGTTGCGGTAGCGGAGCATCTCCATGGCCTGCTGGCCGTTAAGGGTCTGGAGGCCCTTGTTGAGGTGGATATGGAGATCCTGATAGGGGTCGTCGTAGTTCATGTTCCGCGGTACGTCGAACTCCACGCCCCCTACGGCATCCACCAGCTCCCCCACAGCCTTCCACTCAATAATGACGTAGCGGTCCGGCATCACGCCGGTAAGGCAGGCCACCTGCTTTTTCAGGTTTTCCAGCCCGCCGCCGCTGGACTCCTTCGCATTGTAGACGCTGTTGATCTTCTTATTGCTCCAGGACACATTGACGGCAGTGTCCCGGGGGATGCTCATCATGTTCACCTGCTGGTTGGGCACATCATAGGATACGAGAATGATGGTATCTGTATTCCCGCCGCCGCCGGTGTCCCGCCCCAGCAGGAGGAACGTGAAATAGTCCTCCTTCCGGCCAGAGAGCGCTTCCGTGTCCTCCTCACCCTGGGCTTTGTTGGGATTATTGTCCGTGACGCTGGGCCGGTCGTTGCCGCTGACGTCCGGCGGGCGGACATACAGCGCCAATGCAACGGCAACCGCTGCCGCGACGGCGGCTATACAGCACAGCGCAACCAGCAGCTTACGCTTCCCGCCTGCCCCCTTCTTCTGTCCTTCTGCGAAGGGGTCGCCTGCCCGGCCGCCTGCCTCCCGCTTGCCTCTTGTCCTGCTCATGTCAGTTTTCCTTTCAGATAATCCCTCGCACGCACACTGTTGGAATGGACCGCCATCCCCCGTTTTTTCAGATCATGCACCGCCATTTTCAGCCCCAGGAGCACAGCCCGGTCCAGATCCTGGAACGCCAGCGCCCGCAGCTCCGTCAAATCGCAGAAGTCACGGGTGGGCTCGATGTAGTCCGCCAGATAGATGATCTCCTCCAGGGCGGACATAGCCGCCCTGCCGGTGGTATGCCAGCGGATGGCGTTCACCACCGCCCTGCTCTCGCCAAATATATGCTCTGCCACCGCAGCGCCGGTGATGGCGTGGAGCAGCTTCTCCGCCTGCCGCTCCTCCGGATCCAGCACGATACCATATTGACGGCAGAGGGCCATATGTTGTTCCCTGTCCAGCTTTTTTGTGCAGTCATGGAGCAGGGCGGCCCGGCGGGCGGCCTGCTCATCCTCCCCCCAGCGGCGGGCCAGAGCGGCGGCGGTCTCCTCCGTGCCCAGCACATGGGCGATCCGCCTGTGGCGCAGCATGGACATCGCCGCGCACCGCAGCTCCTCCAGGGACAATGCCTTCAAATCCGCCCCCGTGCCATACAGCCCCTCCCGCAGGATGTAGCCGTAGACCGCCGGGGCCAGATACGCCTGGCCCTCCCCCCGGGCCAGCTGCCCGCGCAGCTGGGTGGAGGAAATGTCAATAATCTGGGGCAGGCGGATGATTTTCACATCCGCGTCCATGGCCTGCTCCAGATACCGCTTCTGGCTCTCCAGCAGGCCATCCCCCCCCGCCTCCTCCCGGGAGAAGGCGCACAGGGTACACATCCCCGCAATCTCCTCCGGATCCCGCCAGGTCTGGAAGGACAGGAACATATCCGTCCCCAGCAGCAGGAAGAGGCGGTCCCCCCGCAGCTTCCGCTTCAGCTCCCGCAGGGTATCTACCGTATAGCTTTTCCCCCCCCGCCGCAGCTCCAGCTCCAGCACCTCCACCTCACAGGGGGCGCCGATAGCCTCTGCGCCCAGGCGGGCCATCTCCAGCCTGTCCTGGGGAGAAGGTGCGCCCTCCAGACGCTTGTGGGGCGGTGAGCCCGTAGGGATTAGGCACAGCTTATCCAGCCGCAGCCTCTCCGCAGCGCAGCGGGCTGCCTCCATATGCCCCAGATGGATAGGGTTGAAGGTCCCCCCATAAATTCCGATCCTCACGGCGCAGCCTTCTTTCCTTTCATCACTTCGTCGAAACTACGGTAGCATAGGCCAGCGCCGCTGTCAACCTCTTTGTTGCGGTTTCCGGTCCCGGACCAGCTCAATTTTCCGTTTACTCTTATCGTAGTGCTGGCGGTAGAGGACAAACTTGGTCCCAATCACCTGCACCCGCTCGCTGCGGGTGAGCCGGGCCATCTGCTCGCAGGCCTCCCGGGCTGTGAGCAGGGAGTTTTCCAAAACCTTGCACTTGATGATCTCCCGGGCATCCAGGGCGTCGTTGGCCTGCTTGACTAGGTTCTCGCCGATGCCGTCCTTGCCGATGTGGACGATGGTGTCAATGCTATTAGCGACGCCCCGAAGCTGGGCGCGCTGTTTACTGGTCAGTTCCATATGCTTCCTTTCCGTCTCTATTGTTTCTCCAGGTACGCCCGGAGCTTCCCGTCAAATACCGCCAGGGCCTTCCCGCGGTGGGAGACTGCCGCCTTCTCCTCCGGTGTCAGCTGGGCGTAGGTCTTGCGCAGCTCCGGCAGGAAGAACACCGGGTCGTAGCCAAAGCCGCCGTCACCCTGGGGGGCAAAGGCGATGGTCCCGGGGCAGATGCCCTCCGCCTCGATAGTATCCCCGTTGGGGAACATACAGGCAATGGCGCTGGTGAAGTGGGCGGTCCGGCTGCCAGCCCCCCGCATGTTCTCCAGCAGCAGCTTGTAACGGCCTACGTCGTCCAGCCCCTCCCCGCCGTACCGGGCGGAGTAGACCCCCGGCGCGCCGTTCAGTGCGTCCACACACACGCCGGAGTCGTCCGCAATGGCCGGCAGCCCGCTGGCCTCCATCACCGCCCGCGCCTTCAGCATGGCATTCTCCGCAAAGGTGGCCCCGGTCTCCTCCACCTCCACGTGGAGCCCCGCCTCCGACTGGAGGACCACCTCCACCCCGTGGGCGGACAAAATAGACTGCATCTCCGCCAGCTTGTGGCTATTTTGTGAAGCTAAGATAAATTTCATGTCAGATAAGCCCCTCTACAATTTCTTTCTGTCTCCCGATCAGCTGCCCGATACCGCCGGTACACAGCCGCACCAGCTCCTGCTGCTCCGCCACGGTATAGCCCCGGCCCTCGCCGGTGCCCTGGAGCTCGATGAGCTCCCCCCGCTCATTCATCACACAGTTGAGATCCACCATGGCCCGGCTGTCCTCCTCATAGCAGAGATCCAACAGCGGCCGGTCCTCCACAATGCCCGCAGAGACAGCGGCCACGTACCCTCGGAGGGGGTTCCTCTCCAGTTTCCCTGCCCGCACCAGCGCATCGCAGGCAATGGCCAGGGCCACGAAGCCGCCGGTGACAGAGGCCGTGCGGGTACCGCCGTCGCCTTGCAGCACGTCGCAGTCAATGGTGATGGTCCGCTCACCCAGGGCGGACAGGTCTACCGCCGCCCGGAGGCTGCGGCCTATCAGCCGCTGGATCTCCGCCGAGCGGGGGCTGAGCTTGAGCTTGCTCACATCCCGGCGGCTACGCTCCCGGTTGGCCCGGGGCAGCATTGAGTACTCCGCTGTCACCCAGCCCGTACCCTCGGGCACATGGCGGGGCGCCCCCTCCTCCACACTGGCACAGCAGAGCACCTTCGTCCTGCCGCATTCAATGAGGGCGCTGCCCTCGGCAAAGTCCACAAAGCCGGTGGTTATTTTTACTGGGCGCAGTTGGTCATACGCCCTGCCGTCAATACGATCCATGATGGTATCCTTCCTTTATCCCTTGTTCCTGACCGCCTGGTACAGCGCATAGACCCCCACAAGGCAAAGCACATCCCCCAGGTACGGCACAAAATTGGACTGCATCCGGCCCATGGCGATGCCGCCAATGAGCAGGGCCAGGCCCAGTACCGCCCGGTGCATCGGGGAGAGGTTCTTTTTCCACTTCTGCCACATCGCTGTGCCCCGCTGTCAGATCAGTGCGCCGACATATTCCTGTGCGTCAAAGGGCTGGAGGTCTCCAATCCCCTCGCCCAGGCCCACGAACTTCACCGGCACTTGCAGCTCCTGGGCAATGGCGATGACAATGCCGCCCTTGGCTGTGCCGTCCAGCTTGGTCAGGACGATGCCTGTACAGCCGGAGATCTCCTGGAACTGCTTGGCCTGGATCAGTCCGTTCTGCCCGGTGGTGGCATCCAGCACCAGCAGCACCTCCAACGCCGCATCCGGCATCTCGCGGCCGATGATCTTGCGCAGCTTGGCAAGCTCCGCCATGAGGTTGGCCTTATTGTGCAGCCGCCCGGCGGTGTCGCAGAGCACCACATCCACCCCACGGGCCCTGGCTGCCTGGAGGGCATCGAAAAGCACCGCCCCGGGGTCAGCCCCCTCCTTCTGGCGGACAATCTCACAGCGGGCACGGTTGGCCCAGATCTCCAGCTGGTCTGCCGCCGCCGCCCGGAAGGTGTCCCCTGCGCACAGCAGCACCCGTTTCCCCTGCCGCCGGAGGCTGTCGGCCAGCTTACCGATGGAGGTGGTCTTGCCCACGCCATTGACACCCACCATCAAAACCACAGAGGGCCGGGTTGAGAGATTCAACGCCCCATCACCTACCTGCAGCTTCTCCGCAAGGATCTCCCGCAAACAGGCCTTTACCGGCTCCTGGCCGGAGATCTTGTCCTCAATCATCCGCTCCCGCAGCTCCTTGACCGCCTCCGCAGCGGTCTCCATGCCCACGTCGGCTAGGATCAGCATCTCCTCCAAATCCTCAAAAAATGCCTCGTCCGCCTCGCTGATGGCCGAGCCGAACACGTCGCCCATATAGATCTTCTTCAGTTTCTGCCAAAACCCCATGGCTGTTCCTCCTCTATTTGATATGCAATTCCTCGGAGACGTCATTCAGGTTGATGCTGAGCATCTTGCTGACGCCCTTCTCCTGCATGGTCACGCCATATAGTATATCCGCTTCCTCCATGGTGCCCCGCCGGTGGGTAATCACAATAAACTGGGTTTTATCCGCAATGGAGCGCATATACCGGGCCACCCGCACCACATTGGCCTCGTCCAGGGCCGCCTCAATCTCGTCCATCACGCAGAACGGCGTGGGATGCACCTTCAAAATAGCGAAATACAGTGCAATGGCTACAAACGCCTTCTCCCCGCCGGAAAGCAGGGACAGCGTTTTCAGCGTCTTCCCCGGAGGCTGCACCTTGATTTCAATGCCGCAGCCCAGGATATCTGACGGATCCTCCAGCTCCAGCGTGGCCTGGCCGCCGCCGAACAGGTCCAGGAACGTCTCCTGGAAGGACGCGCTGATCAGCTGGAATTGTTCGGCAAAAATAACGGTCATTTCCCGGGTAATCTCCCCGATGATCCCCGCCAGCTCCCCCTTGGCCTGCTCCACATCGTCGCGCTGGCCAGTCAGGTAGGTGTACCTCTCATTGATACGCTGGAACTCCTCAATCGCCCCCACATTGACGGCCCCCAGGCCGCTGATCTCCTTCTTGAGCTCGCCGATGCGCCGGTTGGCCTTGGCTGCGCTCTCCAGCTCTATGCGCTGCTCCATGGCGGCGGAGTGGCTGAGCTCATAGCTATCCCAGAGCTTATCCAGGATCTGCTTCTCCTCCATTCCGCCGGTATTCAGGCGCTGCTCCAGCCGCCCAGCCTCCCGTTCGGCGTTCAGCACCGCCTCATTGCACTCCTTGAGCCGCGCCCCCATGGCGGTGCGCTCCTGCTCCAGGTGCAGCCGGGCATCCTGGAGCTGCCGCAGCCGGGACTGGCTCGTCTGGGCTTGCAGGCGGAGGGATGCCGCCGCGCCAGTCCTGCGGGTGCTCTCCTCCTCGTCCGCCTCGTTGGCGGAGCGGTACTCCTCCATACGGCGCAGCCGCTGCTCCCGGTCCCCCTCCAGATCCCGCTGGGTCTGCTCCAGGCGGGCCAGTCCCTCCTGGCAGGCGGCCCGCTCAGCCCGCAGGCCCGCCAGCTTCTCCTTGCACTCCGCCATCTCCTCACTCAGTTGGTTGGAGTAGCTCTGCAAATCTGTCTGGCCCGCCAGCTTCTCCTGGATCGTCCGCCGCAGCCGGGCGGCCTCGGCCTCCCGGGCGTCAATCTCCGCCTGGACATCCGCCTGCTGGGCGCGGCTGTCCGTAACCCGCTGCGCCAGCGCGGCCCGCTCCCCCTCCAGGTTCTCAATGCTGGCGCGGATGCTCTCCAGCAGGGCGGCGTACTGCTTCACCTCGCCCTGGAACTTGAGCACCGCGTCCTCGGCGGAACGCCGCTGGCCCTCCGCCACCTGGAGCTCATACCGGGCCGCCTGGAGCTCACGGGCCGCCTCATCCTTCTCCCGCTGGGCCTCCGCCAGCTTTTGGGATAGCGCCGTGCGCCGCCCCCGCAGGGCTTCCAGCTCGTTGGCCCGGGAGAGAACCCCCGCGCTCTTGGAGACGCTGCCGCCGGTCATGGCGCCGCCCCGGTTGATGACCTGCCCGTCCAGGGTGACAATACGGAAGCGGTTCCGGTACTTGCGGGCCATAGCGATGGCGCAGTCCAGGTCCTCTGCCACCACAGTACGGCCCAGCAGGCTGCGGAAAACCTGTTCATATTGGCTGTCATAGGCGATCAGCCGGGAGGCTACGCCTACGAAGCCGTACTCATTTTCAATCCCCTGCTCCCGCAGCTCCTCGCCGCGGATGGCGGTCAAGGGCAGGAAGGTTGCCCGGCCTGCGTCCCGCCGCTTGAGGTAGTGGATGGCGGTCTTGGCATCCTCCTCCCGGTCTACCACAATATTCTGCATCCCGGCCCCCAATGCCACCTCCAAGGCCACGGCGTATTTGCTGTCTGTGCGCATCAGGTTGGCCACCGGGCCGTGGATGCCCCGCAGGGTGTAGCCGGCCTGCATCACCACCCGGACCGCCTTGCTGAAGCCCTCGTATTCCTTCTCCATCTCAGAGAGCATCCGGATGCGCCCCTCCAGGTTGTTCTGCTCCATTGTCAGTTGGAGATGGGCCTCGCCTGCCGCCCTCTCCCGCTGCTCCCGGCCCTCCATGCGCAGGGTGTGGCCCTGGATGACATTGGCGGCTGCACCGGCCTCCTCCTGGGCATCCTCCAGGGAGCGGCGGGCCGCCTTGGCATCCTGGCCAGTGGCCTCCAGCTGGAACTGGACTGCCTCCAGCTCCCGGGCAATATCCCGCTGCCGCCCCTCCATCTGCTCCAGGCTGGCACAAAGGGCGGAGAGCCGTTCACGGCCCTTGGCAGCGGCATCGGCGGCCAGCACCTCTCCCGACTGGAGGGCGCTGATCTCATGGCCCGCACTCCCCGCACTCTCAGCGGCCTGGCGCGCCTTCTCCCGCAGCGCTTCCAGCTCATCCTCCAGGCTGGCTGTGTGTTCCTCCACTTCCTTCACACGCAGGCGCTGGGCCTCCAGCTCCTGCTGGGCACTGCGGCCCCGGCTCTCCTGCCGGGCCAGCTCCTGGGCGATGTCAGCAATGGCATTGTTCCGGTTCTGGATATTCGTACGCAGCAGGGCTGCGGCATTCTCCTCGTCCCTGGCCTGTCCGGCAAAGCCCTCTGCCTCCTGACGTACCCGCTCCTGCTCCGTGTCGTTCCCCTGCATCCGCAGGGAGAAGCGGTCGTTCTCCTCATAGAGCGCGTCCTGCCGCGCCCTGGTGGCCTCCTGGTGCTCCTTGGCGGCGGCGTACTCCGCCTGGAGGCGGTTCTTTGCCGTCTTGATCTCCTCCAGACGCTCCAGCCAGACAGAAATCTCCAAAATACGCAGCTCATCGCGCAGCAGCAAAAACCGTTTTGCCGTCTCCGCCTGGGCCCGCAGGGGTGTGACCTGGAGCTCCAGTTCGCTGATTTTATCGTTGATGCGCACCAGGTTCTCCTCCGTGCGCTGGAGACGGCGCTCCGTCTCCTCCTTGCGGTGGCGGTACTTGGAGATGCCTGCCGCCTCCTCAAAGACCTCCCGCCTGTCCGCACTGCGGGCAGAGAGGATTTCATCAATACGGCCCTGGCCAATGATGGAGTACCCCTCCCGGCCCAAGCCTGTGTCCATAAACAGCTCGTTGATATCCCGCAGGCGCACGGACTGCTTATTAATATAGTACTCACTCTCACCGCTGCGGTAGTAGCGGCGGGTGACCATCACCTCGCTGCTGTCAATGGCTGGGAAGATCCCTTCACCATTGTCCAGCACCAACGTCACCTGGGCAAAGCCCACGGCGCTGCGCTTCTCTGTGCCGCCAAAAATGACATCCTCCATTTTGCTGCCCCGGAGGCTGCGAACGGACTGCTCCCCCATCACCCAGCAGATGGCATCGGATATGTTGGATTTCCCAGAACCGTTGGGGCCTACAATGGCGGTGATATCCTCGCCAAAATTTAGGACTGTCTTATCCGGAAAGGATTTGAACCCCTGGATTTCCAATGCTTTTAGGTACATCACACAGCCCCTTTCTTCTCCAAGCTGACCGGCCTCCTGCGCCGCCGCAACACGAAGCGTTTCGTATTTTCCATAATTTCTGAAATCCTGATATATCCGTTATTTTCAAAAGCTAGCACGCACAAGTTTTCGGCTATCCGCCTTATCCCGCACAACTACCGCCTCTGCGTTTTCAAACACAGGAAAACATCTCACATAGCGTTTTATTTTACCACATCAGTTTTTTTTTTGCAAGTTTCAAGTATGGAAAAATCATGACCGCCGGCCGTACCGGTGGTTTTCGTTTAACAAAAAATGGAAGTGCGTCGAGCTCTTTCGAGCTTTCACACTTCAACAGTAACTCAACAAAGCTGAAAAAATGTCGGGATTTATCTTGACAATCATGTTCGGTTGGTATATAGTTGATTACACAACTAATTAACCAATTAGCCAAACAACAAACGAGGTGGAAGGAGGCGCTAATTTGAATGAGCGTTTAACGGAGCAAAAGTCGATCTACCTCCAAATTAGCGAAATGATTGAGACAGACATTTTGCGGAAAATCCTGCTGGAGGAGGAGCAAGTTCCAAGTACAAATGAGCTGGCTAAGCTTTATACGATCAATCCAGCTACAGCTGCGAAGGGGGTAGGACTGTTGGTAGACGACGGGATCCTGTACAAGCGCCGGGGGATTGGGATGTTTGTATCCAAGGGCGCACGGGAAAAAATACTGGAAAAGAGAAGGGCGGCTTTCGCGGAGAACCATATCACCCCTCTTCTGGCGGAGGCCAGGAGCCTGGGGATCTCAAAAGAGGAATTACTGAACATGATAGGAGAGAGCAGCATATGAGCCTGATCTGTGAAAATATCGTAAAAACATATGGCGGCAAGGAGGTCCTCCGGCAAGTCAGCCTGGAGCTCCAGCCAGGTAAAATCTATGGCCTGATTGGCCGCAATGGGGCGGGCAAAACCACACTCCTGTCCATCCTGACCGCACAGAACCCCGCTACCGGGGGGACCGTCTCCCTGGATGGGCAGCCTGTTTGGGAAAATCGTGCCAGCCTCAAGCAGCTCTGCTTTTCCCGTGAGCTGAGTACCAATGCAGAGAGTGGTCTGGCCTCCATGAAGGCCAAGGAGTACCTGCGCATTGCCGCCATCTATTATGAAGGCTGGGATAAGGACCTGGAGAAACGGCTCATCCAGCTCTTCGATCTGGATGTCAAAAAGAAGATGGGGAAGCTCTCCAAAGGGATGCTCTCCATGGTTACGATCATCGTAGCTATGTGTGCCAAAACCCCTTACACCTTCCTGGATGAGCCGGTAGCAGGGCTGGACGTGGTGGCCCGTGAGCAGTTCTACCAGCTGCTGCTGGAGGAGTACACCGCGACTGGCCGTACCTTTGTCATCTCCACCCATATCATTGAAGAGGCTGCCGACGTATTGGAGGATGTCATCATCCTCCACGAGGGGAAAATCCTGGTAACGGGGAATACCCAAGCCTTTGTGGACAGCGCCTGCCATGTCAGCGGCCGGGCGGAGGAGGTGGATGCGGCCGTGGCGGGCCTGGAGACCCATTATCCGGAGACAGTCGGCCGAAGCAAAGGAGTCACTGTATTCCTCAAGCCCGGGCAGTCCATCGATGGGAGCCGGGATGTATCCATCCAGCCGGTGAACCTCCAGCGGGCCTTTGTAGCCCTATGCGGCGAGGAGGCAAGGCATGAGGCGTAATGTGGCATTCTGGACCCGCTTCACCTGGGAAACCGCCGGTGTATGCGCAGCCATCACAGGGGTTCTGGCGGCCATCTCCATCCTGAAAGCGGACCGTCTGGACTTCTCCCTGCTGGCCTCGGTGGTCCCCTATTTCCTCTGCTTTTCCGCTGTGTTCAGTATCATGATGGTCAACACCGGCGCACAGACCCTGTATGTCCCTCTCCTGCTTGCCATGGGGGAGACGCGGCGCAACGTCCTGCTGGGATTCCAGTACTACCGGACGCTGATTATCGCTGTCACCATAGGCGTGTGCGCGCTGGTATGGCTGCTGGTGCCGGGGGAGCTTTCCCGCACCGGCTTGCAGAGCATCCCAACCCTCCTGTTTGGCCTGCTCATCACCTCCGCCGCCGGCAGCCTGCTGGGGACGCTGACGGTCAAATGGAAATGGGCGGGAACAGTCCTGGTTGTCCTCATGAGCGGTGTGGCAGGCGGCTTTATTGGCCTCGCCAGTGTAGGCGATTTGAATCTGGCGGCGGATACTATGCAGATGGTATCCTACCTGACAGTGCTGCCCTGGTGGCTGGTTATGGCGGCATTGGCGTTGTTCGCAGCGGACATCCTGTTTCAATGGCTGCTGCTGCGCCGACGGGAAGTAAAATTGTAAGGAGGGAAACGTCCATGTATTTTTTTAAGCGGCATTTTCAAGTGACTCGGAATACCCCCCTCGTGATGATGGCCTACCAACTGGGGTTTTTCCTGTTCGGGATCGTCCTGGTGGTTGTGGTCAATACCTTTTTCAACAGCGATCAGGATTACGCCCCACTCGGAAGCCTGATGGCTATTATCGGGGTCTTCGCAGGTTTGGTGGCCCGGGGCGGTGGAGCCGCCGCCCGTTTCCGCATGGCCGTATCGATGGGGCAGACCCGCCGGGATTTCCTGCTGATAGACCCGCTGCTGACGGTGCTGACCTCCTTGCTGGGCGTAGGCGTGGCATGGTGCCTGACCCAAGCGGAAACATGGCTCTACAGCTTGCTCTACCCCGGCTATGAGAACGAGCTGGATCTGACGGCGATATTCCAGTGGAAATACATCCCGCTAATTTTGGGCGTAGCCCTCCTGGACCTGTTCCTGGGCGCAGTCCATACCCGTTTTGGTTTCAAAGGGTTCGCTGTGCTGTGGTTTCCTCTGTGCTTTGCCCCTGCGGTGATTAGCCAGGCCCTTCGTGCGGTACAATCCGGCAGCGGCAGCCTCCTGGCCGGAATTGGGCGGGGATTTCTCGCCCTGGCCGGGATGGGGATGGCGGCTTGGCTGGCAATCGGGGCGGCAGCGGTGCTGGCTATGCTGGCTTTCATCGGCTTCAGCTATAACAGGGCGGAAATCCGTCTATAAAAACTTGGAATCCCGGTGGACATCTCCCCGGCAATGGGGTATACTGTGGTTCAGCAGGATCACAGGGGGACGCCGCCGCCCATGTTGGGCACAGTCATGGATACGGCAGCATCCAGCGCAAAGAGGATGCAGAGGGTGCGGCAGAGCACTGCACGGGGCCGGACCGGCATGGCGGACAGTGTACCGCATAGGCGCGGACCCGCCCGCCGGACCAGCAGCCAGCCTGCCGCGCCGAAGGCGGCGGCACTGGCCAGGCAGACCCGGCCATCCAGGTTTCCGGCCCACCCGCTGTAGTCCCACCATCTGGCGTGGAATAGGGCTTCCAACAGGACGGATACGGCATACTCCACCCCACAGCCCAGCAGGGCGCACAGGGGAAACAGCAGCCAGCTCTGCTGGCGGCGGCCCAGCAGGAGCAGCATCAGCAGCCCGCCTACGCCGTATACCGGCAGCCAGGGGCCGTGAAAAAAGCCCCGGTTGACAAGCTGCCCTGTGGAGAGGACAGTGAATAGCACCTCCCACACCCATCCGGCGGCGGAGAGTGTAAAAAACAGCAATAGCGGCAGCTCCAGCGGGTCATCCCGCCGGGCAGCTGCGGCAGAGTTTGCCGGCATAGCCCAGCCCCCCTTACGACAGAATCTGCCCATACCTTCCCACGAAACACGGGGAATATGCGGCCCGCAGGGGCATGGAAAGATTTGATCGGCGGAAAGGAGGCGGAGAGCAATCGGTAAGCATCTGCGCAGCGATCTGCTGCTGGCAGGCGGAGCCCTGCTGGCAGCGTTGATCTTATACCTGCTTTTCCATCCCGGTGGGGCGGGAGCCTGGGTGGTGGTAACGGTGGATGGGGTGGAAACGGCCCGTTACGATTTGGCCGTGGATCAGGCCCATACCATTGGGGAGGATGCCTATAATGTCCTGAATATCTCCGGCGGGACGGTTGCAGTGGTTGAGGCCAACTGCGGGGATCATACTTGCATCCGGACAGGAGGGATTTCCCGGGAGGGGGAAACCATTGTCTGCCTGCCCCACCGGCTGGTCATCCATGTGGAGGGCGGTGAAGCCGCGCCCTTTGATGCGGCGGTAAAGTAATCCCGCTTTTTCTTGTCAGAAAAAGCGGGGTGAAGTTTTTCTTTTGCTTCTTTTCTTTGTTCACAAAGAAAAGAAGGGAAAATGGAGGCAGCTATGAGTAAACGGGTGGCGCGCTATGCGCTGTTGACGGCATTGGCGATGGCACTCTCCTGGCTGGAGAGTATGGTCCCCTTGTCCATGGCAGCGCCGGGGATGAAGCTGGGGCTGACCAATATCGTGGTGGTGTTCGCCCTCTACCGCATGTCCCTGCGGGATGCGGCAGCCCTCTCCCTGGTCCGGGTACTGCTGGTGTCCATGACCTTCGGCAACGCCTACAGCTTTGCCTACTCCCTGGCGGGGGCTGTGCTGAGCCTGGCGGTGATGGCGGGGTTGAAACGGACGGGGAAATTCTCCATTCTGGGCGTCAGCATTGCGGGGGGTGTGGGCCACAACCTGGGACAGATTGCGGTTGCTATGGCTGTGCTGGGCACAGAACAGCTGGTCTGGTATCTGCCGGTACTGCTGGTTTCCGGCACGCTGGCCGGGGCCGCTGTCGGGGCGGCAGGCGGCCTGGTAACGGCACGTGTGAAATAGGCAGTTACCCTATACGGGTAACTGCCTATTTTTATCAGTGAATTACTTCATAACGCAATCGTAAATAGGAGTTCTCTAAAACCACACATTCTTGCAGCTTTAGAACCCCCAATTTTGACAGTTCACTTTGTGAAAACAAGGATTTGCCATCAATTAAAGTAGATGTGTCTTTGCCGCCAATCAAAACTGGAGCAACAACAATATCAACATAATCGAATAGTTTTTCTCGAAGAAATAAGCCGTTTAATGTCCCACCGGTTTGTATCGTGATCCGCTCGCAACCATATTCTGATTTGAGCTGTATCAGTGCATTTTTTAGCGATAATTCTTTTTGATATATGATATGAACATTGCCGTCCTCTACGTTAAATGCCGGGTGTTTTGCATTTGATGTAATCAACACAAACTTTTTCGATAAAGCACAAAAATACTGTATGCCATTTTCGTTCAAATGCGTGTTATCTATCACCGCAAAAGATACAGGCGTTCTGTTTGGCATATCCTTTGTATTGACACCGATTTTAGCTTGTACTCGGCCAGAATTGAGCGTCCATAAATCTGTCGTTTGCTCTATTTCGTAATACTGGTGCAAGCCTTCGCTCACTCCCGCAATTTGGGGAAAATCCTTGTCTACATCTAACTCGTCCGTTGCGCCAGTGCTTATTTTTCCGTCAACTGACATCAGCATAAATAGTGTTGTAATTGGCCTGTTCATTTTGTCACTCCTAAATTGTGGTTTGTAGAACTGATTATAGCACAAAATGATTACCGCTTCAACCTGGTTTTGTAGAAACTGCCAAAGTGATCCCTCAATAACACTTTTCTCAAAGGGTACTGCATTTCTTCTGCCTTGACATTGGGCGTCATTCAGGGTAATATCATAAGAGATGCAGACGAAAAACGGCAGATGGGATGGGGCGCTGGCAGACGCATTTCTGCCCTTCGTCCATATCCATGCCGGCAGTTATCTCCCGATGATCCCCTGCCATGAGCGGCGGGCTGCTGTCACATTGGGGAGAAGAACGAATAGATCCCCCGCATCCCAGCGGGGCTAATCCATCTCTTAGGAGGGAACCAAGCAATGAAACAACTGATGCTGGGCAATGAGGCTGTTGCCCGGGGCCTGTATGAGGCGGGCTGTACCTTTGTCTCCAGTTATCCGGGCACCCCCAGTACGGAGATCACCGAGGCTGCCGCCAAATATCCGGAGATTTACGCCGAGTGGGCGCCCAACGAAAAGGTGGCGATGGAGGCGGCCTTTGGTGCGTCCCTGGCTGGCCGCCGCAGCTTCTGCGGCATGAAGCATGTTGGCCTGAACGTAGCTGCTGACCCCCTGTTTACCCTCTCCTATACCGGCGTGCGGGGCGGCATGGTGATCGCTGTGGCGGACGATGCAGGGATGCACTCCTCCCAAAACGAGCAGGACTCCCGCCACTATGCCATGGCCGCCAAGATCCCCATGCTGGAGCCCAGCGACTCCGCCGAGGCGTTGGACTTCGCCAAGCTGGCTTACGAGCTCTCGGAAGCCTTTGATACCCCGGTCATCATGAAGATGTGTACCCGCGTCGCCCACTCCCAGAGCGTAGTAGAGGCCGGGGAGCGGGAGGAGGTCCCACAAAAACCCTATGAGAAGGATGGGGCCAAGTACATCATGATGCCCGGCAACGCCAAGCGTCGCCACCCCGTGGTGGAGGAGCGTACCGCGAAGCTTGCCGATTGGGCAGAACACGCCTCCGTCAACCGGATCGAGGCGGGCAAGGACTACAGCCTGGGGATCATCACCTCCTCTACCAGTTACCAGTATGTCAAGGAGGCCTGCGGCAATACATATCCGGTGCTGAAGCTGGGCATGGCCTGGCCCCTGCCGGTGGAGAAGATCAAGACCTTTGCCGCAGGCGTGGACCGGGTGGTGGTTGTGGAGGAGCTGGATGGGTTCATTGAGTCCCATTGCCGGTATATCGGTGTGCCGGTAGAGGGTAAGAGCCTGTTCCCCTGTGTGGGCGAGCTCAGCCAGAACATGGTGGCCGCGCAGCTTGGCCAGTACCACTGCACGGGGAAGAAGCTGGCAGAGGACATCCCTGCCCGGCCTCCGGTCATGTGCGCTGGATGCCCCCACCGGGGATTATTCTATACCCTCAAAAAGAACAACCTTACCGTGTTGGGGGATATTGGCTGCTACACCCTGGGCGCGGTCGCCCCTCTGGGGGCGATGGACTCCACCATCTGTATGGGCGCGTCGGTTTCCAGCCTCCACGGCTTCAACAAGGCCACTGGAGGGGAGAGCGAGGGGATGACCGTGGCCGTTATCGGCGACTCCACCTTCATGCACTCCGGCGTCACGGGCCTGATCAACGCGGCCTACAACGAGTCCAACTCGACAGTCATCATCCTGGACAATTCGATCACCGGCATGACCGGCCATCAGCAGAATCCAACCACCGGATTCAACCTCAAGGGTGATCCCTGCACGAAAATTGATCTGGAGAGCCTGTGCCGGGCCGTGGGGATCAACCGGGTACGGGTGGTGGATCCCTATGATCTGGCGGCTTGCGATACGGCGGTAAAGGAGGAGCTGGCGGCGAAGGAGCCGTCGGTCATCATCTCCCGCCGCCCCTGCGCCCTGCTCAAGTACGTCAGGCATCCTGGCCCCATTGCGGCGGACCGGGACAAGTGCGTGGGGTGCAAATCCTGTATGCGTATCGGCTGTCCCGCTATCAGTATCGTGGAGGGCAAAGCGGTGATTGACAGCACCCTTTGCACCGGCTGCGGCGTGTGCAGCCAGCTGTGCAAATTTGATGCCCTCGGCGGTGCCTTGTCTTAAAACACAAAGAATGGAATGCGCTCTGTTTCCCCTGCTTTTCCGGAAGTTCCACCCGGCTGCAGGAGAAGGGCTTTTGTTGGAGAATATGAATATGGAAACAAAGAACATTATGATTGTCGGCGTAGGCGGCCAGGGGACCCTGCTGGCCAGCAAACTTCTGGGCAGGCTGCTTTTGGGCAAGGGCTACGATGTCAAGGTCAGCGAGGTGCATGGCATGAGCCAGCGTGGCGGCAGCGTAGTGACCTATGTCCGGTGGGGGGAAAAGGTCTACTCCCCCATTATCGACCGGGGGCAGGCAGATGTTATCCTCTCCTTTGAGCTGCTGGAGGCAGCCCGCTGGACGGAGTACTTGAAGCCTGGTGGACGGATCATTACCAACACCCAGCAGGTGAACCCCATGCCGGTCATCACCGGTGCGGCCCAGTACCCCCAGGGGCTGGAGGGGAAGCTGCGTGACGCGGGGATCGACCTGGATGCCATGGACGCCCTCGCCTTGGCGGAGGAAGCCGGGAGCAGTAAAGCGGTAAATATTGTGCTTCTGGGCCGGCTCTCAAAGTGGTTCGATTTCACAGAGGAGGAGTGGACGACGGCCATTGAGCAGAGTGTGCCACCGAAATTTTTGGAGATGAATCAGAAGGCCTTCGCCCTGGGGCGGGGCTGCTAGGCTGGAAAAACCGGCGGGGAATGCATTCCCCTCCGGTTCAGCGTATCAAGGTGCAGGAACAGGGTTCAAAGGCGAAGGCCTGGCCATCCACTCCGCAACAGTATCTGAATATTGTTGACTTTATTGAGAGTGTGAGTGATAATGGGGATGGTACAGTCACCATCAAAACCAAAGCCCCCTATGGCCCCGCCCATTAAAGATGCACGCTCCAGTGGATACCCGTAAGGAGCTGTATCAGAAGCTGGCCGCGTACAACAATACCATGCCTGTTCTCTACATATCTGTTCATGTAGGCGCCAGCAAAAACGTTGGGGGAGTTGTTATGGACGTGAACGAGTACCATCACTTGGAAAATGTCAGGGTTGCCCAGTAACCCGGTTTCACTGTTCGGGCTACTGGCGCATCACTGGCAACCCGAGCATATGGAGGAGATTACACATTATGAGGCTTTCCCACATGACATGGCCCCAGGTTCAGGCGTACTTTGAAAAAAGTGACATTGTGCTGCTGAGTATCGGAAGCATCGAGTGCCATGGCCGCCACATGCCCCTTGGCACAGATACCCTCATCCCCGAGCATCTGCTGGAGAAAATCGAGAAAAAGAGCGACGTGCTCATTGTTCCCACCATCCCCTTTGGCGCCTGCCAGAGCCTGGCCCCCTATCCCGGCACAATTGATATTGACAACGAGGTGCTCTACCTGTTCTGCAAGCAGGTTTTTGAGAGCCTGTACCGCCATGGGGCCCGGAAGTTTGTGTTCCTTAACGGCCACGGCGGCAATATGAAGATGATTGAACGGTTGGGGCTGGAGTATGAGAAGAAGGGCTGCCTGGTGGCCGGTCTCAACTGGTGGCTGATGGCTTGGGACATGAACCCGGCCTGGAAGGGCGGCCATGGCGGCGGCGAGGAGACTGCGGCCATCCTGGGCATTGACCCGTCCCTGGTGGACAAGAGCGAGATCGGCGGGGAACTGAAGTTCTTCGACCTGACCGACAATCTGAAGACTACCGGCTTCCGCTCTGTACAGTACAAGGGCGTGTCTGTGGAGATCATGCGCAGTACCCCCCATGTCACGGACAGCGGATGGATCGGTCCTGACCATCCGAATACGGCCACCGAGGAGTGGGGCCGGGAGATGCTCCAGGCCACAGCGGACTACATCGTGGACTTTATGGAGGAATTCAAGAAGGTCAAGCTAAACTGATAAGGAGGAAATGACAAGATGATGGATAAGAAACAAACGCTTGAGATGATCGCCGCCATCTCCAACGCCAACGGGGCCCCAGGCTTCGAGGACGAGGTAGTAGCCGCTATCCTGCCCTATGCCAAGGAATTGGGGGAAGCCCAGGTGGACAGGATGCGGAATCTATACATCCGCCGCAAGGAGAACACCGGTGGGCGTCCGGTGGTGCAGCTGGATGCCCACAGCGATGAGGTCGGCTTCATGGTCCAGGCTGTTTGCCCCAACGGGACTCTGCGTATCATCCCCTTGGGAGGCTGGATCAGCCACAACATCCCTGCCCACAAGATGTGGGTGCGCAACCGGGAAGGGGCCTACATCCCTGGCCTCACTGCCAGCAAACCGCCCCACTTCATGACCCAGCAGGAGCGCAGCGCCCCCTTGGAGATCAGCAGCATCACTGTAGATGTGGGGGCGACATCCCGGGAGGAAGCTGTGGAGACCTACGGCGTGCGTATCGGTGAGCCCGTGGTGCCCGATGTGACCTTTACCTACTCTGAGAAGAATGACCTCATGGTGGGCAAGAGCTTCGATTGCCGGCTGGGATGCGCTTCGATTGTAAAGACCCTGGATACGCTGAAGGGGCAGGCGCTGAACGTAGATATCGTGGGCGCTTGTGCCGCCCAGGAAGAGGTGGGCACCCGGGGGGCCGCTGTGACCGCCCAGGTCATCCGCCCGGACATCGCCATTGTCTTTGAGGGCTGCCCGGCGGACGACACCTGCGTAGAGCCCTATATGGTGCAGACGGCCATCAAGCGGGGCCCCATGCTCCGCCACATTGATGCCCGGATGATTACCAATCCGCGCTACCAGCGCTACGCCCTGGATCTGGCCGCAGAGCTGGGGATCCCTGTTCAGGAGGCGGTCCGCTCCGCCGGGTCTACCAACGGGGCATCTATCCATCTGACAGGCAGCGGTGTACCCGTCATCGTCATTGGTGTTCCGGTGCGGTATGCCCACACCCATTACGGGATTTCCGCCTATGCGGATTTCGAAAACGGGGTGAAGCTGGCCTGTGAGATCCTCCAAAGGATGGATCGGCCGCTCATTGAGAGCTTCTGATAAAAACAGCCATATCCGTACATAATTGTATAAGGGCGCATATTCCCGCAAAGGAATGTGCGCCCTTATACAATATAGCAGCCTGCCCTGTGGTGGGAAGCGGTTAGATCTGAGTGGGAAGATAGCCTCTTGCATCAAAACAGGAAATATCTCCGCACAGGTGGCTGTGAGATTGTGGCGGGCCACTGGTGCAAGCGTGGAAGCAAACCAACGGGAGAAGAGATGTCAATACTCATTCGGATGCTGGACGCGGCTTATCCCGCATTGCAGAAATTGCCTTTTTACTCCAAACAATTGACGGCACTTCGATTGCTGCTGCAATTGCTTTTCCAACTAAGAATGACAGCAGGAATCCAATCAGAACGGTGATATATCGATTGAACCCCCATGTAGAAGCCCAATACATACTCGTCAAGCCAACACATACATGCGTTGTGTAGACTGGAAACACAAGATGGGACAGCTGATATACTGCGGCAGGGATTTTTTCGTAAAAATTGGGAGCGGATTTCTCTAAAAAAGCGAGGATAAGGAAGAGAAACAGAGGGATCAGATGGCTGAAAAGGTTTGGGTATGTTGTACTGTCCTGTAATATATCGCGGTTCATTTGAAAAAGTACTAGATTTGCGAATAGTGCTGACCCTACTGGCGCAAACTGCCCGACTATAGTGGACTTCCTATCATGAAATGCACAGTGCAGCGTCGCGCCAAGCAGTATAAATGAAACATATTCCAGGTTATAAAACAAATTGTAGGTGTGGCTATTGGGGAATTCACGATAAATAAGGCCCGTGATAGCAATAAGAATATAGATAGAAACAATTGTGTTTTTGTTGACCTGGCCCGCTGCCGCCGCAACCAGGTAAAACAGGACTTCAATTACTAAGGTCCACAGTATCCCCATAAATGGGGCAATACCAAAAACCTGATAGGTCAGGGTAATGCTCGTGAGATATTGTGACGGCCGAAAAGTAATTTTTTGTGAAAGAAAGACAGCCACGCCCCATAAGCCAACGGAAACAAACAGCGTAGGGAATATCCGGCATAGCCGGTTTACAATAAATTCACTCCGCCGGTAACGTTCCAACATGGCGGGAACAAAATATCCTGTACACATGAAAAACATAATAACGCCCATAACAGCGGTCTGCGTATGTAACCTGTAATATAAGAAATTTTCTAATATACCCAGCTGATTCCCGGCCGCGTCGATGATTGGGGTTGGCATTGCACCTGCTATTATGCCAGGTATTTCTGTTGCGTACATCCCTGTTCCGACAAGATGTCCCCACATCACAAAAATCATTGCCAGGAATCTATAGATGTCCAAAAATCTTACCCGCTGCTGTGTCAAATCTTTCCCCTCCAAACTATGGAATTCCAGCTGTCCTATTCATGACAACTTCTCTCCAGTTTCACTGATATTTTCCCGGCAGGAAACGGGACGGAAATCCATAATCCCCGCCCGCTGGGCAGCCAATCGGTCCGTTTCCTTGTCCCCATACATGGTGGACCCCTGCAAGGAGATCTGCCAGTCCCTGGCAGCTGCAAAAAACATCCCTGGGGCTGGTTTGCGGCAAGTACATGGCCCAGTAAAATCGGGATGGTGCGGACAGAAATAGAACGCATCGATATGCGCCCCATACAGTTCCTCCAGGCGTCCATTCATATATATATGGAACTGGTGCATGTCGGCCTCCGTGTACATCCCCTTGGCTATCCCAGCCTGATTGGTGATTACAATCACCGGGATGCCGCTCCGGTTATATCCGGCGATCAGCTCTGGAATTCCCGCAACAAATACAAGGCGTTCCCTCTGATACACATGGCCGAAATTTACGTTGATTGTCCCATCACGGTCAAAAAATGCTGCCCGTCTCATCGCCTCTCCTGGAAATCCTTCTGCGCCTTTTCGTAGTCCTCCGGGACGCCGATATCAATAAAATAGCCCGCAGATGGGCAGGCAAATATCCGTTTGCCTGCGGGATGATCCTCCATGACATCCTTTTCAAAGCTGAATTTATTTGCGGTAATGGTATCAACCACCCCTCTTTGCAGAAGGTACACCCCACCATTGATGGCACCCTTTTCACAGAAGCCCTTCTCGTGGAATGATTGGACCCGCATGTCCTGATCGAACGCCACCCTGCCATACCGCCCAACCTGTTCCATAGGCTTCACCGCAATGCTGATGTCTGCATGTGCCGCTTGGTGGGCGGCCATCATCTGCGCATAGTCCACATCAAACAAGGTATCCCCGTTGCTGATAAACACGGGATCTTCCCTACAATATGCCAGCGCCTGTTTGATCGCGCCCCCGGTCAGCAGCGGGGACTCTTCAACCGAATAGCTGATTGGTACACCCCGGTAGCTGTTTTGGAAATAGCTGGTGATGGCCTCTTTTTTGTAGCCCACAGCCAGCACGATATGCGACACCCCCTGCTGAACGAGGTGATCCAATATATGTTGTAAAAACGGCGTACCTGACACCGGTGCCATCGGCTTGGGGACATCAGCTACAACGTGGGCAAGCCGCGTCCCCAACCCACCTGCCAACACAATTGCTTCCATCCGCTTATCCTCCGAAAAATTCATTTTCCAGTGCCAGGCAGTAGGCGTGATAGACCGGCAGATGCAGCTCCTGGATGTGATAGGTTACTGAGGCCGGTACAATGATGGGTACATCCGCCCAATCCACCAGTCCGCCCCCTGTTCCCCCTGTCAGAGCGATGACCTGCATCCCCTTCACACGTGCCATCTGGGCCGCGTAAATGACATTTGCTGAATTGCCCGAGGTGGATATCCCCAGCAAAATATCCCCCGCCTTCCCATGGGCTAGGACCTGCTGTGCAAAGCATAGGACGGGCGAAATGTCGTTGCTGTAGGCTGTGGAGAGCGCGGTTTCCCCCACCAGGGAGATCGCGGGCAGGGCCTGCTGTAAATTTTCTGTCAGGTAAGCCGCCGTCTCCGGGGACGTCTGGGCGATCTGCTGGCAGAGCGCCTCCGGCAGCTTCCGTGGCAGGGTAAACCCCTTCATCAATTCCCCCACAATGTGCATACTGTCAGCAGCGCTCCCGCCATTGCCGCAGGCCAGCACCTTGCCGCCCTCCGCATAGGCGCGGGCGCTGACTGCGACAGCGGAGAAAATCCCCTCCTTACAGCAATCCAGCGCCGGATAGCGCACAATCAGATCATTTAGTATATGCTTTGTACTCTGCTTCATCATAAATATCCTTCTTCCCGTCCTCCAGCTCCACGCCAAGGTCGTACATACTCGCCAGGACAGTGTCCTCAATAAAGGAAAAGCTGTGCAAATCCAGCGGTTCAATGGAAAAGAAGTCCCCGTCTCCAAACTGGTAGCTCTCCCGTTGCCCGTGGCTGCTGACATCAACGCGCACCTTCCCGCTGATGATGTAAAAGGCTTCGCCATTACGCTTGTGGAAGTGGCGTCCCCGCTCCGCCCCCGCCCTGCTGGTAATAACATTGAACTGCGTATAGCCCGCCCTGACCAGTTGGACAAGGGATCCGCGCCCGTCCCGATGGGTAAAATCCGGCTTTAATCGTTTCAACATGGCCGTCACCTGTCAATGTATGTCCCAGTGTGCTGAAGCTTCTCCCGCCAGTAGGACAGCAGGTCGTCCATTGTCTGCTGATAGGGATATACTGGCGTCCAGCCGGTGTGCTTTGTAAACTTCTCACAGTTTGGAACCTGCAAATCCGCGTCGATCGGCCGTAAGCGCGCCGGATCCACCTCAACGCGGATGGCCTCTTTCATCGTGGAGTGGTCAATGAAATACTGGAGGGTATCCCCTACCGTACAGGTGTAGGTGCCGCCGATATTGTAATACTCCCCCGGTATCGGGTTTACCGTTGTCAGCAGATAGTAGGCCCGCACCGCGTCGCGGACATCTGCGTAGGTCCTGAGCGAATCCAGGTTGCCCACCTTGATGACCGGCGGCTGCCGCCCCGCCTCAATCATTGCCACCTGCTTGGCAAATGTAGATTCATGGAACACGTCGCCGCGGCGGGGGCCGGTGTGTGTGAACATGCGGGTTGTCATCACGGTCATGCCGTAGGCCTCTGCGTAAAAGCGGCCGATCAGATCCGTGCCCACCTTGGAAATGGCGTAGGGCGACGCCGGCTGGAAACAGCACGACTCATCGATGGGGAGCTTGTCCGCCGTGACGCGCCCAAACACCTCACTGGAGGCGCACACGTGGATCACTGGATCCAGCTTCAGCTGGCGCACAGACTCCAGCAGGCGGCAGGTCCCCAGGATGTTCGTGTTGAGCGTATCGGCCGGTGCGGTAAAGCTTGTCAGCGGATAGCTCTGCGCGGCCAGATGGTAGATGTAGTCCGGCTGGACCTCGTTGAGGACATTAGCCAGGCTCGCCATGTCATTTAAATCGCCGTATACCACAAAAACCCGGTCCTTCCCATTGATCCTGGGCATCAAGTGCATGATGTTATCCAGCGGGCTGCGCCAGCGCTGCATCCCGAAGATGTCCCAGTCAGTGTTCTCCAGCAGGTAGTCTGCCATATGGGATCCGACCATCCCTGTCATTCCTGTAATCAAAGCCCGTTTTCTCATACTAATTCTCCTTTTCGTAGTCCTCCGGTACATAGTACAGCACCTTTGTCCCATCCTCTTCAAAGGAAAATGGGACATGCAGCAGCCCGGATAGGGCATTTTTTACGCCTTCCTGGTACTGGGCAGGCACATAAAACACAAAGAACCCCCCGCCGCCTGCCCCCAGCAGCTTGCCCCCCAGCGCACCGGCACGCCGGGCAGCCTCATAGATTTCATCCAGCTGGGACGTTGATATCCTCTTCGACATGCGCTGCTTGAGGACCCATGTGTGGTGGAGCAGATGGCCGAAGGCATCCAGATCCCCGTGCCGGTTCACCAGTACATTTTCCGCCTCATCCACCAGGGCAAGCATCTCCTCCAGCTCCCGCTCCTTTTCGGAGGCCGCCTTCGTCTGCTCCTTGGCAATATCCGAGGAAAAGCGGGTGAAGCCGGTGAAAAACAGCATCAAGTTCCGGTTGAGGGCCTGCTTCCTCTCCTTGGGGATAATCAGCGGGTGGACTTCAAACTGGCTCCCCTTGAAATCAATGCGGTTAAAGCCCCCATAGCAGGCCGCAATCTGATCCTGCCACCCGCCGTCCTCCCCGCAGAGTGTGCGCTCCACGTAGATGCACTCCTCCGCCAGCTGCCCCGGTGGGACATACTGCCCCTTCAGGGCGTGGAACGCACCGATCAGCGCCGCCGCAAAGGCGCTGCTGGACCCCAGGCCAGAGCGGGCGGGCAGATCTGCGTCATAGGTGATATGCAGGTTGTGCATATCCAGATACCGCATCGCCTCACGGACCAAGGGGTGCTCCAGCTCCTCCTCGGATACCACCCGCTCAATTTTGGAGTAGATGACCTGCGTGCGGTACGCAAAAAAACGGGGGAGGTGGCGCACGGAGACATAGACATATTTGTCAAATGTCGTGGAGAGGACGCTTCCCCCGTGCTCCATAAAAAATGGCGGGTAGTCGGTCCCTCCTCCGAAAAAGGACATCCGGAAGGGCGCTTTTGTCATAATCATCTGACAGCTCCCTCCTCATCCAGCCGCAGGTGGATCTCCGGCACTCCCAGCATCCGCTTCAGGAGGGTGTTGTCCAGCAGTGCCGTGCCTGCCCGCGGGACCTCGAAAATCCCCTGGGCATCCCGGAACCGGATAGGCCGTACCAGCGTTGGATCGTAGCCGTGTTTCTCTGCAATCATCCTGCCGGTATCGTATTTTGACAGGGCGTCGTCTGAGGCGATATTGAGCACCGCCGGGCAGCCCTCCAGCTCGGAAACCTGTACCAGCAGGCGGGCCGCCTGCCGGAAGCTCAGGGCGGAGCGGTAGGAGTCAGCAAACATTTCAATGGGTATGCCCCGGGACAGGCTCCCGCAAATCGTATCGTAGAAATGCTGTTTCCCTGCCGCCCGGCTGGGCCCGATGAGGAAGGGGAATCGGACCACGTTGTACCCGCAGGCCAGCACAAGCTGCTCAGCAAGGGCTTTATGCTTCCCATACAGGTTGACAGGACGCGGGGGATCCTGCTCCCGGAAGCGCCGCTCCAGGGTGCCCTCCCCATAGACCACATCGGTGGATGCATAGAACAGCGCCCCCACGTTGGCCGCCTGGTTCAGGAATGCCGACAGGGCGGTGATGTTCGTCTCCCACGCCTTGCCGGGGTGTTTCTGCACCAGATCTGGGTGGTGGTAGGCGGCCAAATAAAAGAGCCGGCAGGCGGGCAGTCCGGAAAGCCGCTCTATCAGGGCGCCGGCCTCCCGCTCTTTTGTGATGTCACAGCGCTGCCAGGTAATTTGAGGCCCGCAGGTGCGCCCTTCTACCGACCGCGCCGTGGCGAGCACCCGATGCCCCGCCGCCTGGAGCTCCTCCAGCAGGTAGGAGCCGAGGAAGCCCCCCGCGCCAATCACGACATAGTCCATGGTCAAATCCCCCAAAAATCTTCATATTGCTTCAAAACAGCGTTGTATTTCCTGTTTAGCGCCTGATAGCGTTCGCCGCCCGGATCCAGCTTCCGCATCCTCATGCGGTAGAAGCGCAGCCGGATCAGGTTCTTCAGCGGCATGATCAGCAGCCCGTCTGCGACCATCCGCCGCATCTCTCCCGCCTGCACTGATGCGGCAGGCGTCCCCTCCGCTGGCCCCTGCTCCGGCAGGTCCAGACGCACCAGATCCTGGATAAACCGCGTCTGCATGGCGGCGGGCAGCACGCTGCTGCGCGTATCCTTTTCCTCCTGGGTAAAGCAGAAGCTCATCCGCCGGCTAAAGGCAAGCATCTGCCCGTATTTGTAGTGGAGGATCCCCGCATAGGCCAGGTGCTCCCCGCCGTCCAAGCAGTCAAACAGATAGTCCGGGAGCAGTGCGTGGGCGTCCGCATGGAACAGGAATTGCCCCGGCATCAGGGGCCGTTCCGGTTTGCTCTGATAGAACAGATGGCTGGTGCCCAGTTTTTCAAAGAAATTCACCCGGCGGTATCCATGGCAGTCCTGGTATGCGCTCCCGGAGTAGGCGCAGGGTGCGCCGGTGTCCTCAATCTGGCGGGCCATGGCGGTGATGTGGTCAAAAAACCAGATCTCCTCAGCATTGGTATTGATGGAATAGGTATGGGCCACCTGTTTTTGCAGCCTGCGGACGGCCTGGCCATCTGTAAGGCTTCGGACCCCCTTTTTGTCAAACAGCGCCATGGGAACCACCTGCGCACAGGCACAGCGCACGAGGCAGTAGGACTGCACCTCCTGGCAGATCGACAGGTCCGCCGCAATGGCAAGCTGGATGGTGCGGTAGAGCTGGCGGTGGATATTCCGGAATACGCTGTCCAGCTGTGCCTTTGCTGTACCCATCTCCTGGGTATTGAGCACATAAGTCACCAGAACGGTCTGCCCGTCGTCCTTTGCATACAGGTCCCCTGCGACCTGGGCAAAGCGGGCAGGGTGGGCTGCGACAATCTGTTTCAGCTGGATGTCCAGGGCGAATGTTTCTGCGAAAATCTGCTGCGCCCGCCTGGCCAGGGCAAGGGCCTCCTCCCTGTGGGAGATAATCCAGCTGTACTTCTCCATGATCTGGCGGAAAGTGTCCTGGGGGTTGTTCCTGTTGTAGGTAATAAACAGCGCAGCATCCGAAAAATACTTCAGCATGAAGGCGTTGTCGTCCGAGATGATGACGGCCCCGGCGGCACAGGCCTCATAGGTGCGGTTTGTGGCGCTGCCTGCCCGCCGGTGTATGTCGGAGGAGAGTACCAGGCAGATCCCGCACTGGTTGATCTCCTCCAGGATCGAGAACCCGTCAAAGGGGATGGAATACTGATAGCACTGGTACCCCTCCCAGGGCCGGAGGCCGCCCCAGGCCTCCACAACCTCCGGGCCGAAGAATTTTACCTTCCCGGTCCGGTCCAGGAGCTTGAACAGGCCCTCGTGCCGGTTGCTGCCATGGATCGTTTTCTCCCAGTTCATGCCGCAGTAAAACATGGTGGGCGACTCCAGCCGGGGTGCCAGCATGGCGCTGAGGGGGAAGGACGCTGTCAGGGAGGACGCACCCTCCAGCGTCCGGGGGCAGTTGAGCAGCATCCCTTTCAGGTGGTTGGACATGCCACCGGCGTCATAGATCAGGAAATCCTCGTTCATCAGATATTGGTTGGTGACGCGCTGGGTATAGTAGTCCAGGTTGAGCGGGATTTCCGGCGGGTTCCAGAGGGTGTGGTAGTGGAAGGCGTCCAGCACCTTGGCCGTCTCGTAATGGGTCGTGAGAATAAAGCTGACATCATCCGCATCCACAAAGGTGCTGGTCGCGCGCTGGTGTTCATCCAATAGATGGCCGAAATTGTCCAGCATCACATAGCCGATGCCATTTTCCTCTGCCGCCCGCTTCAGCCGCGCCAGCACCTCGGACTCCGCGCTCATATCCCCCGGCCAGGGGTTGACAACACCGATCACAGGCCGGCCCTGCCGCAGAATGGGGCTGTTGCTGCTGTCATTCCCGAGGCCAGGGCAGACGCTCTGCATCTGTATCTGCACCTGATCCGGTTTGCTGGCGGACCGGGAGAGGTACTCCATCGGGGCAAGGGCAGCCTCGCGGGAAATGGGGAGCGGGAACACCGTCTCAATGCGGCCCATGTCCGCAGCAAACGCCAGTATGCCGTCAAGGACCTGGCGGCACATCCCGCTGCGCGCCTCCTCGTGGGCGCTGCTGTCCTGATAAATGGGGATCATTTCCCCGTCCTGCTGCTTCAGCTTGAGGATGCTCTGGTGGGGGGCGGAAAAGGCGGACTCCAAAATCGGGACAATGTACCCGTAGTCCAGCAGCACCTCCGCATTCCTCGCGCCGGTTGCGTGCCCGTGGTCCAGCAGGTAGGACTCCACCCGCAGGCCGGGGGTATTGCAGGTGTGTGTGCCCAGGAAAAAGCCCGTGAGCTCTGCGGAGCGGCCCAAGAGATGGCATACGTTCTCCAGCCCCCGCAGCATAGATCCCTTCCAGCCTAAATCAACAATGGCAGCCGGGCCCTCCAGCAGGTCGATCTGCTGGAAGTACGCCGCCAGGGCAGCCCGCTCCTCCCGGCCTGCCGCCAGCAGATCCGCCTCATGGGCCTCCATAAAGGCGTCCAGCTCCCGCAGCTGCCCCTCGCTGGAAATCCGCTGCGCCTGCATGGGGAAAGACTCCAGGTAGCGCGCATGGAACGCCTCGTCCTCTAAGCTGAGCCTGTCCCAGAACTGGGCATAGGTGATCCCCTTTGTGTGGAGACCTGTAATGTGGAGCTGGATATCGCGGTAGGACCGCATCCCCGCGAAGAGGAAGAGCCTCCTGGAGCCGTAGATTTCATACGTCTCAAACTGCGGGAAGAGCCTGTCAAATACGCGCTTGAGCACAAAGCCGTCCCGCAGCATGAAGTAAACCCTGGTGATCCCCAGGTGATCCAGCCGCTCCTTGAGCCACTTCATATACCCATAGGCGAGGATGCCGGTGTACTTGTAGCCAAAGGACTCCCAGTAGGTGTGGGCAGGTTGGCTGGCCTCGTAGGCTGTCACCAGCCCCTCCAGGATGGAGACGGCGGGCTCCTGCTCCGCATAACGGTTCAGCACAGCAAAATAGGCGGAGTTCCGGTTGTTCCCGGCGGACTGCCGCAGCGGCGTATAGCTGTAGGTTTGCAGCCCCTTCTCCCGCGCGGCCTGGCCGTCTGTATAGGGGTGGTCCCCGATGTGGAGGATCTGGCCAGCCTCCAGGCCGGAAACAGCGATCAAATCCTCATACATCTCTCCTGTCGCCTTGGGGCGGCGGGTCTCCGATGAGAGCAGGAGCTTCTGATAGCCTTGGTATCCAGCGTCCTCCAGGATGGCCGTCACTACCTCCCTGGGGAGGTACATATCTGAGGCAATGAAGACCGGCTTCCCGCTCTCCAGCGCACAGCGGAAGACCTCCTGCATCTCCGGATTTGCCTGGCACATCAGCCGCTCCAGCGCCAGCTCCTTTTGCCGCAGCGGCTGATAGGACGGGTGCAGCTGGGTGTAGATCTCATCGAGTGTGACCTCGTGTACACCGCACCCGGCGGCCAGGGAGCGCGCCTCCTGCTCTGCGGCGATCCGGGCCGACTGGAAGCCGGTGGCCTGGGTGGATTCCTCCAGATGCGCGAACAGGTCAGTTGGCTTCCGGAAGAGCCGCACAACCAGCGTGTCAAACAGGTCAAAAGAAACTGCTTGGGATTGGCTGATAAGCTGCCGTATTGTTGTGATATCCATATATACCCGCTCCTTGCAAAACTTTTTATGATGTTGAGCTGCTCCAATTTCCCGGGGGACTGTCCTCCCTATGGCTGCAAACAGTGCAGGGCAGGAACCCCCGCCTGGCGGGCCATGAGGATATCGCTGGCAAAGTTGTCCCCGATATGGGCCATCCGCTTCGCACCGCACTCCCGCAGGACCAGAGGGAAGAGCCCGCCGCTGGCCTTGCTGCATCCGTACTGGCTGGAGACGTACAGATGGCCCGGGAAGGTGTACCCGGCGCACTGGAGCAGTGCCGCCAGCTGTTCTGCGGTGAGGTACATATCCGATATGATCACGACCTGCTTCCCTCGCCGGCACAGCACCTCCACCAGCTGCCGCATGGCGGTGTCTATGCGGCAGTGGCATTGCTCCTGGCGGAGCTCCTCCTCCATATGGCTGCGGCCTGCGCCAGGCAACATGGAGTAGATGTCCGTAAGCGTCACCTCACTGGTTCCGGCGGCTTGGCGCTTGGCCCGCCGGGCCGCCCGCTCCGCCGCAATGCGGGAGCGCTGGAAATCCGGGATGCCCAGCTCCCGTCCCACCAGCCCGAATAGATCCGCTGGCGAGGGCGTATCCCGGAACAGGAGCGTATCAAAGAGGTCAAAGGACACGGTGTCGAAACCCTCCAGGAATCCGTACACATCCGCAGGCCGGTACGCCCTGCGGCCGGCGTAGTCCATCAGTATACAGCCCTCCTGCTGTCCCCGTGCCACCGGCGGCAGCAGGAAGCTTTGCAGGATCTGCCCATCATACCGCCTCTGGTAGTACATGATCTTCTGCGGCAGGGAGCTCCGTTCCAGCAGCCATATGCAGAGCGCCCTGTCTGCCCTGCGGATGATCCGTCTGATCTCCATGTGGGTCCCTTCCCTTCCGGGCCTGTATCCAGCGTTGGCTTGACATGGATGCAGGCCCTCAATATGGGCGCAGTTTCTTCATCCTGCGCAGGATGCCCGCAGGCAGGAGCCCCACTGCCAGCGGCTTGAGGGCATAGGGGATCCCCCGCGGCATGAGGCCCATCGCCGCAAACCCCTTCCAGCGGACGGCCGCCTCGTCCACGCGGTAGCGGTATTTCCGGCGCTGCTCGGTATCCCTGCCCTCCTGGAAGCGGTACAGGGGCTCTCCGATGTTCGCCCCCCGCAGACCGCCTGCGTATAGCCGCATGAGCAGATCATAGTCCTCGGTGCGGCGGGTCTCCCGCGCCACGCGGTAGCCGCCCATATCCAGCAGCGCCTCCCTCCGGAACATGAGGGCCCCATGGACAAAGGGCATGGTAAACAGGAAGTCCTCCGGGCGGGGAAAGGCCGGAAAGCGCCGTACCCGCCAGATGCCGTCCCGGTCGAACAGCTCCGTATCGCTGCCTACAAACTGGATCTCCGGGTGGCTGTCCAGGAAACGGCACTGTTTCTCCAGGCGGAACCGGTCCGAGAGGTCATCCGCGTCCTGCCGCGCGATATACCGCCCTCCAGCGGCTGCAATACAGCGGTTGAGCGCGGCGGCCAGCCCCCGGTTCCGCCCACTGCGGAGGAGCCGTACCCTGCGGTCCTGCCCGGCCAGCAGGGTGAGGATGTCCCAGGTCCTGTCCGAGGAGCCGTCGTCGCAGATGAGGAGCTCCAGCTCCACCAGCGATTGGGACAGGATGGACTGGATGGCCTCTGGGAAGATGGACAGGCCGGCAATATTGTACGCCCCCATAACCACTGAGATCTTGGGCGGACTGTCAATGCAGCACATAGCGCAGGAGCTCCCACACATAGATATTCCAGCGGTACCACAGCCGCCTTGCCGGTGGCAGGAAGGCGGACACCCCCTCGGGCCAGTACAGCTCTGCGGCAGCCTGGGCAGGCCTGCCCGCCAGCTTGCGGCATATGCGCCGGAGGATAGCATAATTCTTGAGCATGGCTGTCTGTGACGCGTCTGCCAGGGGCAGGAGATATCCATCTGTCACGTCGTCGCAAAAAAGATACTCCCCCCAGGCAACCGCCTCCTCCCGCGTTGGATGTGCCATATAGCGGGAAACGATTTTTTCGCTCTCCTTCAACAAGGCCTTTCCGTGGAAGCGGCCAAAGTCCAAGGTCTCCAGCCGCCTCTGTGTATACCGCAGTACACGGGCCATCTGCCTGCGCACCGTTTGCCGGTAGCCCTCCGTACACGGCAGGCACACCGGCACATAGGTACCGCGTTCTTCCCGATAGCCTGCCGTCATTCCGTGCGGGGCGGACAGCAGGCACTCAAAGAGGTTGTTGTTAAAGGGGATTTTCCGCAGGAGGTGGTCCCTGCCAGAAAAGAACCAGGTGAAATAGGCGCCGTCCTCCGGGCTTTTGGGTGGGGCGTACATGCCGAAGTAGAACCCGACGATCCTCCCGGCATATCCGCCGGATTGCAGCAGCTGGCGCAGGGAGCGCTGCATGGAGCCTGTCCATCCGCTGTCAACGATGGCCACAGTGGCCCCATCAAACAGCCCCTCCTGCCGGAGATACCCCATTGCGGCTGGATAGGCCTCCCGGGATCTGCGCCCCACAGCCCGGCGGTAGGTTTCGCTGCCTCTGAGCAGCCTGCGGACCAGTGCAAGCTCCTTCTCCGGCAGCAAGACATCCTTATCCCGGCTGACTAGGCCGCATTCCCGATATACCTCCTGACGCTCGCTGTCCTCCAGCCCCACCCGGTCCAACAGGCTGCGCAGGGAAACCCGATACCCGCCCAGGAGCAGCAGGTCATGCGCCTCGTCCCCAATCAGGTGGCAGCATGGTGTGCGCAGGGCCATACGGGAGCAATACAGGTAGCGGCATTCAATGGGCAGGCGGCAGCTCCGGCAGAACTGCTCCGCCATTTCCCGCAGGAGGCAGCCGTCCCTGGCTAAAAAGTACAGCCTGCCAATCCGCATGTGGACTGCCTGATGAAGAACCCACCAGACATACGAAAAGAGGAGCGGACCGGAAAAATGTTCAGTTAGTTGGTCCATCGATGGCCTGCCCCCTCTCCTATACATAAGCGCTGCAAACCGCAGCAGGCGCGCCTATCATCTTGACCCGCCCCTGTTCCAGCCAGGCTACCCGGCTGCACATCTCACGGATCTGCTCCAGGCTGTGGGAGACAAAGAGCACGGTAGTTCCACCGCCCATCAGCTCCATCATCCGCCGCCTGCTCTTCTCCTGGAATGCCGCATCCCCTACGGATAGGATCTCGTCGACGATCAGTACCTCCGGCTGGACTACTGTTGTAACCGAGAAGGCCAGCCGCGCCAGCATCCCGGAGGAGTAGTTGCGGATAGGGGTTTCGATGAAGTTGCCCAGCTCAGAAAATGCTGCGATTTCGTCGTACTTTGCGTTCAAAAATGCCTCACTGTAGCCAAGGATCGCACCATTGAGGAAAATGTTCTCCCGCCCAGTCAGATCCATATCAAACCCGGAACCCAGTTCCAGCATGGGCGCAATGGTTCCCTGGCACTGTACGCTGCCCGCTGTCGGCTTCAGGATGCCGGAGATCACCTTCAGCAGCGTGCTTTTTCCCGCACCGTTGCGGCCGATCAGCCCCAGGGTCTCCCCTTTTTTTACCTGGAGGGAGACGTGGTCCAGGGCGGTAAATTCCTGGTAATCCAGCTTCCCTCGCAGGGCGGTGGTTACAAATTCCTTCAAGGACAGGATCTTGTCGCTGTTCATCCGAAACCGCATGGTCACATCGGTTAATTCAATAACTGTTCTGCTCATAAGCCCCTCTTACAGGTACAGGATAAAACGGTCCTGTACTTTACGGAATATCCATGAGCCAATCCCCAGCGCCCCCAGGGCCAGCAGCATACAGTGGAGGTACACGGTTGGCTCAGGGGAAATACCATCTAAAATGCAGATGCGGGTATTTTTCAGGAAATGATAGAGGGGATTGATCCATAAGATGATCTTAAAATTGTCCGGCAGGATGCTCTCCGGGTAGAAAATGGGGGTCACATACATCCAAATCATGCTTAGCACCCCCCATAGGAACTGGGTGTCCCGGAAAAACACCATGGCTGCCGACAGGAGCAGGCCAAGCCCCAGGCTGAAGATGATGGTGCATGATAAAAAGTATACAGCCAGCACAGTGGACTTCCGGAGTGCCACCCCCGTCCCCAAAGAGACCAGCACGAGGGGGATCAAAGAAATCCCTAGGTTTATCACCGAGGAGATCACCCGTGTCAGAGGGTAGATGTACTTGGGCACATATACCTTGGTGATGAGGCTGGCGTTGCCGGCGATGGCAGTCAGCGACATGCCGCAGGCCTCAGAAAAGAAGTTGAAGACGACAATACCTACCAGCAGATAGGCCACATAATGGGGGATATCGCTTTTAAAAATTGTTGAAAAAACAAAGTACTGGACGCACATTGTCAGCAGCGGGTTGAGGAAGCTCCAGAAGATACCCAGTACCGACCGCTTGTACTTGGTCTTAAAATCCCGCGCTACCAGCTGGCGGATCAGGAAACTGTACTTCTCTGTGGCAACTACCGCATTGAGTACATAGCTGCGCTTCCCCAGGCGGACGCGGTACCATATCACGGCCAGAGCTGCAAGCAGGAGCAGAAGCCCCACCGCTGCAAACTCCCAGTAATGCAGACCTGTCCAAATGTAGTCCGTGCCATGCACCGCGAAGCAGAGCACACCGTCCGCCGCTGCGCCATTGAGATATAGGCTGCTGTCTGGCAGGGCCTCCTGTACGCTCATCAGCGGGGAAGGTGAGCTGCCTGGCTGGCAGTCCGGTGAGGAAACCCGCAGCAGGAGCGGGATCCGGTAAAGCCCCTCTAGCGGCTGGGATGCAGTGAGGGAGGTCACGCCGCCCTCTGTGATGGCCGCAGCGTCAAAGCGGCCCAACAGCAGGAGCGTGTTGTCCCGCGTGTCCCAGAGCTCCATCAGGATGGCCCCCGCATTTGGCCGGTAGTATGTCCCCCATTGGACGTCAACCTGCTCAATGCGCTGGACTGCGGTGGTAAAGCGCTGCTCCACAACATTCCCTGCGGCCATCTCTACCGTGCCGCTGTCCGCCGCAGGCATAGCAATTTCCCCACGGGATCTGCGGAAATGGAGCTGCTCCCCTGCCAGGAAGAAAAACAGGACAACCAAGGCAAGATAACCCAGAAGGGCACGTACCGCCACGCGGTTGAATATATGATACTGTTCCATGCGCTCAGAGAGCGCTGCACGGGTAATTTTTCGCAATGTATATTACCTCCCTTTCCGATCAATCTTCAGCAGCTCCGTGGGTCCGGCCCGTATCTGCTCCTGGGCGTAGGCTGTTTGTTGCCGCCCCAGCCCCCCAATGCATTGCGGCCAGGATTTATCGTTGTGGCTCAAACCACAGCAAGCCGTCAAGCAGCGTTTGATCCCTTCCTGTGCTAAACGGAATCCAGGACCTGTTAGGTCGTACTGCATGATGCAACCCCTTTCAAATTTATAATCAAAATATAAAAGTTGTCTATAAATAGCGTCATATAAAGGGCTCCAGCATGGAGCATTTTTAACGTTGAGGACAACTATATCATAAAAGAGAAAGAAGTGCAAGTCCTGTTTTTGTGTTTCTAAGAGGGGTAATCGTTGCTTAATGAACACTATTAGTTCGATTTGTTACGATTTTATGGAAAAGAACGAGGCTCACTATAAAATTTTTCTGCGATAAATTGATTTCTAAATAAAGACGATTTTTATATTTTGTCTTTATTGTGTTCTGATTCCTGTAGCCATCGCATCTGTACACTGGCTTCGAGGGATGGGGATCCCGATTCTCAGCACTTTGTGAGATAGGCGCGCAACAGCAATTTCCTGACTTGAAGTGACAGGCGATATATGGTATACTGGTCAAAAGCTTGGAAGGAGGGCTGGTTCATGGCAGAAAAAAAGGGAGTCAAGGTGGCAGCGCAGAATCGAAAGGCACATCATGACTACTTTGTAGAGGACCGCTATGAAGCGGGCATTGAGCTCTATGGCACAGAAGTGAAATCAATCCGGGCTGGGACGTTGAATTTGAAAGATTCCTACTGTATCGCAAAGAACGGGGAGATTTACCTTCATGGGATGCATATCAGCCCCTATGAGCACGGGAATATTTTTAACCGGGATCCAGTGCGGCCCCGGCGGCTGTTGATGCACAAGCGGGAGATTAACCGGCTCCAAGCCTATGCCCAGCAGGATGGCTATGCTTTGATTCCCATCAGCGTTTATTTTAAGAACGCACGGGTCAAAGTAGAAATCGGGCTGTGTAAGGGCAAGAAAAACTATGATAAGCGCGACTCCATGGCTAAACGGGATGCCAAACGGGATATTGACCGGGCCATGAAATCCTATAATCGGTAAATTAAGGAGGAGAGACAGTATGAGCAAACCTATTGTCACGATAGAGATGGAGAATGGACAAATTATGCGGGGGGAGCTGTACCCAGAAAAAGCGCCCAACACGGTCAATAATTTTATTGCCCTGGCCAATAGCGGGTACTATGATGGGCTGATCTTCCATCGGGTGATTCCCGGCTTTATGATTCAGGGAGGCTGTCCCGACGGTACTGGCATGGGCGGGCCAGGTTATTCTATCCGTGGGGAGTTTTCCGGTAATGGTTTTGAGACGAATGACATAAAGCACACTTTGGGGATCCTCTCGATGGCTCGTTCCATGTCACCTGATAGTGCGGGCAGCCAGTTCTTTATTATGGTGGATGCTGCGCCCCACCTGGACGGGCAATATGCCGCCTTTGGACAGATTACTGAAAATGTGGACGCCGCAGTGGAAATTTCCCGGACACCGCGGAGCATGATGAATGATAAGCCAAAGCAGCCGCAGGTTATGAGATCCGTTCGGGTGGATACCTTAGGCCAGGAGTATCCGGAACCGGAAAAGAAGTGACAGGTTATTAACCGTTGCTTCATAGCAAAGTTGCAAGAAACCATATATTGAATACTTTTTAAGGCAGTAGAAGACGGGCGATGTCAGTAAGACATCGCCCGTTTCGGCACCCCGGCGAACGCGGGTGCTATACGGTGGAAAATGGTTTACAGCCCCCCTGCAATAGCGAGGGAATTTGAGGAGGGACAGATCTGAACCTGATTCAAATCAAGGAGAAGCCGGCAGAGCCGGTCAACAGTTTCTCCCGTATACCGCTGGTGGATTGAACCTCAAAGGTACAGCGGGCCAGATCAAAGCACACCAGCTTTCCGTCAGCATCAATATAGACATAGTGGTATGAGATCGGGGCTTTGTTCTCATCGCACAGTGTCTCCAGAAGTGGCTCCAATTCGTAGTCTTCCAGCGTATGCCGGTCTGAATAAAGGAACAGGTCGTAGTGTCCCAGGAATGCATATCCAGCGTTCAGCTTCTTCAATTTGATGCGGAACGGTTCAATGAACCCGGCTGCTGGAAGGGGTTTTATGACATAGGTCTGCCAGGAATGGTATTCTATGCCGCATTTCGCACACAGATCCAGTACCCTGTCCGATGGGGCTTGATATGGCTTGCACATTGCGATCTCCGTTACCAGGCGCTCGAATGCTTCGCCATTCACGGACATGACTTCGATGCCGGATTCCCCATCTGCCGTTTGAAGATCTGGTTTGTCCCGCAGAAGTAAGGTTCCATATCTCTCCCCATACATCATCTCAAGCATATGTTTTGCGTATGCCTCATACGGGCTGGTATGTTTCGACATAGAGCACCCCTCCCCATATCACAGTCCATAATGCATTATAACAAAATGCAGCTGTATTGTATAGCCTGAATACTGGGGCAGGGTGTTATATAGAGTACACAACCATCTTGCGCAGAATTTGCCCGCGACATTCCGAAAACACAGAAATTTTCTATTCAATAGCATTGAATTTATCAAAGGAAGACATTTTCTCAGCTTATAGCATGACGTTTGCAATCTCCCCTCCCTTTGTCCAAAGGGAGCACTTGTTACGCACGGTTCCTCCCTGAAACAGGAGCATATTCGGGAACTGCCGCGCTTTCTTGTGCATAAGATAATAGCGGACACCAAGCTGCGCCCGTTGTGGCCAGTGCGGATGTCCAGCCCATGCGGTGTATAGCCGCGCTACTGTGATACAGGGAGGAGTGTTTCCCTATGCGATACAACTGCTAAGAACACGATCCTTGCCATTGCGGCGCCCCCTGCGATAACGTCTGCTGCATCCCAGGCCCTCCGGACCCTGGCGAAGAAAACAGGCAGGCCGTATGAGATCGCCTCTACACGCGCTGTTATCAACGCCTGCCGTCTGTTGGGCAGCGCGGCGGCGGTAAGCTACAAAACCGCCTGCTGGGATAGGAGGCAGGGGATGAAGGCACAGATTATCGCGCTGTCCAACCAGAAGGGCGGCGTAATAAAGTCCACAACCTGCGTCTATTTAGGGATTGGACTGGCAAAAGCGGGCAAAAAAGTGCTGATGATGGATAATGCTCTCCATCAGCCTGGGCTATCAGCAGCCGGACAAGCTACCCTGTCACGCTCACCGATATGATGGGGAAGATCCTCACGGACCAGTCCATCGCGCCCGGCGAGGGCATCCTACACCATTCGGAGGGGGTGTACCTCATAGGCATGGAGGTCTCCCTGTTGAACGCCATGAGCCGTGTAACCATCATTTTGCAGGGAGGCATTGCCACCCTCAGCAGGCCAGCACCTTAATAACCGCCTTCTCCACATGGCAGGGTCCACCGTTCTGTCGCTTGGGGCTGTGGGCGTCCTCCGGGAAGGTGATCAGCACGTCCCCGGGCTTCATCACGCACATGCACTGGAAGGGGCCGGAGAAGCCGATGTAGTCCTCCTCCTCCCGCCGCTCCACCTCCTGTAGAGTGGACACGTCCGCCACGCCGATCTGCTCCTGACCGGAGAGGACCACGTGCACGTCAATGTAGCGGATGTGGCCCTCGGTGATGGCCTCCTCCGCTGTGTCGTAGTCAAAGCGGTTGACGTACACCGCCTCGCCGTCTACCTCGTTGCACCCCATGGTCAGGCGGGAGGCGCCGCCCTCCTCCAGAAAACGGATGGCCGTGTCCAGGTGCTTTGAGAGGCCCTTGTACCTGCTCAGCTGCTCCAGCTTGCAAAAAATCATGTACTCTTCCTCCCCCGCCTTACACCGTGGGTGCGCCCTCGTAGTAGCGCTCAGCAGTGCGGACAACCTCTCCGCGGATGGCGTACAGCCTGGTTTTTCTAAAGCGGAACACCAGGGAGATGGTGGCGTTCTCCAGGTCCATCAGGTTCTTTTTCCACTGCACCCGGGTATAACCGTCCTCACCCGGGGACAGGGTGCAGTCGTCAAAGCCGAAGCCCTCAAAGGGCTCGCTCTTCCAGGTGGGGCATACGGCCACAGACCACTCTCCGCCCTCCTCCGTATCCGCCAGCACGCACAGCTCATTGCCGTAGATGTTCATGCGGCCGGTGGGGATGACAGCGGTCTTCTCCGGGTTCCTGGGCTCGTACCAGGCAAAGCGATCCTTGGGCAGGAAGGCACGGGCGAAGGAGGTCTCCCGGAAGTTGGTGTGCTGGCCGTTGCCTGCCATGTAGTAGATGCACAGCCGTCCGTCCCCCATGTCGATGGGCGCAGCGGCGTAGATGCAGCAGCTGTCAAAGTCCCCGTCCGGGTATTTGCCCTGACCCCGGGGAATCAGGTACTGGTAGGGGGCCACCCGGTCGAATTTGTCGCAGGAGGAGGCGTAGGTCAGCTCCAGATCCACTGTGTCAAAGTTCTCTGCGGAGCGGTCCCCCTCGTGGAACATGGAGGCCAGGCCCAAGTAGAGTCCGTCGTACCAGAACACGGGCATGGAGTAGACCTGGGACTCAAAGCCGTCCCCGCGCAGGATCTCCCGGGGCTCGCTCCAGTTGATGAAGTCCCGGCTGGAGCAGATGGCGGAGACGCGCACCCCGTTGCGCCAGGTACGGGTGATGACCTTGAACAGGCCGTCCACCTTGTCCCGGAAGGGGAAGTTGTGGGAGTCCGCCGGGGGATTCCACCGGGGCCAGGGGATCATATCCCCCCAGTGGATGCCGTCCTCGGAGAAGTTCACCGCCATATAGGTGCGGCTGCCAGGGTACTCCACCTTGGTCACCAGCTTATAGCGCTTGGCGGGGTTGGTCTCCTCCTCGTCCAGGAAAATACCCGTGCCGTGGGCGTAGCGGAAGAGCATGTTGTTCTCCCTGCTTCCCTCAAAGTCCACCAGGCCCAGGTTTGGCTTGACCCAGTGGATACCGTCGTCGCTCTCAGCATAGCCCAGGGATGTGATGCGGGTGGACATGGGGCGGTAGTCCCGCTTGGCCCGCTCCTCCCGGGGGGTGGAGGTGGACTCCACATCCTTGGAGCAGAAGGTGTAGTAGCAGCGGTACTTCTTGTACTTGGGGTCGTAGATCACGTTGGGGTAGGCGTTGTCATACCGGGCCTCCCAGGGCAGAGAGGGGGTGCTGAAGAAGTCCTCGTGGAACAGGGGATTGTTAGCAGCGTCCTTCTCCGCAGCAGCCACCACCAGGCGCACATTGTCCATGCCCTGGGGCTGGAGACAGCTGCGGTCCAGGAAAAGAAATTTGTCCATTGTGATAACCTCCATAACAAGAACGGTCAATGTTTTCTTAAAGCGTAATGTTGCCCTGCTGATCCGGAGAGCTGGTGACGCCCACCAGCACCTCCCAGCTCAGCTGGTCGAAGTTTTCCGCGTCCTGCACCCACTCCACATGAAAAAAGCGGTTGCGGCAGGTGAACTGCCAGTATCCCTGGCAAGAGAGGGGCTCGAAGGTAAATACAGCGTCCCCGTCACGGATCGTCACTGGCACAAGGGGGTATCGCTCCTGGCCGTCAAAGCGCTCCACCCGTGTATCTCCGGTCCATACCTGGTCGGGCAGGGAGAAGTGGGCGGCAAAGATCAGCGCCAGCTTCATCTCTTTCGCGCCCCGGCAGAGGGCCCGGGGGCGGTAGCACAGGCGCAGTCCCTCTCCTTCCGCCTGAACGGTCTTTCTCCCGTCGTCGGGAAAGTTGGAGGGGCCCAGCCGCAGGCCCAGGTTCGGGTAGTCGTTTACCTCGCCGATATAGCGCTCCGCGCTCCGTACCAGCTTGGGAAAAAATGCCTTGGTGCGCCCGGCCCGGCTGTAGAGCACATGGAGCCCGGGGCAGGCCATGCCGTTTTCAAACTCTCCGTCGGACCAGGACACCGCCAGGCCCTCCTCCAGCCGGGTGGTCAGCCGCAGCTCCTGGGCCGGGTAGTCCCAGGGCGCATTCGGGGCCACCTGGCGCTTGATGCTGACATCCCGGGATGGACCGGTGCGCGCCCGCTCCGAGATGGCACAGGGCAGCCGCCGCTCCCGCCAGGCCGCCAGAGCCTCCTGCGGACACAGGTAGTCAAAGCTGGCGAAATACAGGGCGTAAAACTGCATGGACGCCAAGGTGCCGTGGGGCAGGATAGCCTGGGCGTAGTCCGGCGACCAAAGGGTGGCCCGGAGGGTAAAGCCGGCCTCGTCCCCCAGCAGCCGCCGGAGGCAGGCCAGAATGATCTGGAAATGGCCCGCCAGCTCGCTGGTGTACCCCCGGCTGTATACCCCCGCGAGTCCCAGAAGCCCCGGCTGGTAGTGCCGCAGCACCCCCCGCCAAATAAAGGCCTCCAGCCGTGCCGCCCTGGCCCGGCAGGACTCCGCCACAGGGAGGGCGCGGATCTCCGCCAGAGCGGACAGCTGCAGGCCTGTGTAGAAGGGGGAGAGAAACTCATCCGGCAGATCACAGCCCTCCAGATGGTCCTCCATCCACGCCAGCGCGCCCTCGGCCTGCGCCGCAGCCTCCCGGTCCTCCAGCAGCAGGCCGCACCCCAGCAGGGACGCCGCGGCCAGCAGGCGGAAGCTGTTGCAGCAGTTCCGGCCCAATTCCGCAAGCCACCCGGCCCGGCCCTCCTGCAAAAAGTGCAGGAGCCTGTCCCGGGCCCGGATGTCCAGGGCATCGCCGCACTCCGTCAGCAGCTGCACAGCCGGGACGCCGCTGTAGGGACAGGGGCCCCAAGGCGCCTCCTCCAGCAGCCGGCTGCCCTGGGCAGCCTGGGCGGAGGCCCCGGTTTTCAGCCGGAGGTAGGCCTGGTACAGGTTGTCCCGCAGGCCCTCAATCCCGGCAGGCGGCGGCTCCCGCAGATACGCCGCCAGGCACTGGCTATAGTCCTCCGCAAAGGTATCCATGACATTCTCCCCTTTTCAGCAGATACCCAGCCTTCCCCGGCGGAATCGCCGGAGAGGGCCAGGGCATTGCCCAAGTCAATTATTGTAGAGGTGGCAGGCCACCATGTGCTCGCTGTCCTTGTGCCGGATCAGGGCCGGGTCCACCTGTCTGCACTTCTCCGTGCAGTGGGGACAGCGGGGGTGGAAGGCGCAGCCGGTGGGCTTGTTGATCGGGCTGGGCACCTCGCCCTGGAGCACGATCCGCTTCTTCTCCTGGTGGATCTGGGGCACCGGGATGGCGGAGAGAAGGGCCCGGGTGTAGGGATGAAGGGGCTCGTCGTAGAGGGCGCGGGAATCCGCGATCTCCACGATCTTGCCCAGGTACATCACCACGATACGGTTGGACATGTACTGCACCACCGACAGGTCGTGGGCAATGAAGAGGTATGTCAGGCCCAGATCCTTCTGGATCTTCTTCATCAGGTTGAGCACCTGGGCCTGGATGGACACGTCCAGGGCGGAGACCGGCTCATCGCAGATGAGCACCTCCGGCCGGACCTCCAGGGCCCGGGCGATGCACAGCCGCTGGCGCTGGCCGCCGGAGAACTCGTGGGGGTAGCGCAGGAGGTAGTCGGGCTGGATGTTGACCATCTTCAGCACGTCCTCCATGATCTTCTCCCGCTCCTCCTTGCTGTTCACACCGTGGACCTTCAGGGGCTCCTCAAAGGCGGTGTAGATCTTCTTGAGGGGGTTGAGGGCGGAATAGGGGTCCTGGAACACCATCTGCACCTTCTTGCGGAACTGGAAAAGCTCCTGGCTGGTGAACTGGGTGATGTCCTTAAACTGGCCCCCGTAGTTGAAGAGCACCTGGCCCCCGGTGGGGGTGTTGAGCATCATAATGGTCTTGCCGAAGGTGGACTTGCCGCAGCCGGACTCCCCTACAATGCCCAGGGTCTCCCCCTTGTATACGTCCAGGCTCACATCGTCCACAGCCTTGACGTGGCCCACGGTCTTTTTCATAAACCCCTTCTTGATGGGGAACCACATCTGCAAATTCTTGATCTGGAAAATCAGTTCCTTATCTGCCATATCAGTCCACCTCCTGGAAGGAATCAAATTTCAGACAGCGGACATAGTGCCCAGGGGACACCTCGAAGCGGGGGATATCCTTCTGCTTGCACCGCTCCTGGCAGAAGGGGCACCGGCCGGCGAACTCGCAGCCAGGGCCCAGGTCCGCCGGGTTGGGGGTGATGCCCGGGATGGTCTCCAGCTCCTGGCCCTCCGCCAGGCCCAGCACCGGCACCGAGCGCAGCAGCGCCTGGGTGTAGGGGTGGGAGGGATTCTCGAAGATGTCCTCCAGGGAGCCGAACTCCATGACCCGGCCCATGTACATCACGCACACCTCATCCGCCATCTCCGCCACCAGGCCCATGTTGTGGGTAATGAGGATGATGGACTTGTGGTCGTTGACCTGGAGGGCCTTCATCAGCTCCATGATCTGGGCCTGGATGGTCACGTCCAACGCGGTGGTGGGCTCGTCGGCGATGATGATGTCCGGGTTGCAGATCATGGCAATGGCAATGACCACCCGCTGCTTCATACCGCCGGAGAACTGGTGGGGATAGTCGTTGAGGCGGCTCTCCGGGTCGGGGATGCCCAGCTTGCGGAACATGTCCAGCACCTTCTCCCGGGCCTCGGCCTTGCTCATGCCCGTGTGCTGGATCAGCCCCTCGGCAACCTGGTCACCCACCTTATAGACCGGGTTAAGGGAGCTCATGGGGTCCTGGAACACCATGCCGATCTCCGCGCCCCGGAGCTTGCGCATCTCCGCGCCGTAGGGCTCCATCTGGTCTAAGCGGTACTCCTTCCCGTCCTTGGCGGAGCGGTAGAGCACGTGGTCCGCGCTGACCCTGGCGTTTTTGGGCATCAGCTTGACGATGGAGTGGACAGTCACGCTCTTGCCGCAGCCGGACTCGCCCACCACCGCCAGGGTAGTGCCCCGGCGCAGGCGCAGGGAGACATTTTTAACAATGCGGACTTCCTTCCTGTCGGAGATAAAGCTGGTGGACAGGTTTTTTACGTCCAATACAAAATCTTTCTTTTCCATGACGCCCTCCTTACTGCTGTTTCGGATCGAGGACGTCCCGCAGGCCGTCGCCGAAGAAGTTGATAGCCAGCACAAAGATGGAGATCACCCCGCCGGGCACTGCCCACAGCCACCAGTAGTTGGACACCACCTCCACGCTCTTAGCGGCGTTGAGGATGTTGCCCCAGGTGGGCACGGACGAGGGCACGCCCACGCCCAAAAAGCTCAGGCTGGCCTCGGAGAGGATGAAGCCCGCCACGTTGACGGTGGTGGACACGATGACCGGGGAGAGGACGTTGGGCAGAATCTGCTTGAACATGATGGCTGCCTTGGACATGCCGAAGGCCTCGCAGACCTGGACGTAGGTCTCCTCCCGCAGGACCAGAAACTCATTGCGCACCATGCGGAAGGTGGTCATCCAGCCGGTGATGGAGAACACCAGCACCAGGTTGCCCACGCCCTGGCCCAGAATGGCCACCAGGATCATAATGAGGATCATCTCCGGGAAGGTCTGGAAGATCTCGGACAGGCGCACCAGCACCATGTCCACCTTGCCGCCAAAGTAGCCGGCCAGGGAGCCCAGCACCATGCCCACCAGAGAACCCATCAGTGCGCCCAGCACGCTGACGAGCATGGAGATGCACCCACCATACAGCACCCGTGCGAACACGTCCCGGCCCAGGTTGTCCGTGCCCAGGATGTGCTCCGCGCAGGGGCCCATGCTCTTCTCGCCCAGGCTGATCTCATTGGGATCATAGCTGGTGAGCAAGGGGGCGAATACAGCGGTGAAGATAATCACCGCCACAAACACCAGGCCGATCATGGCTAGGCGGTTGTTGACGAATTTTCGGATATTTTTGCGCAGCAGGCTGGAGGCCTGCTTCTTGCTGGCTTGCTGAATTGTAGATGCCTGAGAACTCATTTTGGCCCCTCCTTCCTACTCGCCCAGCCGGACCCTGGGGTCCAGCGCCGCCGTCAGCACGTCTACCAGGAAGCTGGCCACCAGAATGGCCGCCGCCACCATCAGCGTGGTCACCATGATCACCGGATAGTCGCCGGAAACCACGGACTGGGTGATGATGGAGCCGATGCCCGGCCAGCCGAACACGGACTCAATAACCACCGAGCCGCCGATCAGCATGGGCAGGCGGAAGCACAGAATGACCAGCACCGGCCGCATGGCGTTGCGGAAGCCGTGCTTGATGTACACCTTCCACTCCGGGATGCCCTTGGAACGGGCGGTCTTGATGTAGTCGCAGTTGAGTACGCCCAGCATGGTATTGCGGGAGTAGCGCATGAGGACGGCGCACATGGCCACCGTCATAGTCAGCACCGGCAGCACCAGGTGGATGACAGCGTCACCCAGGCCGCTGGCGCCGGGGGAGGTGCGTCCGTTCACAGGCAGCCAGCCCAGCTTGATGGCAAAGATCTGGATGGCGCAGATGCCAAAGAAGAACTGGGGGATGGACTGTCCCAGCACCGCGAACACGCGGCCGACGTAGTCAATAATTCCGTTTTGCCGGATGGCGGATATAATGCCGATCCCGATTCCGATGAAGGAGGACAGGACAAGGGCAATAATAGCCAGCTCAAAGGTAGCTGGAAGCCTGGTTTTCAGGAGTGAGGCGATGGAGGTGCCGTTGACAATGCTGTAGCCAAAGTCGCCGGTGACCAGATCCTTCACCCAGTTGAAATAGCGGACCACAAAGGGGTCGTTGAGCCCCAGCTGCTCCCGGAGGGCCTCCTGATTCTCCGCGCTAGCGGCCATATCAGGGGTAACCATGTAGCTGATGGGGTCTACATCCATCAGCTGCAGCCCTCCAAATACGATAAAGCTGATCAGTAGCAGCATGGGGATCATCTGAAGCAGCTTCTTCCCGATGAATTTCAGCAAATTCTTCCTCTCCTTCCCTCAGGCCGCCCGTTTGGAGGCGGGACGCCTGATTTTGATCTCTTCTCCGTTTTTAGGGAAATACAAAAGGAGGAGGCGCAAAGGGCTGCGCCTCCCCCGAGGCAGTTGCATCGGTGTGCTAAATACAGGACCGTGTGTCAAGATCAGCCGATGATCTCCCAGTTGGCCATATCCATATCGTACAGATACCAGGGGTTGCCGAAGGTCACGCCGTCAGGCAGCTTCACATGGTCGGTGTTGATGAAGATGTTGTTGCCGATGGTGTACAGGGGCAGCTTGTAGAGGTTCTCCTGCTCCAGCGTCTGGAGCTCCTTGATGATCTCGCTGCGCTTGGCAGGGTCGGCCTCAGCAGCGATGGCGGCAGAGCCTTCGTCAAACTGGGTGTCGCCGCCGAAGATGTTCTGGAAGTTGGCATTGCTGGAGTCGTACTCGCCGTACCACTCAGCAATGGAGAAAGCGGACAGGCCCTTGTAGCCCACGTCGTAGTTGCGGGTCTGGAACAGATCCACCGTGCCCTGCTGGCTCTGGGTGGTCTCCACCTTCATGCCGACCTCCCGCAGGTAGTAGGCGATGGTGTCCATGAAGTCGATGGAGTTCTGATCGGAGTAGTAGTACAGGATGCGGAAGGTGTGGTTGAAGTCATAGCCAGCCTCCTCCAGAAGCTGCTTGGCCTTCTCGGGGTTGTACTCATAGGCCACGCCGTTGTACTCGGCATAGTCGTTGGGCACGCCGGAGTGGAGCACGTGGGCCAGGCCCGGATAGAGCTGCTCGGCAATGGTCTCGCGGTCGATAGCATAGAGGATGGCCTCGCGGACCCGCTTGTCCTGCATGACCGGGTTCTCATTGCCGTCCACGCCCTTCATGTTGCAGATGAAATAGCGGTAGAACAGGATGTCGATGGGGTGCATCTCCATGAAGTCCAGCTTGCCCAGCTCGCTGATGGTCTCGGGGATGTTGGTGTTCATAAAGTCGTTGTTGCCGGCCTGGGCAGCCACCAGGAGGTCGGGCACGAAGTAGTTGGTAATCTGCTCGATCTTCCAGGGGGTGCCCTCATAATACTCATTGGGCACCAGGGTGTAGTAGTTGCCCGGGCTCATCTCGCCCAGCTTAAAGGCGCCGCAGGTGACGGGCTTGGACCAGTAGTCGCTGTTGTGCAGCTCCAGGGGGTCGTAGTCCTTGACCGCGTGCTCAGGCAGGATGCAGAACTGGGCAATAACAGGGATAAAAGCGCCGTAGGGGGAGGAGAGGGTGATGGTCACCACGTTGCCGTCCACCTTCAGGCCGGACAGGTCGTCCGCGCTGCCGTCGCGCCAGGCCTCAGCGCCGTCGATCTTGGTGAAGGCGTTGGTGAAGATGGCGTTGCCGGAGGCAACCTTCAGGTTGGTCTTGATGCTGAACGCCACGTCCTCAGCATTAAAGTCCTCGCCGTCGGACCACTTCACGCCCTCCTTGATGGTGAAGGTGTAGGTCAGGCCGTCGTCAGAGACAGAGTAGTCCGTTGCCAGGTCGGGGGTGACGTCCGTCAGATTGGCGTCCGCCAGCAGCAGGGAGCGGTACATCGACGCTACCTCGGGGCCCTGGGGGTTGTGCCAGGGATAGCGCGTCTTGTCAGCGGCGCCCTCAATCACGGTTGCCAGCTTCAGCTCCTTTGTGCCACTGGCTGTCGCGGAGTCCGCAGGGGCGGACGTGCTGTTGTCGGGCGTAGTGGCAGCGGGGGTGTTGTCCTCAGACGGATTGGCCGCTTGGCCATTGTCGTTGCCGCCGCAGCCGACCAGGCACATGGCGGACAGCACCAGTGCCAGGATCAGGGAGAGAATGCGCTTGTTCATCTTCTTCATAGAGTGACTCCTTCCTTTTCTTTTCCTCAAGAATATATTCCTGTTCTCCATATAATATGGAGAACAGCGGCGGCATGCCGCCGCTGTCCACAGGGGTTGAATTCCGCCGAAACAGACGCGCCCCTGCTGAACACGTTTCTATTGCCCCGCCTCCGAGAGCCAGGAGCGGGGGAAGCGCACAAAGCGCTGGGCCAGATCCCGTCCCTCGTAGAGGATGCCGATCTGTCCGTCCGGCAGCTGCGCCATGCAGCTGTAGGCGAACTCGCCGGGCTCGATGAGCCGCTGGGCGCACCAGGATTCGGTGCCATCCACACTCAGGCGCACAGTACCCCGCACCCGTCCGGTCTCATCGGCGGGGTTGGAGAAGAGCCAGAGACTCCGCTCCTCTTCGTCAATCCGGAGGACATGGCTCTGACACTCCGGATCCGGCAGGGCCTCCTGATGGGCAAAGCTGTGCCAGCTCTCGCCGCCGTCATCGCTGAAGGCTGCGGCGGTGCAGTGCTGTAACGGATTGCGCAGAAAGATGCGCACTCTCCCGCCGGGCAGCTCCGCCAGCTGGCACTCCCCCAGGTTGGCCATGGGGTCATCCACATCCCGGGCGCTGATGATCCGGCCCTCAAAGAGGCGGCCGTCGTTTACCGAAGCACCCCGCCTCCAGGTCCTGCCGTGGTCATCGGAGTAAATAGCGCCGCTGGAGAAGGTTCTTCCGTTCTCACTGGAGTAGTACACCGGGTAGAGCAGCCTGCCCCTGTGGGGTCCCTCCCGGAGCTGGATCCCGGTCCCGGGCCCCGCGCCGATGAACTTCATCCACTCCTCCTTCACCTGGGGGTTCAGCTCCCGGGGCTCTGACCAGGTTTCGCCCCGGTCCCGGCTCTCTATGATCTGGAGGAAGGAGGTGTCCGCCTGGCGGAACAGCCGCTGGCCGTGGCAGATGCTGCCCTGGGGCGCACCGTCGCGGGTGAGCCTGCCCCAGACATCCGCCCGGAAGCCTGTGTCTCTGCCGTCTGTATCGACAATGCGCCCATCAGGCTCCCGCAGATATGTCTCACCGTTCTCTCCCCAGAGGAGCCTGCGGCCCTCCCGGTCAAAGCCTGTGCCGGGCTGGGAGGCCATGGCGCCGACGCCGGCGGAGGTGTGGCTGTAGAGCATGAAGAGGACATCCGCCTGCCGGTCGTAGAGGAGGGAGCCGTCAATGGCCGCCGCTCCGTCCGCCCTGCCTACGCCGCCATAGTCGCACAGCAGGCGGATTGGGGACCAGGTTTTCCCGCTGTCCCGGCTGATCCGGACAGCACGGCAGATGTGGTTGGGGTTGTCGCCGGGGGCCTCTACCCGCGCGTCAGCGCAGGCGACAGTGGTGTCCCCCACAGTCAGAAGACAGGGGATACGGTAGTTCTCTACACCGGCCATACCCCTGGCAAACAGGTCCTGTCTGGGCAGGCGCTCCGCTGCTCTCCAGTCCGGCAGGGACTCCTCCTGATCCGACAGGGACAGGGAGAACAGCTCCCCGCGAAAATACTGGTATACGTCCGCCTGGGTTCCCCGACCGGCGGTGAAAAAGCCCACATAGCCAAATTCACACCAGGGGCCCGGCGCCTGGTCCTCTGCCGCCAGCTCGCCGTCCAGGTAGACCCGGACGCCAGCCTCGCAGCCCCGGAAGCTCACCAGATGCCGCTGCCCGTCGCAGACGGCCTCCCCGCCAGTGAGGACTTTCAGTCCCCCGCCGCGCCGGATGGTCAGCGCAGGCAGGCCCTTGTGGAGGCACAGGGAGAAATCCGGCAGCAGGCTCTCCTTATAATAGACCGCCAGCAGGGGCAGATACCCGGGGTCCTCGGTGCAGAACACAATGTCCGCACTAAAGGCCCGGCTCTGTAAAATGCGATGGAGGTGGTCTGAGAGGTCAATATAAGCCCTCGCACCATCAAAGGCGCAGGGCCCTTCCCACTGATAAAACATCGGCAGCCCCCTTTATAGAAAATAAATTTCTTTTTTATTTATTATACAAGACCACGCCCAACTTGTATAGAGACAAACTGGATAATGATTTCCTCTACTTTTTGTGCAATACGACAGCATCCACCCCTATACATTCCCTGGCAATATAGAGAATGACAAAAATCCTACAGAGCTGTGTCTGGCGGCAGTGTCGCCGCACAGGCGAGCGGCCCGGAAAAAACGAAAATTATTTTCATCTGCTTCCGTATCTGCTTGTCCCGCAGGGCAGACAGGCGCTCTTGTCATGGAGCCGCCAACGTGATATATTTAATAGGATGAAAAGGAGAAAAAACGAACAAGAAAGGATGAATTGGATGACAGCAGCCCGTTTAGATGTGCTTGACGCCAACCTGAAGGCAGTGCCGCTGGAGGATGGCCTGCGCTTTGCTGACGTGCGCCGGACAGCCGCCCGCATCTGCGGCCTGGTCCCCGGAGAATATGCCCGCCTCCCTGCGCCGCAGCGGGCTATGGCCAGCGAAAAGCTGCTTCCGCTCACCACCAACACCAGCGGAGGGCGGGTCCGCTTTCGAACCAACTCCCGGCGGCTGGGCCTGCGGATGCAGATCACCAGCGGGGCGGGGCTGCCGCATATGGCCTACGCCGGATGCGCCGGTGTAGACTGCTATCTGGGCGATGGCCCCGGGGCCCGGTACTGCGCCACCCGCTGGCCGCCCCTGGGGGAGCGGCTGCTCAGCAGCGAGATCCCCCTCACAGGGGAGCTGGAGACCGTCACGCTGTACCTGCCCCTGTATGACGGCGTGGAGCTGCTGGAGCTGGGCCTGGAGCCGGGGGCAGAGCTGCTGGCTCCGCCCCCCTACGCCGTGGAGCCGCCGGTTGTGTTCTATGGCTCCTCCATCACCCAGGGGGCCTGCGCCGGACGGACCTCCAACACCTACTGCGCCCTGGTATCCCGGTGGCTGGACAGCGACTACCTCTGCCTGGGCTTCAGCGGCAGCGCAAAGGGGGAGCGGTGGATGGCGGAGTACATCGCCGGCCTGTCCATGAGCTGCTTTGTCTATGACTACGACCACAACGCCCCCTCGCCGGAGGCCCTGCGCCAGACCCACCGGCCCTTCCTGGAGGTGATTCTGGACAAAAATCCCCGGCTGCCGGTGGTGGCGCTGTCCCGGCCCAACCCAGATCTGCGGGGTGAGGACGCGGAGCGCAGGGAGATCATCCAGGAGAGCTGCCAGTGGGCCGCCTCCAGGGGAGCCAGAATTTGGTTTGTCGACGGGGACGCCCTGCTGGGGGATCAGGGCAGGGACAGCTGCACGGTGGACGGCATCCACCCCAACGACCTGGGCTTCTGGCGGATGGCGGAGGCGGTCTATCCCAGTCTGCGGAAGGCGCTGTTCGGATGAGCACTATAGGTATTTGTTGGAGATGGCTTCGGCGGTCAGGGCCTGGTTCCTGTCTGTCAGCCCCCTGTCCCGGCGGCAGAATTCGTTGAAGAGCACGTCAATGATGTAGAGCTGGGACACCTTGGCGGCCACGGAGCCCATCTGCAGCGGCCCCTCCACCGCGCCGCACAGCAGCAGCACCTCGGCAAACGCAGCGGCGGGGGCGGTGGTCGCCCCGGTGATCAGCACCATGCGCACGCCGCGCTCCTGGGCGATGCGGGCGATGTCCATCAGATCCCGCGTGGCGCCGGAGAAGGAAAAGAAGAGGATGGCGTCATCCTTCTCCAGCAGGGCCGCGGCCATGGCCTGCATGTGGGAGTCCTGGATCCAGTGGATCTTGTTGGTGACCGTAATAAACCGGCCCCAGGCCTCCATAGCCATGATGGAGGACCCGCCCTGGCCGCAGCAGTAGATCTGTCCAGCCCGGCCAATGATATCCACCGCCTGGGACACCCGGTCCGGGTCCACCAGGCGGTAGGTCTGGTTCAGCGCCTCCTGGTTGGCGTTATAGAGCTTGTAGCACAGCTCCTCCACGCTGTCCTCAGGGCTGAGGCCCTCCCCGCGAAGCTCTTCGCCGCCGCGGGCGGCGGACTCCTCCCTTGCAAGGGACAGCTTAAAGGCGCCGAAGCCGCTGCAGCCAAGCCGCCGGCAGAAGCGGGTCAGCGTGGCCTCAGCTACACCGGACGCCCCCGCCAGCTCTGTGATGGTCATGTACTGCGCCGCCAGTGTGTGGGCAAGGATGTAGTCCGCAATTTTCTTCTCCGCATTGGTGAAGTCTCCGTAGCCCTGCGTCAGCTTGAGCAAAATGGATTTTGGCTGTACCATCCGTCAGTCTCCTTTCCCAGCATTCTGTTTCCCGGTATTCTGCTTCCCTGATGTTGTGTTCTGCCCTCTATCACAGTATGTTTTTGCGAGAACCCTACCAATATACCACATAGGCTGTCAACGGCTCATCACCGCGCTCAATGACCCAAGCCGCCAGATTTTTGGCTAGATTATCCAGCAGGGCAAAGTCCAAGTTGTCTACAGTATCATAGATGGTGTTTAACGTAGCAGTTATGTTTGAATCGCTCAGGCACGCGTCCTGAAACAGGAGAACACTACTCATCGTTTCTTTATAGAATGCTTTCTCGTCTGAACCAATATCCCGGTCAGCGTACTGAAGCCCCAGGCCACCAGCCAGACTGCTGCGCAGAGTAGCTTCGGAATTTACCCCATAGACTGTGATTGGCTGGCCCTTCCACCCAATACACTTCAGGTTGACCATGCGAATCTGTGTATACTGTTCCTCGATATGGTCAGACAGTGCAGCAGAACCGTTCTTGCGGTTATCCTCTGTATTGAAGGCGGCAAAGATCACATCACAAGGCAGTTCATCCGATTGCGCCAGCCACTCTGCGGTTTGAATCAGCGTCGCTACGCCGGAAGCATTATTGTAAGCGCCAGGCATTAAGAGCGGACCGCACTGACCTGGTCCGTCAAAATTTGCGCCGAGGACAACTGCCTTTGTATGGTCCTTGCCGGGGAGAAAACCAACAACATTGTCAGCAGAGCCCTCTTCATCAACGGCATCAGGAAGTTGTAAATGGAGCTGGTAGCCTTCGGTTTTCAGCTGCTCGTAGACAGCGTCTGTGACAAGGATTCGGCTGGGATTTCCTGACGCATTGGTATAACTGATGCCTTTGGACACATCTCCTGATGTTAAACAGAGTTTTCGGTTCGCGTTCTTGGGATCTTCTTTGGCATCCCATATCGCCTTACCATCACTGTAGAGCGTATTGTCTGTAGAAAGGGGGGCTGTAAGTTCCACTATGTCCGGGGATGCGCGGAAGGCCCAGTCTTCGCCCAGCTTCAGCTCTGTTTCCTGCCCGTCAGGAGAAACGATAAAAGCCTCACCTGGAAAAACGGACGTAACATGGGTCTGATAGCTCTGTTTCCAACTGCCGAGAGTCGGGAGCTGCTGCAAACCAACCCGGCTGAACTGCTCCGCCAGCCAATCAGCGGCGGCGCGGCCGCCTTCACTGCCGCCTGCGCGGCCTTGATATTTTGGCTTTGTCAGTTCCTGAATGTAGGTTTCCGTTGTCCCCTCAACAGTCCAGTCGATCTTATACTGTACCGGGGCGATGGCTGTTTCCCAGAACAGCGTTGTTCCCGGCATGACCTCTTTATCATTTGTGGAATTGTTTTCTGTTGTTACATCAGGTGTTTCCTCCGCAGATACAGTTTTCTCAGAGGCAGGCATTTCCTTATGACATGCTGTCATGCAGAAAACCAGGGAAAGCCCCACCAAAAGGCACAATACCTTTTTCATAAAGCAGCTCCTAATCTACCAATGCGCCGTCCTTCAAGCGCAGGACTTCGTCGGCCATATCCGCTATCGCAAGGTCGTGGGTTACAACAATAATGCAGTAGCCCTCATCGTGCGCCAGCCGCTGAAGCAGTGAGAAAACGATCTCACTGTTTTCCGTATCCAAGTTGCCGGTGGGTTCATCGGCAAGGATAATTTTTGCATCAGAAACAAGTGCTCTTGCAATTGCTACACGCTGCTGTTCGCCGCCGGAAAGCATAGCGGGCAATCTCTTGTAATATGAGCTGTCCAAACCAACAGCCTTTAACTTTTCACGGACAATTTTTTTCGCTTGACCTGGATTCACCCCCCGCAAAAGCATGGGGTAGGTCACATTTTCTTCCACAGTCAGCAGAGGGAACAAATTGTAGTTCTGACAGACCAGAGAAATTGCTTTCAAACGATAGCGGTCCCTGTTGCGTTCCGCTGTGCTTTTTCCGTCATATATAACCTGTCCTTCCGTCGGCAAATCCAAGCCAGCCAACAGAGATAACAGGGTAGTTTTCCCGCAGCCGCTCTTGCCGACAATGGCATAGAATTTTCCGTCCTGAAAATCGAAATGGATTCCTTTTATGGCATGTACCTTTTGATATTTGCTTTGATAGATGTAATGCACATTTTGCACCCGCAAAATACTCATGAGCTCACTCCTTATCGCGCAGAATATCCATAACATTCACACGGACAGTCAGCATCACCGCTGCCGCCGCACCCAAAGTATAGCACAGCAGGATCATCGCGCAAATCGCTTCATCGAATCTGACCACGTCAATAAAATGACCTGCCGCCGCACCCAAAACCACACCGGCAAGGCAGAGAATAAACTGCTCCAGTAAAGCTTTCAAAGTGATCTGAATCCTGCTTTCTCCCAGCATCCCCATGACCGCATACTCCGGTTTTCGGTCGCGAGCCAGAAGGAAGTTGATGAACGCTCCAAGGACAGCGATCATCAGGAAGAAAAACAGATACGAGCCCTCCAGCTGGGCAAGGTTGCTTTTGATCGGGCCAACAGTCTCCTTCAAAATGCGGTCGTCGATACGGACGCGGAGGGTATCGCTGCCGCGAAGGCCACGTTCTGTTATCATCGTTTTGATTTCGTTCAGCTGCCGGTTGTCTTTGACCGTAAAATAGACCTCGTCGATACTGAAGCTCCAGTTATAACTGTTGCCATGCTGCTTTTGAGCGGCATTCGCGGCGACGGTCAGTTCCTCCATTGTTTTCAGCGGCATCACACCGGCAAATTCGGTTATTTTACCTGGATAAGTCCCAGCCACTTTCAGACGGAAGATCCCCTTCATCGGTCGTTTATATACAACAACTTCTGCCAGGAAAGGAATTGTATCGCCCGGATGGTAGCCCCATTTTTCGGAGATAATGCAGATGCGCTCGTTCCCTTCCATGCAGCTTTCATCATAGCCATCCATCCAGCGGATGCTGTCTCTGATGCGGACCAGCTCATCAGCTGCGCGAAAGGTGTTGTATGCCCTCATCCGGCCCCCAACGCGGCCGCTGTCTTCGGTCTCAAATTTCGGAAGGAGTGTCTGAAAAGCTGTCAGCTGTTCCTGCTCTGACGCGCCTGCGCCCGCCTGTTCTTCCAGAAGGCCCCTTGGGATGGTGCGGACAGAAAAACGGCTGTTGGCATATAACTCACTGAAATGACCGCTTGCCTGCATTTCTTTCCACACATCGTTTGAAATAGCTGGGTCATTGCCGATCCCAGCGGTAAGGATACTTCCTGTCACCGTAATGCCGTCGTATGTTTCTTCCAGCTCATTTTGGACGTTTGCAATGAGACTGGGATAAAAAAGCATGAATACCGTCGCCGCCATGGCGGAAAGTATCACCAGCAGGCAGGCACCTTTCCGCCGCAGCGCCATGCGCCAGATATAAGGAAAACTTTTCATACCAACACCACTTACACCTTCCCTTTCGGAAGAAGTTCCCGAGGTTCTTTGTTGATATCCAGCGCCGCAAATCCCAGCAAAAGGGCCGGACAAATCAGTACGGCACCGCAGGCTTTCAGCGTTACCAGCAGGTCCGCTTTGATCTGGATATCTGATTCCTGCTCTGTCAGGGCAGAGACGTCGTTCTCCTGGGTCATATCCATCTCGATCGCCTCGATATTCTTCTGCATGATGCCGTTTCCTACAAGGCTTGTCATGCCGCAGCCAAGAATTCCCCCCACGCCGCTGCCAGTGACCGTCAGCAGCATGGCGCAGAGCAGTACCGCTGAAAGCGCCTGCTGCTTTGTACCGCCCAGCATACGGAAGATACCCACCGTCTGCCTCTGGCTCTGCCAGAGGAAATATGCTACAAGGGTGCAGATAATCAAAAGAAGGATGGATGAGAGAAGCAGCAGCAGCTTTGCGGTGCTGTTCATAGACAGCAGGCTGGACTGAACAGCACTGTATCCCTGGTCATAGAAGGTAAACTTCGGATTGTAGCGGCCCGGTTCCTGTATTGTCAGACCTTTTTCCTCCATATCCTTCATAAACTGGTCTACAGAGCCGTTTTTCAGCTTGACGCTGAATGTGGAGCCATGGACCAGCACTTCCTTCTGATCCCTTGGCTTGGAGACGGAATTGGCGGGGATATAAATGCTATATGGCAGCAAGTCCAGAGTGTCAGGGGCAAGCTCTGTATTACCAGCGGTGGGATAGATGGAATAAATCCCCACGATCTCATATTCTCCTTCATGTATGAACGGAGTTTTCTCTGCGTCATAGATCGGCTGGTCGAGGAATGAGATGATAGAGCTGGGGATATAATTGCTTTCAAAAAGCCGCATATTCAGTTTGTCTCCGATTTTCCACTGCTGGTTTTGCGCCACATCTTCGCTGATAAGACAGACCTTCGCGCCGTCGGCATATTCTTCAGGGGCGATCAGTCTCCCCTCTGTCAGACCAGCGCCGCCGATGTGATAGGCCGGTATAGAGGTAAAGTCGTTGGTGGCAATAACATTATGCGTGTACTGCTGTACGCCGGTGTCCTGCCATACATCCTCAAAGTAAGCTTTCAGTTCCGGGTCCTTCTGCACATCTTCCCATCGCTGGATCGGGAAATGCACAAATTCCTTGTCATACTCCATCCCTTCTCTGGAGCCGTCATAGGTCAATCGCAGCTGCTTATAATCCTGAACAGGCTTGGCAAACATAAATTCGTGGCAGCGAGCCCACCTAGTGTTATCAACGTATTCAAAAACGCCTGCCTCATCCTCCATCCATTTCCAAAAACCATGGTAGCGGAGGATCGCAACATACTCCACGTCTGGATAGAACATCAGGTTTTCGGTATTGTCAGTTTGGTTAAATTGTTTGATTTCCTCACTGTAAGACGCCCACATCTCCTCGTCAAATCCAAAATCCTCATAGTACAAGGCGTCTGGGTAGGCAAAACAACCGGCAGCATTATCTATGACATCCAGTTTTATACGCTTGTAGTTATGGTTTAGATCTTCTGGATAATATCTCAATGAGATGGGCGTGTCTGCCCGGATCTTGAAGCGGATGACGTTGTTGCTGCGCATATACCAACTATCACTATTATCAAGCTGATTATAAGGCGTGTAGTACATTGCAGGATGATCCTCTATGTAAGCACCGTACTGCGTTCGTAAGTCCCAGCTTTCCACTGCTTCGCTGTCGGTGATATCACTAAAATCATACCCCATGACACCCACAGCCTTATATCCGATGTGCTCATCGCTGTTTCGTTCCACCAGCTGGCCATATTTATCCACCTCTCCGCATAGCTCTATAACGGCCAGAGTAGAAAAAGTATTTTCAGCGATCCGCAGGTTACGGACGCTGTTTTGATATAGATTCATGCTCGACACAAAGAAGGCTGCGGCGATCAGCAAAAGGCAAATGTAAACAACAGTCTTTTTACTGCGTTTCAGCTGGTCCATAAAAATTTTATGGTACATATGGCAGTCCTCCTCGTCAAAATCTGTAATAATTATAAGCAGCACAGCATAGCTGTGCTGCTTATAATGCTCAGCACGAAGCGCCTAAACAGGTACACTCATGCTCAAGATCATGACTAATTTGCTATTTTGTTCATTAACTTTACACTTTGATGATATGTATTGTATCATATTTTACATATACTTTCAACTCTTTGTACGTTGTTGTTATTTACATATTTCAACTTCTGTATTGGTGTAAATCGCCCAAATCCATCTTTTCTGAGGCAAATTTTTTCAGCAGATTGATGAATTTTCCAATGGAGCGGTTGAGTAAAAGCGAGCAAACGTTGTTGGAAGTCCTTGCAATGGAGTAATCTTCTCTAATTTTTAGAACCTGTATTCACATTAGAAGATTCACCCATCTATTTCCAAATCTGCTTTATTAAAATTTACTTTTTAAAAGGGGCAGCCCTTTTTGACATTTTCTTATCTGTCTTGCAACAGTTCAAACTTTCCCCGGCGCGGCGGCCCCGTTTGTGGATCGAATGTGGATCGAAATGGAATATCCCTGTCCGTTCCCGGCCTATGGCCTGCCCCCACTCCAGGCCAAAAGGCGATGCTGCTCAGCATCGCCTTTTGGCGTCTCCTCATAGGAGAAGCAATGCATGGCATATATCTGGAAGGGAGGGTAATGATCTGCGTTACAGCAGCAATTGAGTGGCTCCAGACCGAAAAGCAAGAAGTTGAGAATGGCGTTGATCTGGAAAATCCATTCCTGTCCGCTTTTCGGCAATTCCAGAACATCGACAAGCTGGCACGGGACATTTTGATTGAGCTGGTGGATCAGATTAAAGTCTATGAGGGCGGGAGCATTCGTATCGTGTTCTGCTTTGCCGATGAACTGCGCCGGGTGAAGGAATACATTGAAGTGGACACCCACAATGAAGCGGTTTAAAAACCGCATTTTTTCAGGCGGTATATTTTCCTAATATAAACGCGCCCACCGGGACATTTTTAATAGGAAAGTACATTAAACTACAAAAAATTTTACAATGCAACAATAAAATCTATCACATTAATGGAACGCCGCCCTATGGAGACTATGGGTGTAACCGGACAGGATATTTGAGGAACCGGGACAGGGCGGTGGAAACGGTGGAGAGGGGCGGGAAAGTGCGATTTTAGAAATTCACTCTCAATTATTCCGATCGGAAACGGCATCGACAGCGGCCGGCATCTTTTTTGTGCTCGGGGGCCACACGTCTTTGGCGGCGCGGCGGGCAACCGGCCCGGCTGAACAGGAAAACCCCCGGAAAACCGTTTAAAAACGGTAATCCGGGGGTTTTTCTTGATGGCAGGGATGGGCAGGAAGTGAAGCGGGCCGCTTGGCCACGCCGCGGAATGACCAAACGCGAGAGATTTTTTCGATGGACAAGGCAAAAAATCGCGGGAATACTTTGTGTATTTCAAGATTTTTTAACGCTGTCCAGCGGAAAAAGATCCGCCATTTGGGCGTTTTGACATTTTTCAAACATGCCCTAATGATACAGCGTCATACAGCACCTCTCCCGCCTACTTGTCCTCCTCGATTTCGATGACATCATCCTCAATGGACTTTTTCGCGTTTTCATCCATGCCGAGCTTGTCCTGGACCTTGCGCTTGGCCTTGCGCCAGTAGATGCCAACGACCGCACCTACTGCGACTACCACGCCCGCCACCACCTGGATGGTGTAGGTCATCACCGACGGGTCCAAATATGCGTTGGCATTGCCCATCAGCATCACCGCGACACACAGTGCCGCAAACTTATTCCGCATCCTTTTCATACTTCTACCCCTTCTTTTTCTGATTTTTCCCGTTCTCTCTTTTCTTGCAGCAGGACGTAGCCCTCAAACAGATCCAAATCTTCTTTCGTCGTCAGCTTGATATTCGCCTGGCTCCCCTCGGAGAAATAGATGGTCCGGCCCAGCCGGTACATCAGGCTCGTAGTGTGGGGCTCCACCTGCCCGAGCACGCCCCGCTCTGCCGCCTCCTGATACAGCTGCACAACATAGCCGTACCGGAAGCTCTGCGGGCTATTGAGCTGCATGAGCTTCTCCCGGTCTACCCATTGCGTGGACTGCTGCCCGCCGTCGTTGCTCCCCATGAGCAGATAGCACGGCGTTGCAGACACGCAGTTCCCCTTCTCTCCCGCTACCCGGATGGCATCGGAAAGGATCCCATCCGTGACAAACGGCGAAACTGCGTAGTGAATCAGCACAATATCCCTCTCCTCCAGCTCTCCACGCAGATTCTCCACCCCACGGATCACAGACTCCTGAAACGTCGCCCCGCCCCGCGTAATCCAGCGCACCTTGGAAAAATGCCCCTGCTCCACGATCCTCTCTACACAGCCCAGGTGGCTCTCCACGCACACGATCTCAATCCCGTCAATCTCAGGATGGCGCTGGAAGCGCTCCAACGTATGTGCGATAACCGGCCTTCCCCCTATCTCCACAAACTGCTTCGGCTTCCCCGCCCCCATTCGGGATCCCACGCCTCCTGCCAAGATGATTGCTACGTTCACGGCCCCTGCGCCCCCTCTCCCTGGTAGCTCTCCAGCGCACTGTCTATAAAGCGGACGCAGCTTCGGTAGGCCGGCAGGAAGAAGAACCCGTCGTCATCCCCTACGCTGCCCTTGTACAGCCCCCAACAGAACCAGTAAAAACCGCACAATGCAATATACGCCACATACCGCCGCCGCTCCCACGGCTCTGCCTCCCGGCCCAGATAGGCGCACAGGTATTTCTCTATCTGCACCTGCGTATAGTGCGCCCGGCAGAGGATGCAGGCCAGATCGTTGGCCGGGTCGTTCAGCCCCGCGTACTCCCAGTCGATCAGGTACATATCCCCGCCCTCTGTCACGATATAGTTGGGCTCGTATACATCGTTGTGGCAGAGCACCTTCTTCAGGCCCAGCTTCTCCGCCTCCGCCTTCACATACTGGTCCAGCCGCTCCACCTTCTCTACCAGCCACTGGAACTCCGCCGCCAGGTTCCCCTTGGAGGCGCTTGCGATCCCCATCAGCTTCTTTCCCTCGCCTACCGTGTCAAACACCTTCACCGAGCCGTCCACCTCCGCGCTGTGGATCCTGCGCAGGTAGTCCATGGCCTGCCCCAGCTGCCCGGGATGCTTTTCAAAGTCGCACTCCGCTATATCCGGGACATAATATGATATTTTCCAACCGGATATATCCATATAGATGACCGATTTGTCTACACCAAGCTCCTTCGCCTTCATCTGGGCGAATAGCTCCGCCTGCCGGTCGATCAGGTTCCCCGCCGTGCTCCCCGGGTGCCGGTAGACATATTTTACCCCCGCCACACAGAAGGAGAAGGACACATTGGTCAGCCCCGCCTGGATAATATTGATGTCCACAATATCGTTGGGGCTGCATGGGAGCACCTTGCAGATATTGGTGATGATCTCCGAATCAATGTTGAACAGGAACTCAGAATCGAACCGGCGCAGCTCGTCAATTGTCTCGAACTCGTAAAACCCGTGCCCATCGTAAGGCCTCCTGTACAGCGTCAGATCCTTCTGGTGCCTCCCGTAAAACTCCTCCCAAAAGAGGCTGTCCACCCCAAAATCGTGGATTTCCGACTCCATAAACTCACGCAGCCGGGCGGAGAACGCCGCATTGAAATAGGCGTGGCCCACCATGGCCGTCTTGTTCTCCCCGCCAACCGCAATGCCTGTGATGACCCCGGCGTCCGAGTAGTCCACCGCAAATTCCCGGAATTTCCCTTCCTCATACATGCAGGCCCGGTAGGAGTGGTTCAGCGGGTTCTCCTCCAGGAAAGGGTTCTCCGTAAAATAGTGGTCCGCACAGCATATGTAGGTATCCCCCAGGTACTGCCGGGCCACATACAGGGAGTACAGGTTCCCCTTTGCGGCAAAGGTGTTGTTGACCAGCAGCTTCACCCCATATTTCTCTTCCAAATAGAAGAACTTTTCCTTCATATACCCGACAACAACATAGATTTCTGTAATACCTGCCGCCTGTAGCTGCTGGAGCTGCCGCTCGATCAGCACCTCCCCCTTCACCCGGAACACCCCCTTGGGCCGCTCATAGGTAAAGGGTGCGAAGCGGTTAGACTTGCCGGCAGCCAAAATAATCGCGTTTTTCATGCCTTCCCTTTCTGCCGCCCCCGCAGGGCCTGCAAAATATATTTCCCGCCTATTTTCCCGCTCTCACCGATGTGGGAAAGGCTGTGCTCCATAGCCGCCTGGATCTTCTCCCGGTACTCCTCCTGGTGGTTCAACAGCGCCTGCACCGTTTTCCCGGCCTCGTGTGCGTCCTCTGGCCGGATCGACCGGCCAATTACGCCCCGGATCGCAATATCCATGGGAACCGTTTTCAAATCTTGATAGGACGGGTTCATCACCTTCATCGGCGTATCCACAAACAGCGTCGGCCGCTTGGTGGCAAAAGAAAATTCGTAACAGATGGTGGACCAGTCCGTAATGACGAGATCCGACTGGAAAACGGTTTCATTGGAGGAGAAGTCCGTCTGAAGGGTAAAATTCTCGTCAAACCTGTCCCGGTATGCTGTCTCCAGCTCCGCCAGCTTCTGCGGATACCGCTTGCAGTACTCCGGATGGGGCCGGATGATGATCCGGTATTCCCCGCACAGCAGGCTCTCCAGCAGGGGGTGGATGCAGGTATCCAGGATATTCCCGTTCTGCCAGGAAGGCGCCACCAGGATCTGCGGCCGGCTGTGCTCTATCTTAGGCATGGCCTCATAAGCCGCCAGCACGCGGTCCAGCAGCCCGTAGCCGCACAGCACCAGGTTCCGCGGCTCCATGCCGTAGACCTGCTCCTCCTCCCGCAACTCCTCCAGCTGCTGCTGCCCTGCGCAGAAGATGGTGTCATAGTGGGCCAGGGCATGGGTACGCAGCAAAAGGTTGCTGCTGCCAACACCGTAATGTACCATATAGATGTACTCGATGTCCTTGCGCACATAGCTGCGCTTGATATGGAAATTATCCAGATCCGGCATGGTCATTACCACTATATCCGCATCCATCTTCATCATTAGGGTGATGAGCCGCTTTTCCCCGATGTAGTAGGGCTGGAGCCGCGGCTCCTTCTCCGCCAGCGCAAAAATCTGGTCCTGCGGGTCGCTGGTG
>CAJUAC010000004.1 GCA_910583885.1 uncultured Oscillospiraceae bacterium | reverse complement strand
AAGTGCTGGAACTCCGGGTGGAGCTTCACGCCGAAGATGCCGTTCTCCCGCATCCAGCGCAGCTCCCCCCTGTAGTCCGCATAGTCTGCGTGGAGGGTGCCGCAGGGGATGAACTGGGGGTGGAGCTGGGCCTCGCTGAGGATATAGCGGTTGACGTGCTCCACCTGGTGGGCGGTAGTGGCGGCGGAAAATACCATGGCGTAATCGATTTGGGCCCGGCCCAGTACCTCCACCAGCTCGGCTACGCTGCCGTAGTGGTTGGGGGGCTCGGGGAGGTCGAAATACTCCGCCGTAGCCACGGTGGCCTTGGCGGCAACCTTCTCTGGGAAGATGTGGGTGTGCATATCAATTACTTTCATGGCTGGATACCCCTGCCCTTTCCGGATAGTCTAAGAAACCGCTATTTTCTTAGAGTATAACACACACAACGCCCTTTATAAAACAGCGGATACCGCCAAAAATGCAGCCGTCAGCAGGAAGAAAATTAGTATCAATTTCCAGACAAACCGGACCCACCGGTCATAGGGGATATTGCCAAAGGCCAGCCCGCCCATGACCACCGCAGCTGTGGGGGTGATGATGTTGACCAGGCCCGAGGCGGATTGGAAAGCGGTGACAATGAGGCTGCCGTCAATACCGGCAAACTGCCCCAGCGGGGCCACGATGGGCACGGACAGCGTCGCCAGGCCGGAGGACGAGGGGATCAGTACGGAGAGGGGCAGGTAGATCAGGTATACCAGCAGGATAAAGGCAACGGAGCCAGTCCCCTCCAGCACCCGCTCGCCCCAGTAGAGCACCGTGTCCGTCATCATCCCGCCATCCATGAGCACTGTGATGCCCCGGCTGATGCCGATAATCAGCCCCACGCCCACCAGGTCCGCCGCACCGGCTACAAAGGCATCCACAATCCCCTCCTCGCCCAGGCCGTAAGCCAGCCCCACGGCCAGGCCGCCTACCAGGAACAGCCCGCTCAGCTCCGGGAACCACCATCCCAGGGTGGGCACGGGGATGCCGATCTCGTCAAAGGGGATCACCGCGTAGATCATCACCAAAAATACCGCCGTAAAGACCGCCAGCACCAGCTTCCGCCGGCCGTCCAGCGTGGGCACGTCCCCGCCCTTTTTTGCCTCGAACCGGCGCTCCAGCCCGCTGGTCAGGGACTTCTCCGGGTTGCTGCGCACCCGCCGGGCATAGGCCATCACGTACCAGATCGCTGCCGCGTCGCAGACAACGAGCATGATGAGGCGCAGGATCAGCCCGTCCCCCAGGCTGACCCCGGCGAAGCCGGAGGCAATACCTGTGGCGAAGGGGTTGACGGTGCTGGCCAGCACCCCCGCGCCGCTGCCCAGCAGCACCACGGCCACCCCGACCAGCGCGTCATACCCCGCCGCGGCAAAGACTGGTACCAGCAGTGGGTAGAAGGCCATGGTCTCCTCCCACATGCCAAAGGAGGTCCCGCCCAGGCTGAACAGGATCATCAGCACCGGGATCAGCAGGATCTCCCTGCCCCCCAGCAGCCGCACCACGTTGCTCACCCCCGCGTCGATGGCCCCGGTCTTCATCACCACGCCCAAAAAGCCGCCGACCATCAGGATAAACAGCGCCACATCCACTGCGTCATAAAACCCCTGGAAGGACGCGAGGATGACCTCCCCCGGCCCCTGGGGCTGCTGATCGACCTGGTGGTAGGTCCCGGCAATGGGGGTATCGTCCTCCGCGCGGTCGTAGGTCCCGGCAGGGACCAGCCAGGTGGCCGCCGCCACCAGGATCAGCAGGATAAACAGGATGGTATACGCCGTTGGCATCCGGAATTGTTTCATAGTGTCTCATCCTCCATTCCGCCCTATTCTGCCCCAAGGGCGGGCAGTTTATGGATGGAGGATTCTGGCAGGGACCCGCCATCCATCCGTCTGCTGCGGTGCAGGATCCACACCGGACACAATACCAGCCTTTCTTTTTTTGAAATGCTGTGGTATCATAAAGGCAGCTGAAAATGAAGGAGCCCGCCGGTGCGGCATCAAAACAGGGCGGGGTTCCCAGCTGCCCGGAACCGGGCCGGCTGTGTGCGCAGGCCGTCCCAGCCCTTCAGATTCCTGGGCTGGCGCGCACAGTCGTCTGAATTCACAAAGAATTCAAAAATTTTTCGTCAAATATTCTTCTTCTACTCCTTGCAAATTCGGGGAACTTGCGGTATAGTGTTACTTAGTTAAAATTGTGTCAATATGACGGGGAGGTAACTGCATGGAACATCTTGACCACAGCCATGACGGCGCGGCCCATACCCACGAGCACACCCACATGGGGGAGAACGGCCCCCACACCCACAGCCACGAGCACACCCACGACGGCGGGCATAGCCACGCCCACGGCGGGGAGCAGACCGTTGCCGTGCTGCGGTACATGCTGGAGCACAACATCCACCATGCCGCGGAGCTGAGCGATATGGCCCACCAGTTTACCGGCGAGGCCCAGCACCAGCTCCTCCACGCTGTGGAGTCCTTCGACCAGGCCAACGGATACCTCTCTGCGGCCCTGGAGCTGATTGAGGGCGAAAACGCTTAATAAATAAGGAGCAGATACGCAATGTGCCTTTCCACAGTATATAATCATGAGAAGCAGGATGAGAATATCCTGTGCCGGTTTGTGGCAAACATCACCATCGACGGGGATCAGCTGACCTTTGTGGACGTGATGGGCGAGAGCACCACCATCACCGGCCGTTTGCTCAGCGCGGACCTGACCGCCGGCGCGGTGGTCGTGGCGGCGGGGTGAGCGGCCATGCGGGACTACGAGCTCTGCTGCGAAATTTTTAACCAGTGCAGCAATAACCAGATGCGGGACGTGGATTTCCAGGAGGTGTCCGTGGAGGACACGGATGCCTATATCCGCGCCCTGGAGCCCCGGGCGGAGATCGAGCGGGAGGATTTGGCCGACGGCGCTGTGGTTTACCACACCAATACCGCCGGCCTGCTCAAGCGCTATTCGTTCACGCCCCTGTAAGCTGCCCGCCCCCTGGGAGGCGGGCGCAAAATAACCATGTATCCCCTGCGGCGGCGCCGCTGAACATAAAATATAAAAAATGGAGGACCATGTATCATGAGTGTAGCCGATATTTTTGAAGAGAGATCCGCGTTTTCGTTTGAGGTGTTCCCCCCCAAGACTGACGCGGGCATGGAGAAGCTGTGCGGCGCGGGCGGCGTGCTGGAGCAGCTCTACACCCTGAACCCCGACTACATCTCCTGCACCTATGGCGCAGGCGGCACCAATGTGGGCAAGAACCTGGAGGTTCTTGACAAGATCCAGAAGGATGGCAAGTCCACCCCTGTCACCCACTTCACCTGCATCGGCAATACCCGCGAGGGCATCAAGGAGCAGCTGAACACCTACCTGGAGCACGGCATCAACCACATGCTGGCCCTGCGCGGCGACCTGCCCTTCGGCTGGACAGGCACCGGCGGCGACCTGCACTACGCCACTGAGCTGGTCAAGTTTGTGCGCCAGGAGTTCGGCGACAAGTTCACCATCGCCGTGGCCGGCTCCCCCGAGGGCCACATCGCCTGCCGCAGCCTGGAGGCTGACATCGGCTTCCTCAAGCAGAAGCAGGATGAAGGCGCAGACTACATCATGACCCAGCTGTGCTGGGATATGGACCAGTTCAAGTACTGGCTGGAGGCCATCCGCGCCGCCGGCATCTGGATGCCTGTGGACGTGGGCATCATGCCCATCCTGGACCAGTCCGCCACCATCAACATGGCCCTCAGCCGCAACGGCTGCGTCATGCCCCGCGCCCTGTGCGAGATCATTTCCAAGAACTGGATCTTCCCCAACCCCTTCTCCGTCGGTCTCAAGACCGCCAAGGGCGACGAGGCTTGCTTTGACGCCGATATCGAGGGCAAGAAGGCCAGCTTCAAGGAGGCCGGTATCGCCTACACCATCAACCAGATCGACGAGTACCGCGCCTGCGGCATCGACGGCATCCACCTCTATGCCCTCAACAAGTACGACGACGTGGCCCGCATTGTCAAGGAGTCCGGCATCGTCGACCTCTAATCCCCAAACGAACCGGGCATACATACTTTTCTTTTTGAAAAAAGGGAAGTATCAAAGGAAAACCTCTGTGCAAAACTCCGTTTTGCCTGCTGTTTTTCAAAAACAAGCGGGAAGGCGGACGCCTTCCCGCAAATGCTCTTTTTTGATTCTTTTTTCTTTCAAGAAAAAAGAATGTATGCCTAAAGGAGGACTTCAACTATGGCACAAACCATCGCGCTGGCCGGCAAGGGCGGCGTAGGCAAGACCACGATCTGCGGGATGCTCATTGAGTATCTGTGCGAAAAGAAAAACGGCCCCGTCCTGGCTGTGGACGCCGACGCCAACAGCAACCTCAACGAGGTGCTGGGGGTGGAGGTGGAGGATACCCTGGGCGATATCCGGGAGGACATGACCCGGGCGGAGATGGCCTCTGAGCAGGTGATCCCCACCGGGATGACCAAGGCGGACTACGCGGAGATGCGCTTTTCCGACGCGCTGACCGAGGCGGACGACTTCGACCTGCTGGTCATGGGCCGCACCCAGGGCAAGGGCTGCTACTGCTTTGTCAACGGCCTGCTCACCACCCAGGTGGCCAAGTACGCCAAGAACTACCGCTATATCGTGGTGGATAACGAGGCGGGCCTGGAGCACCTGAGCCGGGGCGTCCTGCCCCAGGTGGACACCATCCTGCTGGTCAGCGACTGCTCCCGCCGGGGCGTCCAGGCGGCCGGCCGCCTCTCGCAGATGATCACGGAGCTGAAGCTGGGCGCAAAAGAGGTGGGCCTCATCATCAACCGGGCCCCCAATGGTGAGCTCAATCCCGGCGTCCGGGAGGAGATCGACAAGTACGGCATGAAGCTCTTCGGCGTGGTCCCCCATGACGACACCGTCTATGCCTACGACGCAGAGGGCCGGCCCTCCGTGACCGTGCCCAAGGACAGCCCGGTCAAGCAGGCGGTTCACGCCATTTTTGACCAGCTCAGCCTGTAACGGCACATCCCTCCCCCCGTCATCGGGGGGTCCGGCGCGGCCCCTGTCCGCGGCGGCAGACTACTGCGCAGAGAGGAGAGGCACACAATGACACAGCATACCTCTGAAATCCCCGAGAATACGCCCCATACCCCTGCCGGCGAGTATATCCAGGGCCTCCCGGACAGCACGGAGGCGGACTTCCTGTCCGGACGGATGGGGTTCGCCATGGGCTTTGATAACACCAACCAGATCATGGTGGACCTGTGGAGCGAGGGTTTCTGCCCTGCGGAAATCCCCGCCTCCGCCGCCGTGGACGACCTGGGCCGGTACTGCCAGGCCCGGGAGCAGCTGGCACGCTATATGCGCGAGCAGATTTTGCGCGCGTATATCGACTTCGGCTGCGCCCCGGCGGCCTGCGCCTGGTATGACGCCGCCTTAGCGGCCCGCCGGGCTACCCTCATTGACCTGAGCGCCAAGGTGGTGGCGGTGTGCCGCGGCAAGCTGGAGAAGCCCGGCACCGGCTTTGTCGCCATGGACCGCTTCCTGCTCAACCCCAACCATGTGATCGTGGAGGAGGCCGCCCATGGCGGCGCGGCGGCTTCGCCCGCCACCTTCGGCAGCCTCCATGTGAACCCGGCGGCCAACGACTACATCTGCGCCATCACCGGCGACGCCAGCGATGTGGTGGTAAAGTTCTCCATGGAGAGCTGGGAGGACATGGAGCTGGTCCTGGGCGTGGAGCTGCCCAAGATCCTCCAGGGCTGGCGGCGCTTCCGCCTGCCCTCGAAGCATCGCACCCGCTCCCGCTACGACGCGGTGGGCACCGTGGGCACGCCCATTGAGCACTGCGTCCACGCCTACTACCAGGGTGAGCGGCAGGCCTGCGCCAAGCTGGGCCTGAATGTGGATCTGGAGGTCCACTATCTGTCCGCTTTCAACCCCAATATCGCCATCGGCTTCTCTGAGAAGGGCCTCCAGAAGGCCTGGAAGAAGCTGGACATTTAATAACCGTTCCATATCGAGCAACAAAAACGAAGGGAGACAACCAACATGCCTTTTGCCAAAAAGCCCCAGGTCTTCAGCGCCAAGATCAACGAGCTGACGCTGGGCACCGGAGACAAGGCCACCGTCCTGGGCGGCCAGAATGTCTTCAACCTCTACTCCTTCGACGCGCCCATTGCCAACCGCCCCAAGATCGGCATTGACGTGTCTGACGACCCCGAGCAGCCCTCCGAGGGCCTGAAGGCGTTCTACGCCGGGTGCAATACCCTGGCCGAGCGCGCCAAGAAGGCGGCCGAGCTGCCGGAGGCAGATTTTGTCTGCATCCGCTTTGACCTGGCCGACCCCAACGGCGAGAACAAGTCCATTGAGGACTGCGTCAGCGACGCCAAGGCTGTGGCCGAGGTCGTTGACAAGCCGCTGGTCGTCGCCGGGTGCAAGAACTCCGAGAAGGATGCGGACCTCTTTGCCAAGATCTCCGAGGCCCTCCAGGGCAAGAACATCCTGGTGCTCAGTGCCAAGGAGGAGAACTACAAGGGCATCGCCGCCGGCGCCGGCCTGGCCTACGGCCAGAAGGTGGGTGCGGAGTCCGCTGTGGATATCAACCTGGCCAAGCAGCTCAACGTGCTCGTCACCCAGATGGGTGTGAACGGCGAGAACATCGCCATGAACGTGGGCTCTGCCGCCGCCGGTTACGGCTTTGAGTACGTGGTCTCCACCCTTGAGCGTGTGAAGGCCGCCGCCCTCAGCCAGAATGACGCCACCCTCCAGATGCCCATCATCACGCCCGTGGGCGTGGAGACCTGGGGCGTGAAGGAGGCCACCGCGACCGAGACGGACGCCCCCGAGTGGGGTTGCCAGGAGGAGCGCGGCATTGACATGGAGGTGGAGACTGCCGCCGCCTGTCTGGCCTACGGCAGCGACGCTGTCATCCTCAGGCACCCGGTTTCGATTCAGACCACGGCGCAGCTGATTGCTGCACTCATGTAAGGAGGGCCCGTACCATGGCATTGAAAGGTCTTGACATTTTTAAGCTCACCCCGAAAACCAACTGCAAGGACTGCGGCAACCCCACTTGCATGGCCTTCGCCATGAAGGTTGCCTCCGGCGCTCTCCCCATTGAGAAGTGCCCCCACATGTCCGCCGAGGCCCTCTCCACCCTGAGCGAGGCTACCGCACCCCCGATGAAGTCCTACAAGGTCGGCGAGCTGGCCCTGGGCGGCGAGACCGTCCTCAGCCGCCACGAGAAGACCCTGGTCTCCAAGACCCTGTACGCCGTCCAGGTCTGTGACTGCATGGACGCTGCCAAGCAGGACGAGGTCCTGGCCGGGATCTCCAAGGTGGACTATGAGCGCATCAGCGAGCGCATGTACGTAGAGATGGTCTATGTCCGCCACAGCGCAGACAAGGCCCCCGCCGATTACGCCGCCCTGGTCTCCAAGGCCAAGGCCCTGGGCCGTCCCCTGGTTCTCTCCTGCACCGACGTGGAGACCATGAAGGCTGGCGTCGAGGCCGCCGCCGGCTGTGAGATCATCGTCAATGGCGCGACTGCGGACAACTATGCCGATATGAGCGCAGTTGCCACCGGTGCAAAGGCCCTGCTGGGCGTCCGGGCGGAGAGCCTGGAGCAGCTCCACGAGGTAGTGGAGAAGCTGGAGGCCGCCGGCAATAAGAACCTCATCCTGGATGTGGGCGAGGCCAGTGTGAAGGACGCCTATGCCAATGCTGTCCAGATCCGCCGCGCCGCCCTGAAGGACGGCGACCGCACCTTCGGCTACCCCTCCATTGTCAACGTGGCCTCCCTCTCCAACGGCAATGCCCACCTGGAGGCCGCCCTGCTGAGCCTGTTCACCTGCAAGTACGGCTCCATCGTGGTCTGCTCCGAGATGACCTACGCCAAGGCCCTGCCTCTGTACGGCCTGCGCCAGAACATCTTCACCGACCCCCAGAAGCCCATGAAGGTGGCCCCCGGCATCTATCCCATCAACGGCGCCGACGAGAACAGCCCCTGCTGCCTGACCGTGGACTTCGCCCTGACCTACTTCCTGGTCTCCGGCGAGCTGGAGCGCAGCAAGATGCCTGTGAACCTGCTGATCACCGACGCCTCCGGCATGTCCGTGCTGACCGCCTGGGCCGCCGGCAAGTTCTCCAGCTCCTCCATCAAGAAGTTCTTTGACGAATCCGACATCAACAACAAGATCAAGTCCCGCGCCCTCATCATCCCCGGCAAGGTAGCCGTCATGAAGGGCGAAATCCAGGATAAGCTGCCTGAGTGGAGCGTCATCGTGGGCACCACCGAGGCCGTGCAGCTGGTGAAGTACCTGCGCGATGAGGAGTGGAAGAAGAACTACGTGGAGAAGGGCGCAGCCCCTGCCGCCGGTGCGGCTGCTGCGGAGCCCGCTCCCGCTCCCAAGAAGGTCATCCCCGCACCTCCCATCGTGGTCACTGGCCCCTACAAGATCGACGACAAGCCGGTCACATACAAGGGCCACGATCCCAACGCCCAGACCTTCGTCACCATCGGCGAGCGCATCCACTGCATCTCCCCCGCCATCCGCAAGGCCATGGATACCTATGACGAGGCCCCCATCCTCAAGCGTGCTGCCGAGCAGATTGCCGCCGGCGCCACCTATCTGGATGTCAACATCGGGCCTGCTGAGTCCAACGGCCCCGAGCTGATGCAGTGGGCAGTACAGCTGCTCCAGCAGAACTTCAACAATGTGCCCCTGGCCCTGGATACTGCCAACCAGAAGGCTATCGAGGCGGGCATCAAGGTCTACAACCGCACCAACGGCAAGCCCATCGTCAACTCCGCCGACGCTGGCAGCCGCATCAGCAACATCGACCTGGCGGCGGCCAACGACGCCATTGTCATTGCCCTGTGCTCTGCCGACGGCATTGCCAAGGACAACGAGGAGCGTATGATGCACTGCCACAACATGCTCGAGCGCGGCCTGCACCTGGGCATGGAATCCGATGACCTGTGGTTTGACCCCCTGTTCCTGGTCATCAAGGGGATGCAGGACAAGCAGATGGACGTGCTGAATGCCATCCGCGCCTTCTCCGATGAGGGCCTGAAGTCCACGGGCGGCCTATCCAACAACTCCAACGGGATGCCCAAGCACATCCGTCCCATTATGGATGCCGCTATGGTGGGCATGGCTATGACCATGGGCCTGACCTCCGCCATTGTCAACCCCTGCGACCAGCGCCTGATGGAGACCATCAAGAGCTGCGATATCATCAAGAACCACAACCTGTACGCAGATTCCTACCTGGAGATCTAATCAAATAAAAGGACGCCCCGCCGGAGTTATCCGGCGGGGCGTTTTGCGGGTTCAATGGAATCTGTCAGCCAACGGGTATACGGACTAATCAGCAGTGCCCGCGGCCATGGCCGCCACCGTGATGGCCGCCGTAGTAGCTGCCAGTATAGGCGCTGCCGGAGGTGGAGGCGCTGCTGTCGCTGACAACGGTAGCATTGCTGACAACCGTAGCCGCAGGCAGGCAGTTGGCATTGCACAGGCCGTTTGCGTGATAGGTCCCACAGTAGGTCACACCGTCATGGAGATGACGGCCAGCAATGGTGCAGCCATCCACTGTGCAGACCGGGCTGGCTGTGGTCAGACAGCTGAGGTCGCATACGCCGTTTACGTGCTCGGTCCCGCAGTAGACCGCGCCGTCATGGAGATGGCGGCCAGCGATGGTGCAGCCGTCTACCGTGCAGGTCGGGCAGGCGGTGGCCAGGCAGCCAACGCCACACACACCGTTCTCATGATGGGCCCCGCAGTAGGTTGTGCCGTTGTGGAAATGGTAGCCGGCGGTGGTGCAGCCATCCACCGTGCAGACCGGGTAGGCTGTGGCCGCAGGCTGGCTTACCTGCCGGTACGCGTGGCCGCCGCAGTGGGCGGACGCGGGGACGGCCAGCAGGAATGCAGCCAAAATGCCGGCCACAAAGGTTTTTGTGTTCATTGGAATGACCTCCTACATATTTTTGATTTATGTGGAGCCGCAGAAGGACCTACATCTGAACCCCCCGCAGCAGCTCACTCAATTCGATGCCATAGAGCTTTGCCAGCGCCATTAGATTGGAGGTGCTGGGTTCGGCAGCACCGGTCTCCCACTTGCTTACCGCCTGCCTGGTAACATCCAACGCCTCCGCCACCTGCTCCTGGGTCATGCCGTGGGCAGTGCGCTGGGCCTTCAGGGCCTCCGCCAGGGACTGATAAAACTGCGGGTTTTCCTTGCGGGATTTCTGCTCCCGGGGAAGGCGGGATAACAGATAGATCAGCAGGGCAATCAGCCCGACCAGTAAAATCGTCCCTACCAGGAGAGCGACAGGGAACACGCTTTTGATGTGGTGCATTGTCTGACACCTCCCTTGCGTTGGGATACTACCCTCCCGAAGCACCTTCAGGATAGCACAAACAGCTGGTTGCGTCCACCTATTTCCCCGCAACTATTGGTTGCGGCGGTGTTTTTTTCACTTTTTTTGTATTTTGGGAGCGCATATGCATCTGCCTCACGCCCCCTGCCGCATCCGCTCGTAGGCCCCGGCAATGATGGCCACGCAGCCCTCCACCCCCAGGGTACCGCTGTCCAGGCAGAGGTCGTAGTTCTTCGCATCCCCCCACTTCTGGTCCGTGTAGAACCGGTAGTGATGGGCCCGGGCTTTGTCCCGCCGGGTGAGAATGGCTGCGGCCCGCTCCTGCTCCAGGTTGTGCTCCTCCACACTGCGGCTGATTTTATAGGGCATCTCCGAGTGGATGAACACATCCAGCGTGGGGACCTTCCCTGCCAGGACATAGTCCGCGCAGCGGCCCACCACCACGCACGGCCCCTTCTCTGCCGCCTCCAGGATGATCTCGCACTGGGCCTGATGGAGCTGGTCGGTCAGCGCACTGCCGGTCTTCAGGACCCCGCTGTGGAAACGGGTCCCATAGCCAATGATATGCCCGATGGAGCCGCCATGGAAATACTCCCCATGGGACCGGATAAACTCCGGCGACAGCTTGGTTTTAGCGGCCACCATCTCCACGATCTTCTTGTCATAAAAGGGCAGGCCCAGACGCTGCGCCAGGAGCTTCCCGATGGTGTGCCCCCCGCTGCCGCACTGCCGCCCAATGGTGATAACCCGGTTTGCCATATGCAGCCCTCCCCTTTCTTGGTATTGATATAGTATACCATATTCCTCCTGGGGCGTAAAGTATCCCCCGGCAGTTTTTCGGGCAGGGGCGGGGTTGTTACCGGACTGTAACTTGCTTTTTACAGATACAATTGTATAATAAAGTCAAGTTATACGACTGTATAAAATACATATATAGGAGGATGCTATGAAACGGTTGGGAGATGCGGAGCTGGAGATCATGCTATATATTTGGGAGGCTGGCGGGCCGGTACAGTCCACCTACATCCATCACCGGCTGCGCGGCAGCCGGGACTGGGCCCTGCCAGCGGTCATCACGGCTATGAACCGGCTGGTGGAGAAAGGGTTCCTTTCCTGTGAGAAGCGGGGGCGGAGCAACTGGTACAGCCCCCTGGTCAGTGAACAGGACTACAAGGCCGCCGAGGGGCGGGGCATGATTGACCGGCTCTATGGCAGCAGCTTTACAGGGATGGTGGCCTCCCTATACGACGGCAGGGCCATTGGGAAGGACGATTTAGCGGAGCTGCGCCGGTATCTGGACGAGTTGGAGGGGAAATGAGCATGGAAATCCTGTTGGATGTGGTAACATGGAGCGCGGCAGTGGGGGCGGCGGCACTGGTACTGACGCTGCTCAAGCCCGCATTGGACCGGCGCTACAGTGCCAAGTGGCGCTACTGGGTGTGGATGGCGATGTCGGCCCTGCTCCTGCTGGCCCCGGTGCAGTGGGAGAAGCTGCTGCCGGCGGCAGAGGCGACGCCCCCGGTTGTCATCGCCGTGCCCTCTATGGAGCTGCATGTCAGCCGTGAGGAAGGAGTCAGTCTCCAACGGCCCGCCAGCCCCGCTGGGCGGCCCGCGGCCATACCGTCCGAGACGGCGGGCCGGACACTGCCCTTGGACACCCTCCTCCCCCTCCTCTGGCTGGCTGGTGGGGCTGCCTACCTCCTCCACCGCCTGTTGGGGACGCTGCTGCTCCTCCGCCGGGCCGGACGGTGGGGCCGGGCCCCTGGGGAGGAAACCTCCCAGCTCTACAGAGAAACATGGCAGGAAATGGGGCTGAAGCGGGCCCCGGCCCTCCGCATCAGTTCTGCCGCCGCCTCGCCTATGCTGGCTGGCCTGCTGCGTGCGCGCCTCTTCCTGCCTACAGAGGATTACACCCCCCAGGAGCTGCGCTTTATCCTGCGCCATGAGCTGACCCACTACCGGCGGAGGGATCTCTGGTATAAGCTGATGCTGCTGGCCGCCAATGCCCTGCACTGGTTCAACCCGCTGGCATACCTGCTGGCCCGGGAGGCAGAAGCGGATCTGGAGCTGACCTGTGACGACCTGGTGATGGCTGGTGCGGATGCGGAGACGCGCCGGGCCTACAGCGAAACCCTACTGGCCGCTGTGCGGCGGCAAAAGGGGCTGGGCCGCTCCGCCCTGTCCACCCATTTCTATGGCGGGGCGCCGGTGATGAAGGAGCGTTTCCGCAATATCCTGGGGATGCGGGGCCGCCGGTGGGGCGGGATTGCGCTGGCAATTGCCCTGGTGCTCACCGTAACCGCGGCCTGCACCTTTGGGCTGCGCCAGGAGACGGACAAACCAATAAAGGATGCCGCCATCCCCGCTCCCCCGGCCCCTCCGGACGATGAAGCCGCCGACGCCTGGGTCCGGCAGGTCATGGATGCCGACGTCCAAGCCCTGGAGCAGGAGCAAAACCTACAGATCACCAGCCGGAGCATTGACTACCTCACCAGCCAGGGCAGCTGGGAGGTGGATGGTGTCACCTATAGCGCCTGGCAGCTGGGCTACCGGCTGATCCCCGCCGATGGCGAGGCGGTGGTCCGGGAGGGCTGGGGCCTTCTCTTCCATGAGCCTGCCGGTGAGCCCGGCGGCCAATGGATGGAGGGGCAGTCCCAGCCCTGGGAGGTGGACCAGGGCTACACCTGGGAGGAGTATACCGTGTGCTATGCCGCCTATGGGATGCGCCTGACCGACGCGGAGGGCTGGCCCGCCCGGACGGATGAGTTCCTCGCGGACTATCTGAACGGCCACAATACCTGGGCGACCGAGCCTCAGGGCACGGCCCTGGAGTATCTCAACAGGGAGTATGCTGCCACAGGTGAGGTCAGCACCCTCTACACCTTTGCAGGGGAGACAAGCTGCCTGTTGGAGGCCGCCTGTGACGGGCAGACGGTGCGGCTGCTGCTGCGACAGAGCCCGGTGGAGGGCAGTGAGGCCACTGTCTGGCAGATCCAGGCCACCCAGTGGTCCGGAGATACGCTGCTCTACACCGAGCGGGCAGAGCTGGGCGGCGGTGTGGCCGGGCAGCTCGACCTCTATGGCCGCAGGCCGGAATCTGGCGGCAGCTGGGGGGTCAGCCGGGTGGTGTGGACCCCGTCTGACGGAGGCTCCCGTGAATTTGCCGTCGCGGACGCCATTGCCCTGGTCCATCCGGACTGGCTGACAGAGAAGGAGGCCGTCTATACCGACTGCTGGAACGCGGACGGCGGGCTGACGCTGGAGGATGTGAACTTTGACGGGTATCTGGATATCGGCCTCCAGGCGTCCGTCACCGCCTATAACCTGCCCTACTACTACTGGACCTATAACCCGGATACCGGGGGCTTTGACTTTGCCTTCTGGCTCCTGGGCCCCATGACGGTGGACGCCGCCAACCAGCAGCTTGTCTGCGAAACCCACGCAGGCCCCACCTATTATACGGAATCCTACCGCTACGCCCCCTCCGGCCAGCTCTACCTGGCCCGGCGGGACACCAAGGACCTGTCTGACAGCAGTGGAAGGACGGATACGGAGACCTTCGACAAGCCCGCCGGCGATTGGCGGGGCGGCAGCTACAGCGAGCTGACCCCACAGGAGCTGGAGAGGTTTGCGGGCTACTTCAACACTGTGGAGCATAATGGCCTGCTGCGTTTCCCCCTCCGGCCCCTCCAGACCAAGGATGACATCCTGGCCCTGGGCGACTTCCTCCCAGTACTCTTCTACGACCACAACGGCGGCGCGGAGGAAATGACAGAGGAGGAAACTGCCGCCGTGGAGGAGGCCATCGGCGGCTCGCTCTATCTGGATGCCCGCAAGCTGACAACAGACTATATTACGGACTACCTCGCGGCCAACTACCTCATCGTCCGCGATGAGGGGGAGGCGCTGCTCCGCGCCAGCGGGGGCATGTTGGGCACGTACCTCCCGAACTACGACGCCTACTACAGCCAGCGGGGAGATACGGAGATGCAGCTCTACCATTTTGACAGCGGGATGCGCTTCTCTGACGGGCATGTCACGCTCTACTACACGGCGAACGTGTGGGAGAAGGGCGGCGATGGGCTGGACATTTCCTTCAACCAATCCATGTGCGCAGTTCTCTCCCCCTATGAGGGCGGCTGGATCCTGGAACAAAACTATCTCATATAAACAGAGACCGGGGCGGTACGCAGTGCGTACCGCCCCGGAATAGTTTTCTTTTGATCCTTTTCTTTTGCAAAAGAAAAGGATGATCGCCGTCCTTACTGGCCCAGCTTCTTGCGCAGCTGCTCACCCATCTCCTCATAGCCGGGCTTGCCCAGCAGGGCGAACATGTTCTTCTTGTAGGCCTCCACGCCAGGCTGGTCGAAGGGATTGACGCCCAGCAGATAGCCGCTCAGGCCGCAGGAGTACTCAAAGAAGTAGATCAGCTCGCCGCAGGTGTAGGCGTTGATCTCGCCGGCGCGGACAATCAGGTTGGGCACGCCGCCCTCCACGTGGGCCAGGAGGGTGCCGTCCATGGCCTGGGTGGCGATGAAGTCCATGTCCTTGCCGGCCAGGAAGTTCAGGCCGTCGCCGTCTGTCTCGTCCCGGGGGACGCACAGCTGGTGGGCGCTGGCGCCGAAGCGGATCACGGTCTCAAACATGTGCCGCTCACCCTGCTGGATATACTGGCCCATGGAGTGGAGATCCGCAGTGAACTCCACGCTGGCGGGGAAGAGGCCCTTGCCCTCCTTACCCTCACTCTCGCCATAGAGCTGCTTCCACCACTCGGCGAAGAACCGGGCCCGGGGCTCATAGGCGGCCAAGATCTCAATTTTCTTGCCCTTACGGTACAGATCCGAACGGGCAGCGGCGTACTGCCAGGCGGGGTTATCCGCCAGGCTGGCCTTGCGGCAGGTCTCCATCATGTCCGCCGCGCCGCGCATCAGCTCGTCCAGGTCAATGCCCGCCACAGCGATGGGCAGCAGGCCCACGGCGGTCAGCACGCTGAAACGGCCGCCCACGTTGTCAGGCACCACGTAGGTCTCGTAGCCCTCCGCGTCCGCCAGGGACTTGAGGGCCCCGCGGGCCTTGTCGGTGGTGGCGTAGATGCGCTTTGCAGCCCCTTCCTTGCCATACTTCTTCTCCAGCAGCGCCTTGAAGAAGCGGAAGGCCACGGCGGGCTCGGTGGTGGTGCCGGACTTGGAGATGACGTTCACAGAGAAGTCGTCGTCACCGATCAGATCCACGATCTCCTGCATACTGTCGCCGGACAGGCCGTTGCCGGAGAAGTAGATGTTGGGGGTGCCCTTCTTCTTGAGGTTGTAGTTGTTCGAGCCGATCAGCTCGATAGCGGCCCGTGCGCCCAGGTAGCTGCCGCCGATGCCGATGACAACCAGGGCCTTGCTGTCACCCTGGATCTTCTTCGCTGCGGCCTGGATGCGCTGGTACTCCGCCTTGTCGTAGTCCTTGGGCAGGTTCACCCAACCTAAGAAGTCGCTGCCCCGGCCGGTGGCCTCCTGGAGATCGGTGTGGGCCTTTTGCAGTTCCTGACTGTAATCCTCCACCTGTGCGGAGCTGTTGGCTAAATCGATGCGAAGCATGGTTGCGTCCTCCTTTTAAAGCAATAAAAGTATCCTAAGCCGAGTATACCACATCCACCCCCGCCAGGCAAGGGAAACAGCGGGGGCCTGGGGGGATTTGTTTCACACCGGCGCATAACCCCTGCCCTTCTGTAAGAACCTGTATTCATAGGCGTCACCGCTTAGCTGCCGCAAAGCTGCTGGCCTCCCGGATCCAGCCCATCAGCTCCCCGTCGATCTCCTCCGGGGAGGCGATCAGGATATGGTGGGTCCAGCGGTTGGGGTAGGGCTCCACCGCTGCGTCCACCCGTGGGGAGTCCAGGCGGCGGCCCAGGCCGATTGTCACCACAATGTAGTGCTCCGGCCGCTCCTTTGCCTTCCGCACAGGCAGGAAGGAGACAAAGGCAAAGTTGTGCCGGTTGGCAAAGGCAATCTGCGTCTTCTGCACCTTGATGCGCACCTCCCCAGCTTCCGCAAGGATCTGCTGGGCAAGGCGCTCATAGAGGGGCAGCGCCTCCATATGTTGGCCGAAAAAGGCCAGGACATCGGGGGTCATCCCTCCTCCTCCTTTTCGTCCGCACCAGCAGGCTCTGCCAGCATGGTCATGGTCAGCTCCAGGTATTCCCCATTCCGGCAGATCCGGACCGGAACCTGGTCGCCTACCCGCAGGTTGCGGCGGATGGCCAGGATCTGCTCCGTTCTGGAGACCTGCTCCCCAGCAAAAGCCACGATGTAGTCCCCCGGCAGGAGCCCCGCATTGTCGCCGCTCAGGCCCCGGGTTACGGTCAGCACCCGCAGGCCGGTGGCGCCGTCGCCCAGCTCCTCGGGGATGCGGGAGATGTCCACACCCAGCACCGGCTGGGGCTGGAGCTCCCCGTATTCAATGAGATCATTGACCCAGCGCAGGGCCAGGCTGGAGGGGATGGCGAAGCCCAATCCCTCGATGGTGTCGTACTCGCTCATCATCTTAATGGTATTCACCCCCACCACCTGGCCGAACTGGTTGATGAGGGGGCCGCCGGAGTTGCCGCTGTTGAGGGCGGCGTTGGTCTGGATCAGGGTCATGGTCACACCATCCACGTCCACATCCCGGTTGATGGCGGAGACGATACCGCTGGTCATGGTGTTGCGCAGATCCACCCCCAGGGGGTTGCCGATGGCGTAGACCGGCTCCCCCACCTGCAAATCGTCGGAGATGCCGAACTCTGCCGCTGGCAGGCTGCGGCCCTCGACCTTCAGGACAGCCAGATCCATATCCTCATCAAAGCCCACCAGCTTTGCGTCGTACTGGGTGTCCACCCCGTAGCTGTCCGTCACCAGCACCTTACAGGCACTGCACCCGCTGATCACATGGCAGTTGGTGAGGATGTAGCCGTCCTCGCTGAAGATAATGCCGGTGCCCACACTGTTATAGGCCGGGGACTGCCGGCCCAGCACAGTAACGGTGGAGGATGTCATCTTCTCGTAGACCTCTGCGGGCGTCAGCTCCGGCAGGCCCTCTGAGCTGACCAGCTCCAGACGCACATGGCCGCCGTTGGGGTAGCGCGCAATGGTGATCTCCCCGTCCTCCATGCTGGTATCGAAGGTATAGTAGCCGCCGTCATCCCGGGGCGGGGCCTCATCCGGCCTGTTGTCCGCAGACGCAGACGGCCCGCTGCCGGGCAGGGCCCAGCCGTACTGCTCCATGTACCACACGCCCAGGCCCAGGCACACCATCGCCACCAGGAGGGAGATCCCTACAAACAGGCGCACCCCCCACCGGCCCTTTTTCTTCTCCTCCGGCGGGGCGATGGCGGCGCGCCACTGCTCCAGATCCGGCGGCGGGGGCGGATCCGGCTTCGGGCGCATGACCTCCGGCAACTCCCGCTCATAGCGGAGCACTACCGGCTCCGGAGGATCCGGCGGGCGGTAGGTGAATACAATCTCGTGCTGCTCATAGATGTCCATCTGCGTCATTCCTTCATGCCTTTCGTCTTCTCCTCCGCCAGCTGGACGGTAAAAGAGAAGGTGGTGACGCCGTCCTCGCTGGCGGCGGTGATTTTCTCCCGATGCTGCTCCAGGATGGTGCGGACAATGTAGAGGCCCAGGCCTACGCCGTCCTTGTCCCCGCTGCGGGACTTATCCGCCTTGTGGAACCGCTCAAACAGCAGGGGCAGCTCCTCGGCAGGGATGGTCTCACCGGTATTCTGCACAGTGACAATGGCCTTCTCCCCCTGCCTGGCCAGGCCCAGGAAGAGGGTGCTGCCCTGGGCGGCAAACTTGGCGGCATTTTCCAGCAGGTTGTATACCACCTGGGTGAGCAAGTCGTTGTCCCCCAGTACGATGACCGGGTCCTCCGGGATCTGTACGTCCACATCCAACCCCCGGGAAGTAATTTTCTTCTCCATGGATACCAGCACCCGCCGCATGGACTCGGACAGGTCAAAGGGGACCTTCTGCTTGATGAGATCCCTGCTTTGTAGCTGGCTGACATCCAGCATCCGGCGCACCAGGCGGCTCAAACGGCGGCTCTCTGTGGATATGATGGACAGGTACTGCTGTTCCTCCTCCGGGGAGATGACCCCGTCCAGGATGCCGTCGGCGTAGCCGGCGATGGTGGTCATGGGGGTTTTCAGCTCATGGGAGATGTTGGCAATGAATTCCCGGCGCTGCTGCTCCGTTTTTTGCAGGGAGTCGGCCATGGCGTTAAAGGCGTCAATCAGCTCCCCGATCTCGTCCTCCCGGCCGGTGTTGTGGACTCTGGCGTCAAAGTTCCCATCGGCGAAGCGGCGGGCAGCGGCGGCCATGTCCCGGATCGGCTTGGTCTGCTGCATGGTGGTGGTGGCGGTGGCCACAAAGGCGATGAGGAGTACGGTAATGGCAGTCATGCCGAAGATGCCCATAAACGCCCCCCACATCTCGGTCATGGCGTTGGGCTCCGCGATAGCCAGGACCGGGCCTACCACAATGCCCGTCTCACTGGTGCGGGCGGGGACCGCCACCACGAAGCGCGGCTTCTCGTAAATCCCCAGATCGGTGGTCCCGGCGTAGCGCTCCCCCTTGGAGAGGCGGGCCGTGATGTCCCTGGGGAGGCTGAAGGTCGTATTGTTGATACTGAGGTCTGTGCTGATATATCCGCCTAGGCTGGGCATCCAGATGAGGAAATTGGTGTCGCTCATACGCTGGGCCACATCCAGCAGCTCCGCCAGGTCGGTGTACGCGCCGCCCCAGATCTGCAACATATCCGGCTTTTCGTAGGCGCTCACGGCGAGCTGGGTGATGACCTCGGCCTTGTCCTCCAGCTCGCCCCGCTTCTCACTCATAATATAGCTGTAGGTCAGCGCGAAAAAGGAGGCGCCCAGCAGCACCAGGGTCAGCGCCACCATCCCCACTGTTACCGTGAATGTGCGCCAGTAGATGCCGTTAAACCTGCCCAATTGGGACGCCCCCTTTCTGCCGCGCCGCTATGCCTTCGGCGCTACCTCAAATTTATAGCCCACACCCCATACAGTTTTCAGCGCCCACTGGGGGGAGACGTTTTCCACCTTCTCCCGCAGGCGCTTGATGTGTACGTCCACAGTCCGGCTGTCGCCGAAATAGTCGAAGCCCCACACCTCGTCGAGCAGCTGGTTGCGGGTGTACACCCGATTGGGCGTGGAGGCCAGGTGGTAGAGCAGCTCCAGCTCCTTGGGCGGGGTATCCACCTTCTTCCCGTCCACGGTCAGCTCATAGGAGTCCAGGTTGATCTCCAGCTTGTCAAAGACCAGGCGTTTGCGGGTGTCCTCGGGGATCTCCGTGCGCCGGAGCACCGCGTTGATGCGGGCAATGAGCTCCTTCATCTCGAAGGGCTTGACGATATAGTCGTCCGCCCCCATCTCCAGGCCCTGGATGCGGTCGAAGACCTCACTCTTGGCGGTAATCATAATGATTGGTGTGCGGCTTGTCTCGCGGATCTTGCTGCACACCGCCCAGCCGTCCATGACCGGCAGCATCAGATCCAGCAGCACCATATCCGGCTGCATGGAGCGGAAGGTCTCCACTGCGCTGCCCCCATCAAAGACTGCCTGGATCTCGAAGCCCTCCTTCTCCAGGTACATCCGGATCAGGTCGGAGATATTGTGGTCGTCCTCCACGACCAGAATCTTTCTCGCCATATGCACCCTCCCGCCCCGCGCCGGGTGGCAGCCGGGGACTTTCTGATAGTAATCATTCCAATTATATCCGAGTTTAGAATTTTTGCTTGAACTTTTTGTAAACTGCGGCCTACCGGCCGCCAATCCGCCAGGCGCAGATCCGGTAGCCCCCCTCAGACAGGGCCTCCAGCAGGGTGGGCAGGCCGCCCAGGCACGCCCCGCTGCTGCCCAGGAATGCCGCGACATCCTCCCGGTAACGCCCGATGGAGCGCATCAGCACAGCCGCCTGGCTGGGCTGCCCCAGCCCAGCCCCGGCGGAGAGGTCCGCAGCTACCTCCACGCACCCCAGCTCCCCCAGCACCGCCTTTGCATCCGTCCGGTTGGTACACCAGACCAGCTCCAGCCAGCTGCACGAGGCCTGCCACAGCAGCGCCCGCGCCTGTGCCACCTCATACTCCAGCTCGCTGTCCGTCTCGCCCAGAGCCTCCAGCGCAATGCCGTGCCCCCCTGCCACCAGGGCCCGCAGCAGGTCGCCATCCTCCATCTCCTCTGCCGTCAGCAGGAACGTGGCCTGATGCGCCCCAAGCAGTGCCAGCACAGAGCGGGTATCCTGCGGGGACTGGCTGTCTACGATCAGATAGACCTTCTGCCCCTCCGCAGCCTGGGCTGGCGGATCCACCGCAGGCGGGATCCCCTCGCTCCCGCCGCCGGAGGACACGGCCTTCTCATATTCCGCGTAGCGGCTGCTCATCTGCCCGGCAGCGGCGTCAATGAAGTCCCGGTCATCCAGGATGGCGCTGGCACTTGTGACCCGGATGAGGGGTACGGTGTCCGTCTCTGTAATGCTCCAGCGCAGGTCGAAGCGCCTGCACACCCGGGGCAGGGGGAAGAACACCACACCGCCCCGCTCAATGGCATAGTCGTTATAGGTATTCCCGCTGCGGTCAAAGGAATACTGCCCTTCCAGGTCAAAGCGCAGGTCTGTCTTGTTGGTGTAGAGGATTTCCAGGCCCAGCGTATAGTTCGGCACATAGTTTACCCCCAGGTCCGTCCCCACAAAGAGGCGGCTGGGCACATACCACACACCGCCGGAGAGGAACGGCATGGTATCGCTGCTTAAATCCAGAAGCTGCTCGTTGACCGCTGTGAAGTAGACCCCTTCCAGCACCGCACGCCCCTTGGCCGGAGCCAGGCTGGCCGCCAGCAGCAGCGCCAGCAGCAGTGCCGCCAGCCGGGCCTTTCCCTTCTTCATAAGCCGCATCCCCCTCCACTATCGGTTCTCCCTGACAGTTTACCACAACATGGGCCCTGTTACAACGAAAAAATGCGGCAGCCCGCCCCTGCCTGAAATTTCCAGCCATGGAATTTTCCCGGAAGTGTTGACAGAACGAAAACGATGTGTTACAATTCGGTTACAAATGTGACAAACCAAATTCAGGAAAGAAGGATGTGAGCGGATGGCACAAAGCACCGAAGGACTCACCTACAGAAACCATCCCCTGCGCCGTGTGGATAAGATGATCTATTACGGCTCCATGGCGGATTCCCATATTATATTAATGCAGGTAAAGGAAACCCGGAAGGAAAAGGATCTCGAGATCGCAACCAAGGTCTCTGTTGAGCTCCAGCGTACCGCCCCGGACCTGAAGAGCCGCGACCGTGTGGTGAAGCGCAGCGAGAAGAACAGCCTTTACGACGCGATGGATATTTCCGCGATCTGGCTGGAGCGGGCCCTGGCGGGCAAGTAAATCATTTCTACAAAAGACACAACAGAGACGAGGTTCACACGAATGAGAAAGCTACTGAGCAAGGCGACTGCCCTGGCCGCGCTGGCGGCCGCCATGATGACTGCTACCGCTGCGGCCGCGGAGATCGGCACCGGCGTAGTAGAAGCCGATTCCCTGCGTGTACGCACCGAGCCCAGCACAGATGCCTCCACGGTCTCCTATCTGCTGGAGGGCACCCAGGTACAGGTCCACGAGGATCTGGGCGACTGGTTCCAGATCAGCTGGGGCAGCTGCTCCGGGTATGTCTCCGCTGAGTTTTTAACCTACACCCCCGCTATCAGCGGCAGCAGCACTCCCGCAGCCCCCCCGCCTGTTGCAGATACCGCTGCCGGCCAGACCGGCGTGGTGACTGGCACAGGTGTGAACTTCCGCTCCGCCCCGGGCACCGACGCTGCCGTCCTCTCCATCATCAGCGAGGGGGAGGAGATGACCATTGTGGACGTGTCGGGCGGCTGGTGTGAAATGGAGTGGAATGGCCAGCAGGGCTATGTCAACGCCGACTATGTGGCAGTTGACGGCATCCCTCTGGTGGATCCCCAGGGCATCATCACCGGCGACTGCGTGAATGTCCGCTCCGCCCCCAGCACTGACGCCGGGATTGTCACCAAGGTGTATGCGGGGGCAGTGGTGGATCTGCTCTCCCTGGAGGACGGCTGGTATGCCGTCAACTGCCAGGGGAACACCGGCTACATAAGGAACGACTTCCTGCGTGTCTATGACGGCAGCAGCGCTGGCAGCGCCATTGGCTCCGACATTGCGGATACCGCCCTGAAGTATCTGGGCACCCCCTACGCCTATGGCGGCGCCTCCTCTAAGGGCTTTGACTGCTCCGGCTTTACCATGTATATCTTCAGCCTCTTTGGCTACAGCCTGCCCCACTCCGCCACCTCCCAGTGGAACAACAGCGGCACCTATGTGGAGCGGTCGGATCTCCAGCCCGGCGACCTGGTGATGTTCTGTGACCCCTCCCGCAGCAAGGGCAAGGCCTGCTCCCATGTGGGTATCTATATCGGCAACAACGAGTTTGTCCACGCCTCCTCCGGCTCCAGCGGCAAGTATGTGCGTATCAGCAGCCTAAGCGAGGACTATTACAACGGATATTATGTCGGCGCGAAGCGCGTCGGCTGATCCCCATACAGATAAGCAACCGGCGGCCCCTCTGAGAAAGAGGGGCCGCTTTCTGCTTTGAGCCTTGCTGCTGCTTTATAGATTGCCAGTGTCCCCACAGCTGTTGCCCTCCAGGCGCTTGAGCAGCTCTTGCAGGTGCTGCCAGTCCTCTGGGGCAATACCGGCGGAAATTTTGGCGGCAAATGCCGTGTAGGCCTGCTCCAGGACAGGGATCATCCCCTGTCCTGCCTCTGTCAAAAACAGCTGGTACTGGCGGCGGTTGCCAGGATCAACCTCCCGGCGGAGATGGCCCATATCCTCCAGCCGCCGGGCATCCCGGGCCACGCTGGTCTTGTCCACAGCGTAAAAGCAGGCGATGTCCTCCTGCCGTGCGCCTGGGCTGCGGCCAGTGTAGAGGACAATCAGGTGCATAACGCCCACGTATCGGTAGGGGGCCAGGCTGCGCCGGAGGGCCAGCAGCCGCTGGCGGTTGATACGCAGCAGGCTGGAGAGTACAGGATCCATCACAGCCGCACCTCCTCCCCAGCGCCCGCCTCCTCCTCTGCCCGCCGGATCTTCCGCTTAATACTGCGCACCAGCGGCAGTGCCAGGAGCAGGGTCAGGGTATCTGCCACCGCCTGGACAGCAGCTACCCCGCTGGCGCCCCAGAAATAGGCCATGGGGTAGACAATAGGCAGGAAGCAGGTGCCCTGCCGGGAGGTGGACAGCAGCAGGGCACCCCTGGCATGGCCCAATCCGGCACAGAGCATGTTCACCACAGCCACCCAGCTGTGGATGGGCAGGGCTACACATTGGAGCCGGATACAAAATGCCCCCACCTCCTGCATAGCCGGGTCACTCTGGGCGAACAGGACAATCAGCGGCCTGGCAAAGATCCCCAACAGCAGCCCCATGGCCGCCGCCCCCAGCAGGGCGGTCCGGGCTGCAAAACGGTAGCCCTCCATCACCCGGTCATACCGCTTAGCTCCCCAGTTAAAGCCCACCACCGGCTGGAACCCGGTGCCAAAGCCCAGGATGACACCAAAGGGGAACATCAGGATCTTTGTGGATACGCCGATGCCGGCCAGGACGGAGTCCGAGATGCTGCCGGCGATATTATTCAGCACAATAGCGGAGACCACCGCCAGCCCAGAGCGGAACATGGAGGAGGATCCCACCGTGACAATCTGATAGAGGATGCTGTCCCCGCAGTGGAAAGCGCGAGGGGAGATGCGAAGCATACTGCGGCGGGTGAGGTAGGGGAAGATGAGGATTGAGAAGCTCACCAGCTTGGAGATGGCGGTGGCCATAGAGGCCCCAGTCACGCCCATGTCCAAGACAAAGATGAACAGTGGATCCAGAAAGCAGTTGAGGATGCCGCCAAAGCCCATGCCCACCATGGACAGGACGGCACTGCCCTCTGCCCGCAGGCACTGGTTCATCACAAAGCTGGCCGCCATAAAGGGGGCCACCAGGACCACATAGGTAGCGTAATCGATGGCGTACTGCTCACAGGTACCGGTTGCCCCCAACAGCCGGACCATAGGCGTCATGAAGGAAATCCCCAGCACGGTGACAGCCAGCCCAAAGCCCATTGCCAGGAAAAAGGCGGTGGAGAGGACGCTGTTGGCCTTCTCCTCCTTCCGTGCGCCCAATAGGCGGGCGATGTAACTGTTTGCGCCGACGGCCAGCATGGAACCGGCCATCATGATGATCTGATCCAAGGAGGCGTTGACGCTGACCGCAGCAGTGGCGTTGGTGCCCAGGGAGCTGACGAAATAGGTGTCCGCCAGGTTGTAGATAGATGTAATCAGGAAGGAGATGATGGATGGCACGGCCATTTTGGTGATGACCCTGGGCAGGGGGTCTAAGAGCATCATGTCCTTCCTTCGCTGCTGCTTGTCCAGTGCGGTGTCTGTCATGAGCTTTTCCTCCGTATATTTTATAGTTTCATATGATACTGTTGCATCCGTTACATAGTTTACACAAACCGGCGGATTTTGTCAAGACGAGAAACAACATCCCCTTTCATATGGCAGGAAAACAACAGGAAGCCGCAACCTCTGTCTGAGATTGCGGCTTCCTGTTATGAGTATTATGCGGTTTCCCTCTGGCAGGCGGTGATCCCCCGCTCTGTCACCAGGAAGTCCATCGTCACGTCGTGGGCCTCCATGGGCAGATCCTCCCGCTCCAGCTGGTGGCGGCACAGCAGCATAGCGGGGCACCTGGTCTGGGGGAGGTAGCGGTCATAGTAGCCGCCGCCGTAACCCAGGCGCTGCCCTTTTGCGTTGCCCGTGCAGCAGGGGACGATCACCAGGTCCAGGGATGCCGGATCCACCACCGGGCAGTTGAGCCGGGGGGCCAGGATGCCGTAGCGCCCGCTGACCAAGTCCCCCAGGCCCCCGATCCGCCGGGCCTCCATGATCCCCTTTTCCGGCAGGCACAGGGGCACGGCCAGGGTCTTGCCGTCCCGCAGGGCGGCACGCAGCAGGGCCATTGTGTCAATCTCCCGCTCTGTGCCTATATAGCAGAAGACAGTCTTTGCCTCCCGGTACTGTGCCGACTGGCTGACCCAGCGGCAGATGGCCTCATCTGCCTCCTGGCAGTAGACCGGGGAGAGGTTTTTTACCCGTGCGGCCATTTCGGCGCGGACGGTCTGCTTGGTCATAGCGCATCGCTCCTTATGGTATGGAATCAGGGGTTGCTCAGGATTTTCTTGCCGCCAGCCGCTGTTCCTTATTCTTGCAGAAGGTCTCCAGCTGGGGCACCAGGATGACAGCAATCACCAGTGCGGTGAAGCCGCCGTTATAGAGGCTGAAGCCGCCATGGATGGCCGGGATGGAAGTTACCAGGGCGTAGTGGCCCGCGCCGGCCAGGATCCCTGCCCACCAGCCGTAGTCCCCGGCAATGGGGGCCAGCCCGCTGGCAAAGCACAGCCCCACCAGGATCGCCTGGGCGTTGACAGGGAACACGCCTCCAAAGAGCTGGGTAGCCGCCAGGGAGGCGAGGATATAGCCCACCATAATCGGCCACACGTTGCCCGGATGGGCCCCTGCCGCGCCAAAGCAAACCATGCAGAAGATGATCCCCAAGGTCACGCCGTTGAAGGACGCCCCTACCAGGATGTAATAGGCGCAAATGAACAGGCCGTAAACCCCCACGTTCATGATTGCCAGACCCGCACTGTACTTGGCCGTAAAATCCGCCTTATGTCCGGTATCGCGCAGCAGGTCCATGTACCCCTGGAAGCTGTTGCCGTTGCGCCAGAAGCCCGCCAGGACGCACAGGGCGAAGAACACGCCGCAGAAGGTCCACACAACCGCCGGGCTGCTCTCGCCCAGGGTGGCGGTAATCTCCGGCACGGTGTTGCCCAGAGTCTTGTACAGCACCGCCACAGCCATCAGGCCCAGCAGCACGCCGGGCAGGGCGGCAGAGTAAAGGTCATAGCCCTTGTGGACGTTGGGGGAATGGGCGGCCATGGCCGGGGTCAGGAACCCGATGAGAATCCCTACCACCAGCATCAGCGCCACGCCGGAGAGGGTGACGCCCCGCACCTCGCTGCCGCTGGGGTAACGCAGCAGCAGCTCGCTGGCCAGGGGGCAGAGGGCGGTGGAGAACATCGCCAGATTGTCGTACTTGGCGAAGGATTCCTTCCGGGCCAGCGCGTGGAGCATCACGCCCAGGAAGAAGGGCCAGATGTTCAGGAAGTTGATGCCAAAGGTGGAGAACCCTACGGTGAGGAAGTAGGCGGCAATGGTTGCGCCGTTGACCACCGCACCGGGCAGGCAGGCCATAGCCGCGCACACCCACCCCACCAGGGACATATTCAGGAACGTACCGGATACGCTGCCGATGGCAAAGTAGTCCTTGGTCAGCTGTGCGGGGGACATCAGGATGGTTGCGAGGCCCGTCATCATTTCCCCCCGGTCCGGGGCCAGCCCGGCGGCAATCATAAACGCAGCGGACGAAGCCATAAGGAACAGGCGGATGGTCTTAACGGAGTCGTTTTTCAAGGTTTCCAGCCCCCGATCAGCCGAGGGTACGCTTGGCAGCCTCGACCACATGGCCGATCAGCACGGAGGTCGTCACAGCCCCCACGCCGCCGGGCACCGGGGTAATGGCCTCCACGATGGGCTCTACCTCCTCATAGGCGGCGTCACCAGCGATGCCACCCTTGGCCTCGTCCCAGTTGATGGAGACATCCACCACGATCTGGCCGGGGCGGACATACTCCTTGGTCAGGCTGCCCAACACACCGGCGGCGGAGACCAGGATATCGGCCTCCTTGGTGATTGCGGGCACATCCTTGGTACGGGTGTGGCAGGTGGTGACGGTGGCGTTCTTCCCCATGAGCATGATGCCCAGGGGCTTTCCGACCACCAGGCTGCGGCCGATGACCACCGCCTTCTTGCCGGTGCAGTCAATGCCGTAGTGGGCCAGGATTTCCATGCAGGCGGCGGGGGTGCAGGGGGCAAAGCCCAGCTCCTTGCCCATGAATACACCGGCGTTGGAGAGGTCGGTCATGCCGTCCACGTCCTTGCGGGGATCCAGACGGTTGCAGATCTCATCCTGGTCGGCCTTCAGGTGCTTGGGCAGGGGACGGAAGAGGAGCACGCCATGGATCTTATCGTTGGCGTTGATCTCATCGATGACCTTGAGGAGCTCCTCCTTGGAGACATTCTCGGGGAGGACGAACTTCTCCACTGCCACGCCCAGGGTTTCGGCGCGCTTGGTAGCGCCCTTTTCATAGCTCAGGTCGTCGGGCCGCTCGCCGCAGCGGACGATGGCCAGGGTGGGGTTCACGCCCTTGGCCTTGACGGCCTCGCAGTCGGCGATGATGCGGGCGTTCAGCTCCGCGTTGACTTCTTTTCCTAAAAGCTGTTTAGCCATGGTTCTTTTTTCCTCTCTTATTTAAAAAATCCGGCCTTGACGGTCTCAAAGATACCGTCGGCCATGGCGCAGTACTTCTCCAGCATGTCCAGGCACTTCTTGTTCATTTCCTCGGCCAGCTCACGGTTCTGGAGGGTCTTGGTATTGATGAAGACGTTCAGGGAAGCGGCCTGGAGGGCGGCCTTGACGCACACAGCGCCGCAGCCTGCGTCGCTGACCGCCAGGCGGCTGCCCTTCTCGGCAAAGACCTGGATGGCATCCAGGGACTCGCAGCACAGCTCCATGATTTTCATGGGCACCTGGCAGGCGACGATAGTGGCGTCCTCCAGGATCTGGCCCCGGTTGGGATCGTCCTTGGGGATGCCGTAGGCCTTGGCAAGGGGCTCGAAGCCCTTGGCATCGGCGGCGATCTGGTCGAGGAGATCCTTTTGCAGGCTGTCACATTTGGCCTTCAGGGCGATGATCTCCGCCTCCACGTCGGCGTACTTCTTCTTGCCCACGGTGAGGGAGCCGACCATGTTGCCCAGGGCCGTGCCGATGGCGGCTACCAGGGCGGAGGCACCGCCGCCGCCGGGGACGGGGGCATTGGAGGCGAGGACGGTGACAAATTCGGTACAACTGGCTTGTGCGAAATCCATTGTAGTACTCCTTTTCTTTATTTGCCCCTGCCGGGGCGGGCCTACTTTTTCCACGAGGAAAAAGTAGCAAAAAGTCGCTGGGGAGACCCCAGGCCCCCCTGTTTACGGGGGATCTGCGGACATTGGGTACAGGGGAAGAGCTGCGCTGCCCCGTGAACTGCCATCCCTACGGGGTTCTGATCTAGGGGATTGGCACTTGTAGGACTCCGGCTGCCGCCCTGTTAACCCGATACCCCCTGCAAGGGGGGCCTGGGACCGGAACCCCGCTGCGGCCCATCAAAGAGATCCCTCTCCCCTCCCAACAGAGCGCACTCCCCCACGCAGCCATAGAAGCGCCCCCCAGTGGAGGGCCGGCAGGCGAAGCCCGTCAACCGCCATCCGGCAAAGGAGCGCGGGGGATTCAGTGGCCGCGCAGCAGCAGGATTGTGTAATCTCCCGTCAGGGGGTTCTTAGGGGCAACGCCCCTAAGCGGCGTTTTGGTTCCTTTGCCGCTGGTGGCAAAGGAACCGCGGGTCCGGGGCGCGGAGCCCCGGGGCTGTCGAAACGCTGCAAATGAACCGTTGAGGAATCATTCCTCCTCTATCCACCGGTCGCAGCCGCCCCGCATGTCGTCAGAAAGGCCAAGGAGATAATCCGCCGAGATATGGTAATGCCGGCAGATCTTAGCGATTTTTTCAGAGGTTGTGGTTCTCTTCCCACTTTCCATCTCACTGATATTGTTCGCGCGCGTACCAATCGCGTCTCCCAAGTCTTGCTGTGTCTCTTTGTGGAGTTTGCGAACCTCCTGTACACGCTGACCAAATAATTTCTTTGAGAACATAAAAACTCCTTGACAGGATCAGTTTTTCTGATATAATTCAATATCAGAAAAACTGATATTTTTATGGGGGCGGCACACATATGAGCATCCTACAGGACATCTACAACGACAGCTACTATCCATGTGAACCACTGGAACATATGCCCCAAAAGCTGCGTGACAAACAGCTTGCCTTCTATGAAAAAATAGAGGAGGCTATGGGGGTAGAGTTCATGGAACAACATTGGGACGATTTGTGCGAAATCGACAGGTTCCGGGATTTTACCAATTTCCGGCAAGGGTTCCGCCTGGGAGTTTCCCTCCTGCTGGAACTGTTGTAGCGCATCGATGCAAAAGAAATCCCGGCGGCGGAACCGCCGCCGGGATTCGTAAAACCGGGTAAACGATTAGAACAGGCCGCTGATCTTGCCGGTGGCGTCCACGTCGATCCGCTCGGCGGCGGGCACCTTGGGCAGGCCAGGCATGGTCATGATCTCGCCAGTCAGCGCAACCAGGAAGCCAGCACCAGCGGAAACCTTCACGTTGCGCACGGTGACAGTAAAGCCGGTGGGCGCGCCCAGCTTGGTGGGATCGTCGGTCAGGCTGTACTGGGTCTTGGCCATGCAGATGGGCATCTTGTCGTAGCCCAGGGCGGTCAGCTGCTGGATCTGCTTCTGCGCATTGGCAGTGAACACAACATCCTTGCCGCCGTAAATCTTCTGGACAATGGCCTCGATCTTCTCCTCGATGGTAGCGTCCAGCTCATAGGAGAAGGTAAAGTCGTTGGGCTGCTCACACAGGCGGATGACTTCCTCAGCCAGGGCAATGCCGCCCTCGCCGCCCTTGGCCCACACTTCGCTCAGGGCCACATTCACGCCCAGCTCCTTGCACTTGTCCTCCACCAGCTTCAGCTCGGCCTCGGTGTCCAGGGGGAAGCGGTTGATGGCAACCACGCAGGGCAGCTTGTAGACGTTGGTGATGTTGCTCACGTGCTTGAGCAGGTTGGGCATACCCTTCTCCAGGGCCTCCAGGTTCTCGTTGCCCAGGTCAGCCTTGGCCACGCCGCCATTGTACTTCAGGGCGCGGATGGTGGCAACGATGACAACTGCGCTGGGCTTCAGGCCAGCCATGCGGCACTTGATGTCCAGGAACTTCTCAGCACCCAGGTCAGCGCCGAAGCCAGCCTCGGTGATGGTGTAGTCAGAAAGGCGCATGGCGATCTTGGTGGCGGTGACGGAGTTGCACCCGTGGGCGATGTTGGCGAAGGGCCCGCCGTGGACAAACGCGGGGGTGTGCTCCAGGGTCTGGACCAGGTTGGGCTTGAGGGCGTCCTTGAGCAGGGCGGCCATGGCGCCCTGGGCGTGCAGGTCGCCGGCGGTGACGGGCTTCTCATCATAGGTGTAGCCCACCACCAGACGGGACAGGCGCTCCTTCAGGTCGGTGATGTCGCTGGCCAGGCACAGCACAGCCATGATCTCGGAGGCTACCGTGATGTCATAGCCGTCCTCACGGGGCACGCCGTTGACGCGGCCGCCCAGGCCGTCAGTGACGAAACGCAGCTGGCGGTCATTCATGTCCACGCAGCGGCGCCAGGTGATCCGGCGGGGGTCAATGCCCAGCTTGTTGCCCTGATAGATATGGTTATCCAGCATGGCGGCCAGCAGGTTGTTGGCAGCGCCGATGGCGTGGAAGTCGCCGGTAAAGTGGAGGTTGATATCCTCCATAGGAACGACCTGAGCATAGCCGCCGCCGGCAGCGCCGCCCTTGACGCCGAACACGGGGCCCAGGGAGGGCTCGCGCAGAGCGACCAGAACGTTTTTGCCCAGCTTCTTCATACCGTCGGCCAGGCCGACAGTGGTGGTCGTCTTCCCCTCACCGGCAGGGGTGGGGTTGATGGCGGTGACCAGGACCAGCTTGCCCTCCCGCTTCTCCGTCTCATTGAGGATGTTGTAGTCCACCTTGGCCTTGTAGTTGCCGTACTGCTCTAAGTACTTGGGATCTACCCCGGCAGTCTTGGCGACCTCGGTGATGTGCTGCATGGTAGTCTCCTGGGCGATTTCGATGTCAGATTTGTAGCTCATGTCTTTCACATTTCCTTTCTTTCGCCCGCCCCGCCCTTCCGGATCGCTCTGGTCCCAGGCGTGACAAGCATTTTAATTAGATGAATGATATATACCGCAACTTTAACAGCATCGCGGCAGAAAAATGGGTGGTCCGCCTGAGCCCCATCTTTCGTTAAAATAATATCAAACCTCGTTGGGTTTTGCAAGTGACAGCTTTGACAAAATGTTAACAAAAACTTATGCAAGGTAACAACACAACGCTGTAGGGCGCCTTCCCACCCCTGCGGGACAGGGGCGGCCGGATCCATACAGCTGCTACTCCGCCGCGGTAACAGTGAGCTCCGTTACATTCTGGGCGCTGTCCTGGATCAGCACAGCGCTGCCGGAGGCAACAAGGGTCAGTGATTCGTCCTTCTTGGCGTTCTTATCCAGATACCCCGCCACAGCGGCGGTATCCGTCCCCTCAGAGGACTGGTAGACCGTAAATTCTACTGTCGTGTCACCCTTCAGCTTCTTATAGACCTTGCTGACCGTCACCACCTGGCCGTCATCCAACAGGCTCTGGGCCTGGGCGTTCTGGGCCAGGGCGGCGTTCAGCTCGGAGATCTCCCCTGCGGAGAGGGAGGATGCATGGTTTTTCGTATTATAGTCGTAGACAAAGTACCCGCCCACACAGGCCGCACCCAGGATAAACAGCACCGACAGCAGGGCCACCTGCCGCTTTTGCAGCCGCAGGCTCTCCCCCTTGTCATAGAGCAGGCCGAAGCGGAAGGCCACCGGCACCATCGCCGCCAAAAACAGGGTCAGCAGCACGGACTCCAGCGGGAACAGGGCCAGGTTTTTGATGATCCGCGGCAATTGGAAGAGGGTATAGGATTTCCCCAGGACCATCTTGTAGTAGAGCCACATGATCGGCGTATTGAGCACAATATTGACAAAGAAGTCAATACAGAACCGGGAGAGGATTACCCGCGTGGCCGTTACCCTGGCGCGGTAGAGGAACAGGGCGAAGATCAGGGAACCGGCAATCTCCGTGAAGATAAAGGGGAAAAAGTAGGCCCCCGCAGGGAACAGGATGCATCCCAGCGTATCAGAGATCGCGGCGGCGATGATGGCTACTACAGGCCCAAAGATCATTGCGCCGAATGCGTTGACAAAGAACGCAATGTTGATCTTCAGGTCAGCCGCAATCGGGATGCCCAGGCTCTTAAGCGCCACACGCAGCGCAATCATCAGGGCCGCGAACACCAGCATCCTGGTATCCCGCAGCTCGAGGGCGGCGTCCCGCCAATAGGCTTTGGAAAAGGGGGCTGCATACAGGGTGTTTGGCTTCGTCTGCCTCATGCGAACGCCCCCTTTCCGATGTGAGGGGGGTCGATCTTGCTTTGGGTACGCTTCATACGCGTTTCCTCCTTAAAGTCCCGCCCAGTGGGCTGATGTTTAGGAGGTAAAGTGGCACGGGAGCTGCCTGCACGGCCCGCCTGAACAAAACATGCCAATCCAGGCCGCATTGCCTGCGGCCAAGATTGGCATGATACATCCGAGATCGTGCGGTAGCGGATGCAGCATTACATCGTAGGCCCTATTTCTCGGGGGCCTTTCGTGCAAGGGCAACTTCCCAGCCGCTTGCCACTTTACGCGCAATGCTTACTCTACCAATCCTATTCCATTCCGCCGCCGGACCCCTCGCCCGGCAACGTGGCTATCATACACCAAACCGGCTCAGATTGCAAGAACCTTCACAAACATTTTCCAAAGAAATTTAGGACTGCCTGGCCATAACCGGCCCGCCGCTGGGAATACCGGCCATTTTCAAATATGCCCCAGCCGGTTGGCCGCTCCCGCCGCCATGTTGACAGGGGTGCTGTTTGGATTTATACTAAACCTGCACGTTGAACGAACCGCCGCCCCGGGACGGAACACACCGCCCTGCGGCGCGGCCCAAACTATGCAGCCTATACAGTGCTGAAAACAGAAGGGAGTGTACACATTGAGCCGCTTAGACATCAAAACGCCGGACCGGGCGCAGATGATGGTTGACCAGCTCTACCATGACATGGAGCGCCGCATCGCAGCGTCTCCCCCGGGGTTGTGCCCAGTGGACATGGCCATGAACTTTTTGAACCTCTGCCACGCGCAGACCTGCGGGAAATGCGTCCCCTGCCGGGTGGGCCTGGGCCAGCTGTCCATCCTGCTGGCCGACGTGCTCGACGGCAGGGCCAAGCCCCGGCACATGGAGTTTATCGAGGAGACTGCCCAGTCCATCGCATCCACCGCCGCCTGCGCCATCGGCCGCCACGCCGCCCAGCTGGTACTGGACGGGGTCCGCGGCTTCGCGGACGACTACTGGGAGCACATCAACAACCACCGCTGCCTGGGCAACCTGGAGAACCCTGTCCCCTGCGTGGCCCTGTGCCCTGCGGGCATCGACATCCCCGGCTACATTGCCCTCATCAACGCCGGCCGCTGTGAGGACGCCATCCGTCTTATCCGCAAGGACAACCCCTTCCCTGTGGCCTGCGCCTACATATGTGAACACCCCTGCGAGGCCCGCTGCCGCCGGAACATGATCGACGACGCCATGAACATCCGCGCCCTCAAGCGCTACGCGGTGGACACGGCGGGGGATGTGGCACAGCCCCTGTGCGCCGCCCCCACGGGCAAGCGGGTGGCCGTCATCGGCGGCGGCCCCGGCGGCCTCTCTGCCGCCTACTACCTGGCCCTCATGGGCCACGAGGTGGATGTGTACGAGAAGCGCCGCCAGCTGGGCGGGATGCTGCGCTACGGCATCCCCAGCTACCGTTTCCCCCGGGAGCTGCTGGATCAGGAGATCAACTCCATCCTCTCCCTGGGCATCACTGTCCGAACCGGAGTGAATGTGGGGGAGGACATCCAGTTTGAGCAGCTGCGCGGGCAGTATGACAGCATCTATATCTCCATCGGCGCCCACACCGACAAAAAGACCGGCATTCCCGGCGAGGACAGCCCCGGCGTGGTCAGCGCAGTGGAGATGCTCCGGGCCATCGGCGACAACGAGATGCCGGATTTCACCGGGAAGAAGATCGTTGTCATCGGCGGCGGCAATGTCGCCATGGACGTGACCCGCAGCGCGGTGCGCCTGGGCGCGGAGAAGGTCTCCTGCATCTACCGCCGCCGCCAGGTGGATATGACCGCCCTGCCTGTGGAGGTGGAGGGCGCGGTGGCCGAGGGCGTGGAGCTGCTGACCCTGATGTCCCCTGTGCGCATTGAGGCGGGCGAGGATGGCCGGGCTGCCGCCCTGTGGGTCCAGCCCCAGATCCCCGGCGCCATCCGCTCCGGCCGCCCGGTGCCCCAGAACGCCGAGCAGCCCGAAATCCGCATCCCCGCCGACATCGTGGTGGTCGCCATCGGCCAGGGCATTGAGACCATGGCCTTCGAGCACGCAGGCATCCCCATCCACCGGGGCACCATCGAGGCGCTGAGCGACTCCAAGCTGGCCAAAACAGATATGGACGGCGTCTTCGCCGGGGGCGACTGCGTCACCGGCCCGGCCTCTGCCATCAAGGCCATCGCCGCCGGGAAGGTGGCTGCGGCCAACATCGACGAGTACCTGGGCTTCCACCACGAGATCTCTGTTGATGTATCCATCCCCACCCCCGCGCTGCAAAACAAGTCCCCCCACGGCCGGGTCAACACCACGGAGCGGGAGGCCGGGGAGCGCAAGGGCGATTTCCAGTGCATTGAGTGCGGCCTGACAGCCCAGGGGGCCATGGAGGAGAGCTCCCGGTGCCTGCGCTGCGACTGCTTCGGCTATGGCAACTTCAAAGGAGGGAGGAAACAGGCATGGTAAATGTCACCATCAATGGCACCGCCATCACGGTGGAGGAGGGCGCCACCATTATGGAGGCCGCCAAGGCGGCTGGCTTCCCCATCCCCAGCCTGTGCTATTGGAAGGGCCTCAATGAGATCGGCGCCTGCCGCGTATGCGTGGTGGAGGTGGAGGGCGTGGACCGCCTGGTCACCGCCTGTGAGGAGCCGGTCCACGACGGCATGGTCGTGCGCACCAACTCCCCCCGGGTCCGGGCGGCCCGGCGGACCAACCTGCGCCTGATCCTCTCCCAGCACGACTGCCAGTGCGCCTTCTGCACCCGCAACGGGAACTGCTCCCTGCAAAAGCTGGCCATGGACGCCAACCTGCTCTACATCCCCTACCCCATCAATATCCGCAAGGAGATCTGGGATCGCAAGACGCCCCTGATCCGGCAGGAGAGCAAGTGCATCAAATGTATGCGCTGCATCCAGGTGTGCGACAAAATCCAGAACCTGCATATCTGGGATCTGGCCGGCACCGGCTCCCGGGTGACGGTCAACGTCAGCCAGAACCGGAAGATCATCGACGCCGACTGCGCCTTCTGCGGACAGTGCGTCACCCACTGCCCCACCGCCGCCCTCCGGGAGCGGGACGATACGGAGCCTGTGCTGGATATTCTGGCAGACCCCACCCTCACCACTGTGGTGCAGGTGGCTCCGGCGGTCCGGGTGGCCTGGGCCGAGGAGATGGGTCTGGAGCCGGGCCCTGCCGCCACCCGGAAGATGGTGGCCGCCCTCAGGCGGCTGGGCTTCCACTACGTCTTTGACACCAACTTTGCCGCTGACCTGACCATCATGGAGGAGGGCAGCGAGTTTGTGGAGCGCTTTACCCACCGCGACCAGTACCAGTGGCCCATGTTCACCTCCTGCTGCCCCGGCTGGGTGCGGTTTGTCAAATCCAACTACCCGGAGTTTACCGCCAACCTCTCCACTGCCAAATCCCCCCAGCAGATGTTCGGTGCAGTGGCAAAGAGCTATTTCGCCCAGAAAGCCGGTTTGGACCCCCGCAAGATGCGGGTGGTATCCATCATGCCGTGCCTGGCCAAGAAGGCTGAGGCAGCCCTGGAGCCCATGCGGGACGCCTGCGGGGATCCGGATGTGGACGTGGTGCTGACCACCCGGGAGCTGATCCGCATGGTCCGCGCAGACAAGATCCTTGTCGAGAACCTGCCGGAGGAGGAGTTTGACAGCCCCCTGGGCACCGGGACTGGGGCAGCGGTGGTCTTTGGCGCCACTGGCGGCGTGATGGACGCCGCCCTGCGCAGCGCCTACTACCTGGTTACTGGCCGCAATCCCAACGCGGACACCTTCCGGGCTGTGCGGGGGATGGACCACGACAGCTGGAAGGAGGCGGCTTTCAATATCCCCGGTGCCGGCGTCGTCCGGGTGGCGGTGGTCAGCAGCCTGGGCCGCGCCCGGAAGCTGATGGAGGCCCTCCGGCGGGGTGATGTGAGCTATGACTTTGTGGAGGTCATGGCCTGTCCCGGCGGCTGTGCCGGAGGCGGCGGGCAGCCGATTGTAGACGGTGTGGAGCTGGCGGAGTACCGCGGGGACGCACTGTGGTCCATGGATAAGCACGAGAAGGTCCGCTTCAGCCATGAAAACAGCGACATCCAGACGCTCTACCGGGAATACCTGGAGCGGCCATGCAGCGAACAGGCCCACCACCTGCTGCACACCGACCACGGCGCCTGGCGGATGCCCCCCGCCCCTGCCCGGGAGCGGTAGATCAAAAAGGAGGTACCTGCGATGCACTCTATTGCGAGCAAACGGGCCCTATGGATCACGGAAACCGCCGTGATGACAGCCCTGCTCCTGATTTTACAGATTACCACAAAAGCTGCCGGGCAGTATGTGACCGGCTCCTGTGTCAACGCTGTGCTGGCCGTCTCTGTACTGGCCTCTGGCGTGTGGAGCGGGGCCGTGGTGGCCCTCCTGTCCCCGTTCTTTGCCTTCCTGCTGGGGATCGGCCCCCAGCTGCTGCCCATTGTCCCCTCCATCGCAGTGGGGAATTTGGTGTTCGTCCTGCTGCTGGGCCTGTTGGCTGCCGGGCGGGAAATCCCCTCCTGGCGCGCAGGGGCAGCCTGGCTGGCAGCAGCGGCGGGTAAATCCGCCGTGCTTTACCTGTTGGTAGTCAAGCTGCTGTGCGCTGTCCTGCCCTTGCAGGAGCCCCAGATCGCCGTTTTCAGCGCCATGTTCTCCTACCCGCAGCTTGTCACCGCCCTGGTGGGCGGCGGCATCGGCCTGCTGCTGGCCCCTATGCTGCGCAGGGCGATGAAACGCTGACAAATACGGATCCCCATGGACGGTGCCTGTTGCACAATCCATGGGGATTTTTCTCAGATATCAATTCCCAGCTTCTCTGCCATCTGCTCCGCAGTCATGCCCGCTTCCTTCGCCTTGCTCAGCACAGTCCGCATGTTGACAGGATGCAGAAGCCTCTGTCTCTGCGCCTCCAGGACCTCGATCTCTGCACGCTTCTTCGCAATTTTTCCCTCGATCGCGTTGATCCGGGCTTCCGTTGTTCTTGCAGCCATTGTGGCACCTCCGGTGTGAAAGATAAAATTACTATACGCTAAAAGTGCATTGTTGTCAATCTATTTTATTGGGTTGGCAAAAAATGTATTGTACAAAAGGGGCCCCTCCAATTGGGCCGTCTGGGCATACAGCAGCTGCCAAAACAGGGCATCCGCCGAGCGGAGGAATGGGCGTTTGCCCACCCTGAAGGGCTCCCATCCGGCAAAGGCAGGCCGCTGCTTTTCCCCATTTTCCCCGTTTCGGAATGGGGGCAAACAGCCCTTTCAGATATTGCTGACGAATCAACAGGATATACGACAGAGGGCATAGAGGGTGGTTCCCTTCATGTGAAAAGTCCAAGTCAGATAGCAGAAACTTTTTTTCTGTTGATTCCATATCTGCTTCCTCTATCTTGTCTTCCCAAGCGCAAAAAGAACACAGGTGATATGGGCCGGTGACGCTTATATATGCGCTGCAATCTGTTATTACCAGCAATTGCCCCATTAAATACAGCATTATTTTCTACTGCCTTAGCCCTGGAGAACCGGTCCGCAGGAGCTGCCGGGTTATCCGGTCCAAACCGCTCTCAGGGGGCCCTCTTTGACAAGTCCCCTGTTTTCCTGTATACTGGAAGCCAGAGACCACCCATTACACCACGCCGGCAAGCACCGGCGGGAAGGAGACAATATACTATGTGGTTTGACGAATCTGTCATCTACCAGATCTACCCCTTGGGCCTGTGCGGGGCCCCCAGGGAAAACGACGGGGTGCAGGCCCCCCGCATCCGGCGGGTGCTGGACTGGATTGAGCATATCCAGTCCCTGGGGGCGGACACCGTCCTTTTTAACCCCCTCTTTGAGAGCGACCGGCACGGGTATGATACCCGGGACTACTGCAAGCTGGACTGCCGCCTGGGATCCAACGAGGATTTCCAGCAGGTGTGCAGCGCACTCCACGCCGCTGGCCTGCGGGTGATGCTGGACGGCGTCTTCAATCACGTCGGCCGCGGCTTCTGGGCCTTCCGGGACGTGCAGGAGAAGAAGTGGGACAGCCCCTATAAGGACTGGTTCCACCTGAACTTCGACGGCAACACCGCCTTTAACGACGGCTTTTGGTACGAGGCCTGGGAGGGCCACTATGAACTGGTCAAGCTGAACCTGAATAACCCGGCGGTGGTACAGCACCAATTCGACGCCATCCGCACCTGGGTGGAGCAGTTCGGTATCGACGGGCTACGGCTGGACGTGGCCTACTGCCTCAGCCCGGACTACCTGCGGCAGCTGCGCAGCTTTACCGGCAGCCTCAAGCCGGATTTCGTCCTCATGGGCGAGACGCTCCACGGGGACTACAACCGCTGGATGGGCGACAGCCTGTGCCATTCCGTCACAAATTATGAGTGCTATAAGGGCCTCTGGTCCAGCTTCAACTCCATGAACCTCTTCGAGATTGGCCACAGCCTGGCCCGCCAATTCGGGCCGGAGAACTGGACTCTCTACAAGGGGAAGCATCTCCTCAGCTTCCTGGACAACCACGACGTGGAGCGCATCGCCAGCATCCTCTCCAACAAGGACCACCTCTGCCCGGCCTATGGCATCCTCTTCGGGATGCCCGGCGTCCCCGCCGTATACTACGGCAGCGAGTGGGGGCTGGAGGGCCGGAAGTCCCAGGGTGACGACGCCCTGCGCCCCGCCCTGGAGACGCCGGGGCACAGCAGCCTGACGGACTTCATCGCCCGGCTGGCCCAGGCCCGCCGCTCCAGCCGCGCCCTCTGCTACGGCGCGTACCGCAACGTGGTGCTCACCAACCGGCAGATCATCTTTGAACGGGCAGTGGACGGCGAGCGGGTGCTGGTAGCGGTCAATGCCGACAGCGTCCCCTATACCGCCCACTTCGACGCCGGCTGCGGCCTGGCGGTGGATCTCATCACCGGGCAGACCCACGACTTCGGCGGCGGCAGCGAGCTGGCCCCCTACAGCACAGCATACTGGAAAATGGAGCGGTAACACACGCACCGCCCCACCCCAAACGACGCCGCAGGCCTGCCCAGGGCCTGCGGCTCCTGTTTGCCCGGCGGCCCCCCAGATACTCCCCCCTAGCCAACTGCCCTGGCCTGTGGTATATTGGATAGGCACTACACTGCACAGCCCCCTCCGGGGAGGTGCGCACATCTGGAGGGATACCATGAACGTACTGTTCGACCAGGAGCAGCTGCTCCAGCTGGTCACAAACCTCTATGTCCTCACCGGGATGCCGGCCAATATCCTGGACCCCCAGGGCAGGGACATCTGCCTCTTCGAGAACCACCCGCCCTTCTGCCAAGCCATCAACGCCCTGCCGGAGGGCCACGCACGCTGCCAGGCCTGCGACGCCCAGGCCGTCAAAAGCTGCGCCGCCGGGGAGGGCTTCCGCTTCTACCGCTGCCATGCCGGGATCTGTGAGGCAATCATGCCGATATACAGCCAGAATGTCCCCCTGGCCTACCTGATCTTTGGCTGCTTTTTGGACGAATCCCCCATAGCGCAGCAGTGGGCGGACAGCCGGCAGCTCCTGGGCTGGTATCCCGGCAGTATGGAGGCGCTGCACAGCACCTTCCTCCAGTTCCGCCAGTACTCCGCCAAGGAGCTGTCGGCCTACGCGGAGATCCTGGAGGCCCTGTCCGCTTACATCCAGCTTAAGGGGATGATCCAGGCCACCGGGCGCACAGACATACAGCGGCTGGAGCTGTATCTGGACCAGCACTACATGGAGAAGCTCTCCCTGGCCTCCATATCCGAGCAGCTGCACATTGGGCGGACCAAGCTCTGCCGGTTGGCCAAGGAGCTCTCCGGCGGACATACCCTCTCCTATCTGATTGCCCAGCGCCGCATTGATGCCGCCAAGGCCCTCCTGCTGCAAAACAACCTGCCCATCTCCGCCGTGGCCGAGGCGGTCGGCATCAGCGACTACAACTATTTTTCCAGGGTCTTCCGCTCCGTCACCGGTACAACCCCCAGGGCATTTCGGGAAAAAGGGCCGCTCAAGACCCAAAATCTTTAGGCATATTGACGAAATACTGCGTAGGTTTTTACATAATTCGCACAATTTTTCTTGATATGTACGATTTTGCTATTTTCTGAACGTTCATTCCTATTTTTTATTGGTGGAAGAAGATACAATATTAGGCAGATCGACGCTTCGTGCGCTATGGCTTCCAGTCCGCGCGGGAAGCGCCGCTTCCTATCAAGCTTAAGGAGGATTATTGAGAAATGAAGAGAGCTCTTGCAATGCTGCTGGCCCTGGTGATGGTGCTGGCCCTGGCCGCCTGCGGCGGGAACAACACCCCCCCGGCCCAGAACAACACCCCCAGCCAGTCCGACTCCACTCCCAGCACCCCCGATCCTGCCCCCGCCCCCTCTGAGGAGAAAGTCACCCTGAACGTCATCATCTCCCAGTACGGCAACTACACCCAGGATTGGTGGCCCACCTTTGAAAAGGACTTTGAGGACACCTACAACAACATCGACCTGAACGTGGAGATCGTCTCCTGGAACGATCTGTACACCGTGGTGGGTACCCGCATCGGCACCCAGCAGGCCCCTGACATCCTGAACATCGACACCTTTGCCGACTACGTGGCCGACGACCTGCTGGTCCCCGCTGAGAAGTACACCTCCGCTGAGCTGAAGGCCAAGCTGATCCCCAGCTTCTGGACCGCCAACGAGCTGGACGGCACTGTCTGGGCCCTGCCCATCCTGGCCTCCTGCCGCGCCATGTTCTGCAACATGGATCTGCTCAACGAGGCTGGCATCACCGCCCCTCCCACCACCTGGGCTGAGGTTGACGCCGCCTGCCAGGCCATCAAGGACAAGTTCGGTGATTCTATCGTCCCCTGGGGCCTTGACATCTCCACCGACGAGGGCCAGGCTGCCTTTGCCTACTACACCTGGAACAACGGCGGCGGCTTCGTGGACGCCAACGGCGACTGGGCCCTCAACAGCCCCCAGAACGCTGAGGCCATGACCTACATCAAGAGCCTGATCGACAACGGCTACTGCAACGCCAACCCCTACACCGACACCCGCTACCCCCTCCAGGATGCCTTCAACGCCGGCTCCCAGGCCATGATGATCGGCGCCTGCAACATGATGAGCGCTGACTCCGAGGTCAACTACGTGGTCGCCGACCTGCCCACCCAGACCGGCAAGCCCGTGAGCATGGGTGTGTGCGACCGCCTGATGGTCTTTGACAGCAGCATCACCGCCAGCAAGAACGCCGACGAGGCCGCCCGTCTGGACGCTGTCAGCAAGTTCTTCGACTTCTTCTATGACACCAACCGCTATTCCGAGTACATGGTGTACGAGGGCTTCCTGCCCGTCACCACCGACTCCTCCGAGCTGCTGGCCAAGAACGCTGAGCAGTTCGTGGTGGGCGGCCCCGACAAGGCCCCCGGCAACAGCGAATATTTCTCCAACTTCTCCTCCATCCTGCTCTCCTGTGACTTCTATCCCTCCAGCCGTGCGGAGTGGATCGACGTCAAGCAGGGCGTGATCGAGGCGGAGCAGCGCATCTGCCAGGGCGAGGACGCCCAGGCTGTCCTGGACGAGATCCAGGGCCGCATCGCTGGCTGAGCGCATCCCAGCTGACCCACGCGTACATTTCAGGGGGGCCGGACTTGGTCCGGCCCCCTCTTCCTATTCCAAAGCAGTGAATGAGAGATTGAGAAAATGAGAAAGGGGGCGGCGCAGTGAATAACAACCGCAGGCTGAAACAGGCAGAACCCTACCTTTGGATGCTGCCCAGCATCCTCCTGATGGCCGTCATGATCGTCATCCCGATTATTACCGTCTTCCGGCTGTCCATGTCGGAGATCAGCCGGGCCAATATCGTCAAAGGCTTCAACAACTTTGAAAACTTCAAGGAGGTCCTCTCCTCCCCTACCTTCTGGCACACCCTCCAAAATACCCTCGTATGGACCGTCGTGGTCGTGGGCTTCTCCACCATCATCGGCTTCGTGCTGGCCCTGGTGCTCAACCAGAACTTCCGCGGGCGCAAGTTTGTCCGGGCCGTGGTGGTGTTCCCCTGGGCTACTTCCCTGATTATCCAGTCCGTTATCTGGAAATACATCATCAGTGCCGACTACGGCTCGCTGAACGTCATCCTCAAAAAGCTGGGCCTCATCGACAGCTTTGTCAACTGGACCAACTCCGCAGCGGCCTTCTTCGCATGGGAGTGCTGGGTGGGCGTCTTCGTGACCATCCCCTTTGTCACCTTTTGCGTCCTCTCCGGCCTGCAGAGCATTGACACCTCCTACTATGAGGCGGCGGAGATGGACGGGGCCACCTTCTGGCACAGGCTCTTCAAGATCACCCTCCCCCTGGTGCGCCCCTCCCTCACCGTATCCACGGTGCTGAACATCATCTACGTGTTCAACTCCTTCCCCATCATCTGGACCATCTCCAAGGGCGACCCGGCGGACAAAACCCACACCCTGGTTACATACCTGTATAAGCTGTCCTTCTACAGCGGCAAGTCCGGCCAGGCGGCCGCCGTATCAGTTATCGGCTTTATCATTTTGTCCATCTGCGCAGGCATTTACATGGTCCTGTCGCTGAAGGGAGAGGAGGCTGACCAATGAACAAGAAGAGAACCCCTTGGCAGCAAACGCTGCTCTACCTCTTTGTCTTTATTGTCTGCATTGTCATCCTCTACCCCTATTTCGTCATGTTCACCACCGCCGCCAAGACAGACGCGGAGATGTATGCCGCCAACATGACCATCCTGCCCCAGCAGTGGCAGTGGTCCAATTTCCTGGGCATCTGGTCGGCGGCCCCGGTATTCAAGTACTTCCTCAACTCCCTGATCGTCTCCGGCGGGGCCACCTTCCTGGCCATCCTGTGCGGCATCCCCGCCGCCTACGCCATGGCCCGGATGCGCTTCAAGGGCAAGACCTTCTTCCTGGGCGCGGTCATTGTCAGCCAGATGTTCTCCCCCGTGGTGCTGCTGGTGGGCATCTACAAGCTGATGGTGAGTATGCACCTGAGCAACAGCCTGGTGGGCCTGATCCTGCTCAACGCGGCGTTCAACCAGGCCTTCGCCATCTGGCTGCTGCGGGGCACGTTCCTGACCATCTCCGCGGAGATGGAGCAGGCGGCTATGATCGACGGGTGCGGCACCGTTCAGGCCCTCATCCGGGTGGTGCTGCCCATGGCCGCCCCGGGCATCATCACCACGCTGATTTTCGTGTTCATCAACTCCTGGAACGAGTACACCATCGCTTTGACGCTGATCCAGGACGACCTGCTCAAGCCCATTACCGTCGGTATCAACGTCTTTTACGGCTATAACTTTATCCAGTGGCAGTACCTCTTCGCTACATCGCTGTTCGCCACCATCCCGGTCATTGTCCTGTTCCTGTGCATTGAAAAGCACTTGGTCGCAGGGCTTACCGCTGGCGGCGTCAAGGGCTAAAGCGCAGCCTATCCCTGAAAAATCCCCCGTCTGTATCTGCGGACGGGGGATTTTCTGCCGTTTTTGCCAGAGAAATGTGGCAAATGGACGGTTGCCCTGGGTCTGCCGATGTGATACAATATCCCCATCCATCACATGGAGGGACAAGCGATATGCATATGAGAAAAAATAAAATCCTCACCATCCTGCTGGCACTGCTGGCCGGTGCGGTACTGGCCTGCTCCGCCGGCGCCGCCAGTCTGGACGGCGATCCGGTGCGGGCCGTGGTCGTCTACAGCGAGGACGCCAACCCGGACAGGATGGCCCACTATTTCGAGCGGATGCGGGATGTGGATTTCCTATGGCGCTACGACCAGCTCTTTTCCGGCGCGGCTGTAGAGGCCAGCCCGGAGACCCTGGAGGCCCTGGAAACCCTGGACGGGGTGGAGCAGGTTGCCCTGGCCCGCAGCTATGCCGAGCCCCAGCGCACCACTGCGGCCAATCCCACCCAGACCGACAACGGCGCGGCCCTCATGGGCTTAGACAAGCTGTGGGAACAGGGCTACAACGGCGATGGCATGGTGATTGCTGTGCTGGACAGCGGCCTGCGGACCACCCATGAGGCTTTTTTTGACTATGGCCTGGCAAAATCCCCCGCCCTGAGTCAGAAGGATATAGAGACCTTCTTATCCAAGGGTGGGACCCAGGGTGTGTACCTGTCTGAGCGGATTCCCTTTGCCTATGACTACAGTGAAGGGGACGGGGATGTGTACAGCGCCGACAACCACGGCACCCATGTAGCCGCCCTGGCGGCGGGGTATGTACCGGGCTTCTTTGATGACAACGCCATCTTCCAGGGCGCGGCTCCGGCGGCGCAGATCCTGAGCATGAAGGTGTTCCCGGACGGCTTCGGCGACGGCGCGGATGACGCCGTGATCCTGCGTGCCCTGGAGGACGCCTGGAACCTGGGGGCCGACGTGGTCAACCTCTCCCTGGGGATCAGCAACGGCTTTACCCAGGACGACGTTCTGGACGGCATCTACTGCCGAGCCTTCTCCCAGATGCGGGAGTCCGGCGTCATCATCTGCTGCGCCGCCGGGAACGGCGGTATTGTCTCCACCAATAAAGCCTGGGGGGAATCCCTCCCCACCGGCAGCTATCCTGACTACGGCGGGCTCTACTCGCCCAGTACCTACCTGGGCTCCCTCTCCATTGTGTCTGCGGAGCTGGGGGAGGGCGGTTCCCCTGCGGTTGCGGACTATTCCTCCATGGGGACCACCTCCGACCTGCGCCTGACCCCGGCCCTCACTGCTATCGGCGGCCCCACAGTATCCGCCGGGAGCCGGGAGGACAACTACTACTATGAGGAGCAGGGGACCTCTATGGCCTCCGGTACTGCGGCGGGCTCCTTTGCGGTGGTGCTCCAGGCCCTGCGGGAGCGGGGGATCTCCAATAAGCAGGAGCGGGCCGATCTGGCGGAAAGCCTGATGGCGAGTACTGCCCAGATCCTGACCGGCCAGGACAATACCCCCAGCTCCCCCCGCCGCCAGGGCGCGGGCCTGATGAACCCCGCTTCCGCCGTATCCAGCGACCTGCTGGTGACGACCCCCCTGCTGGAGCTGGGGGCCAGCGCGGAGGGGCAGTTTACCCTCTCCTTCACCCTGCGCAACCTCTCCAACCGGGCCCTGACCGCCCAGCTGGACACGGTGATCCTCACTGACGCCTACAAGGAGGCAGACGGTTCCACTTACAACCTCCTTTCCTCCATGGACATCTCCAGCCGGGTCACGGTGGCGGGCGGCGGCAGCGTGACTGTCCCCGCCCGCGGGACGCAGGAGGTCTCCCTGGTACTGACGGTCTCCCCCTCCCTGCGGGAGGAGCTGGCTGCGGTGTTCCCCAACGGATTCTTTGTGGAGGGCTTTATCACCGCCACTGCCGGGGAGCAGAGCGCCCACGCCGCGTTCCTGGGCTTCTGCGGGGATTGGAGTGCCGCCCCCATCCTGGAACCCGCCGATTTCCGGGACATGCAGGATACCTACCGCCAGCTCTCCGGCCAGGGCGGTACATACGCCAGCTTCCTGGAGAACCGGAACCAGTACTATGATCTCCTGGATGTGGATCTGGGGATCAACTGGGCCTGCATCGGCCAGCCCGGCGAGGACGATCCAGTCCGCCTGCTGGGGGAGAACAGCTACGCTGCCGGTCCCTACAGCGACAGCCGCATCGCCATCCCTACCCAGGGCTCCAACGCTATAGACAATATGGGCGCGGGCCTGAAAGCGGAGGTCTATGTCCTGCGCAACGCGGCCCACATTGTTATGCTTGTGTCAGATCAGAAGACCGGGGCTGTCTACTACGTGGAGGACGACCCGTGGACCACCAAGTCCGCCTATGACGGTGTGCTGAAGGCCTTCCGGAGCGGCGCAAGCTACGTCTGGGACGGCACGGACGCCAATGGCAATCCCCTGCCTGACGGCACCCAGGTCCAAGTAAGCTTCTACGCCTGGCTGGATTATGACAAGGCGGTGCAGGACGCCTATGCCGCCAGCGCCCCCAACCGGAAGAACCCGTCCTCCTACGCCTGGCTCCTGGGGGAGGCCTACCAGCCCTATCTGGAGTGGAGCTTCCCTGTGACCCTGGATGGGAGCGCACCCACTGTATCCGCCGCAGCCGCAGCGGGCGGCCTGGAGCTCACCATCCAGGACAACCGCCATGTGGCCTATGCCTCTGTGCAGGACAGCAGCGGCCGTGTGCTTGCGGAGCAGGCCTTCTTCCCGGAGACCGCCGGCGAGGCTGTTACCCTGCATGTGGATGCCAGCCAGCCGCTGTATGTCACTGTGGAGGACTACGCCTCCAACCGGGCGGGCTACGCCATCGACCCCTCCAACCCCGCCAGCCCTACCCCCTGCGCCATGGCCCTGCTGACGGACGTGGACCGGGGGGCCTGGTACCACGAGGCGGTGGATTACGTCTGGAGCGCCGGTGTGATGGAGGAGCAGGATGACCCTTTCACCTTCTCCCCCCAGGAGTACGCTACCAGGATCCATGTCGTCACCGCCCTCTACCAGGGGGCGGGCAGCCCTGAACCCGCCCTCTCCGCCAAGGACCTGCCCTTCACGGATGTCCCCAGCAACGCCAAGTACATGTCCGCCCTCTGCTGGGCCTATGGGGAGGGGCTCGTCACTGGCCAGGACGGCGGCACCTCCTTCGCAGGCACGGACAGCGTCACCCGGCAGCAGCTGGCCGCAATGCTCCACCGCCGTGCCCAGCTGGCAGCGGAGCCCTCGGGGGATCTCTCCCGCTTCTCCGACTGGGCCAGCATCTCTGACTGGGCTGTTGACGCCATGTCCTGGGCCGTGGGGGAGGGGCTGATCTCCGGCCGCTCCAGCGGTGTGCTGGATCCCCACGGCGTCACCACCCGTGCAGAGCTGGCTCAGATCATGATGCGGTTTTTGAAGAAGTAATCAGACGATAGTTTCCCTTCTTCTCTTTGCGGACAAGGAAAAGAAGCAAAAGAACAGCTTTCCACCCGGACCCCTATGCTGAGGGTCCGGGTGGAAAGCTGTTTAATCTATTTTCTGCGTATGGGTTAAGAGGGAATTTCGCCCAGGGGCAGGCCTCCCCCTCCATCGCAAGTCAGCCCTTACGATGCTGCCTCACCACCTGAACTCTCCATCTCCACCCATCAGGCGTGTCATCTCTTCTATCCGCTCCAACGGGAAGGGCGGTGAAGAAACGGGCTTCATCGCAAGGGACATCAGCTTCATAGGATTGTCATCAGCGGCAATACGGTTTGAACTCAGCGTCCCACAAATTCTACAGCGGTGGATGATAGCCCACTCGCCATTCTTTCTCACCCAAACAGTGATCGGTTCCATAGCGCCTCCGCAATCAGCCGCCCGGTCGCCGGGCTCGACATCCAAATGCTGGCTGGAGAGGCAGTAGGGGCAGTGGTTCCGGTGCTCACTTCCTGCACCGCCCGCTACAACGGTTCGCCCGCAAACCTTACAGACAAATGAATCGGTGCATGGATGTGTCCTGTAGTAGCCTTTTTCAAATGATTTTTTCTTATTTTCCCTATTCACAGGAAGCAGCCTCCTAAAAGTAAAATCGTAAACTTCTGGGAGGTTTGTCGGACATGCAGCAAACCTCCCGGTTATGCCGCAATCTCCGTTGTCATAGTAGTCAGTTTCATCAAGAATCTCCTTTGCTTGTTGGGTCGGTCATCAAGCCTGACGGCCAGATAAACAGTTGGTGATTACCTGTTTTTCAGCACCTCGCGGCGGATGTAATCCAGCGTCCGCGTCTCCCCCTCGTCCCGCAGCATCTCCAGGAGCTGCTCCAGGAGGGCCCGGGTCTTGGGGTGGATGATATAGTGGTCCGCGCTCCCGGCGTAGTAGTCCCACGGGGAGGCATCGGTGTAGTTCCCCTTCTGGTAGGTTTGGCAGGCCGCCACCCGGTCGCAGAACATCTCCACCACATACCGGACCGGCATCTCCATGCCGCCCATGCGGTAGCCCAGCTCGGGCGCGTAGTCAATCCAGTACTCCATGTGGTGCTTGTTGCGCCCCTTGTGGTGGAGCCAGGCGGAGGAATACCCCCTCTCCAGCCGCTCCGCCTCGTTGGGGCTGCGGTTGCCCTGGTAGTACCGTGCCCCCACCAGGAACTCCGTGGGGCCGTATTTGCTCAGGTCGTGGGCAAGCCCCTGCCGGTACAGCCCCACGCGGAAGCAGTACTTCATCACCCGGGCCTTGTGGGCAGTGATCGTCTTGAAATGCCCCCACCAGTTTGCCATGGCCTCCCCCTTTCCTTCCGCTACTGCCCAGCCTTCAAGGCCGCCTCGTAGAGCTCATTGCGGGCAAGGCCCGTCTCTGCGGCGACCTGGCGGACCGCGTCCTTCATCCGCTCCCCGGCGGACCGGCGCGCCAGCACCATGGCCGCGCCCTCGTCCAAGGTAACGGCGGGGCCCGCAGCCTTCTCCGCGCCGCCCAGCACCAGCACAAACTCCCCCCGGGGCTCGTGCTCCCGGTAGTAGGACGACGCCTGGGAGAGGGTGGTGCGGCGGGTCTCCTCGTGGAGCTTGGTCAGCTCCCGGCACAGCGCCAGCGGCCGGTCCCCCAGGGCAGCCAGCAGGTCGTCCAGCGTCGCACGCAGGCGGTGGGGCGCCTCATACAGGATCGTAGTCCGCCCCTCGCCCACCAGCTCCGACAGGCGCTCCCGCCGCTCCCGCCCGCTGACGGGGAGGAAGCCCTCAAAGGCAAACCTCCCCGTGGGCAGGCCGCTGACCGCCAGGGCGGACACCAGGGCACAGCAGCCGGGGATGGAGATCACCTCCACCCCGCTGTCTGCGCACAGCCGGACCAGATCCTCCCCCGGGTCGCTGACGGCGGGGGTGCCTGCATCCGTCACCAGGGCGCAGGACTCCCCGGCGAGAAGCCGCTCCAAAATGGCCGGCCCGGCGGTGAAGCGGTTGTGCTGGTGGTAGCTGACCAGTGGCTTGCGCAGCCCCAGGTGGTTGAGCAGCTTCATGGACACCCGGGTGTCCTCTGCGGCAATGAAATCCACCTCACCCAAGGTGGCGGCGGCCCGGGGGCTGAAATCGCCCAGGTTGCCGATGGGTGTAGCGACCAGGTAGAGCGTCCCGCTCATGCCGCCGCCTCCTTTCTCTGCGTTCCGGCTGTTGTTACGCCTTGGCCTCTGCGGGGATCTCGAAGTCCGTGGCGTTGTTGAAGTTGGAGCAGGTGATGGTGAACAGCATCTTCGGGATGCTCATGGTCACACCAGACTCCGCGCCGCCCATGGCGGACACCATGTTCTGCATCAGACCATCCATGATCGTGGTCATGTCCATCTCACAGCGGATGGGATAAGGATCGTCCTTGGAGACCCACAGGGTGACGCTGATGTCCCCCAGGCCGGAGAGCATCTCATTCATCTGGCTCTCGTCCAGGCCCAGGTCGCCCAGGGAATCCAGTGCGCCGGACTCCTTCACGACCTCCTCCATAGCCTCGCCGGAGATCACGCCGGTGTACTTGTAGGCGCTCACGCCGTCCACCTGCTCCTCGCCGGCCTGGGAGAAAGCAGTGACGCTGTCTATGTAGCCGTCGATGCTGCCGCTGACGTCATACATCGCCAGATCCTCCTCTGTGGCGGCCTGGGAAGCCCAGTTGGCGCCGTCAAAGGCATACATGGTGTAGCCGCTGCCGCCGTCGCCCTCAGCGTAGACGCTGCTGGTGACGCTGCCGTAAGCACCCATATCCATCGTCAGGTCTACCTTCATGCGCATGGGGTCGGTAAACACGCTGGTGTCCATGGTGGTGACGCTCTCCAGCTTTTCGCCGTTAGCCTCCATGTCCATCTCCATTACCATGCACGCATCCATACTTTTCGCCGCATCCATGTTGGCCATGGCGGCCTTCAGGGGATCACTCTCCCCGCCTCCGCCGGAACAGGCAGTCAGGCCTAGGGCCATAGCGGCGGCGGCCAACAGGGCCGCGATACGGGTTGATCTCTTCATCGATACAGTTCCTCCCAAATTTTTAAAATTTTTTGGGCAGGGACGCTTCTCGCGTATGCCCGCCCTATTCTAGCACGGTGGATTCTGTTTTGCAAGAACTGGCTGCGGCTTCTGTAGGGAACCAGAAGAAAAAACTTGACAGGGCAGCGGTGCTGTGATATATTACGTTCAAAAACGAACAATAAAGGAGGTGATCCCTGTGCTGCCCGCCCTATTTACCCGCTCCCAAGGGCTCCGCAAGCTGTATGGGAACCTGTGCGCCCCCCTGCTGGAGCGCTATGGGCTGACCCAGCTGGAGCTGGATATCATCCTGTTCCTGGCCAACAACCCGGAGTATGACACAGCCCGGGACATTGTCGAGAGACGGCACCTTGCCAAATCCCACGTCTCTGTCGGGGTCGATACCCTGGCGGGGCGGGGCCTGCTGGAGCGGTTCACCCGTGAGGGGAACCGCAAAACCATCCACCTGCACCTGACAGGGGAGGCCGCACCGATCATAGAGGAGGGCCGCGCCGCCCAGCACCGGTATGGGCAGCTGCTGTTTGCCGGGTTCACAGAGGAGGACTTCCGCCAGCTGATGGGACTGATGGACCGGGTGGCGGGCAACGTGGACGCCGCCCTGGCTGCAGAAGAGAGGGGATAACATGCAGCTTCTGTACCAATTTTCTGTCTGTTTCATTGCGGGCATCGGCGCCGGGCTGGGCACCGGCTTCGCTGGGATGAGCGCTGCGGCAGTGATCACACCCATGCTGGTGACTTTCCTGCACACTGATCCCTACCAGGCGGTGGGCATTGCCCTGGCCAGCGACGTGCTGGCCAGCGCAGTGAGCGCCTATACTTATGGGAAAAATAAAAACCTGGATATCCGCAACGGTCTGGTGATGATGGCGGCGGTGCTGGCCTTCACCCTGGTGGGCAGCTGGGTGTCCAGCCTGGTGCCTGCGGGGGCAATGGGGAATTTCTCCGTGTTTATGACGCTGCTGCTGGGGGTGAAGTTCCTTGTCAAGCCCGTTATGACCACCAAGGAGGCCATGGAGGGGATATCCCTCCAGAAGCGGTTTGTCCAATCTGCGCTGTGCGGGACAGGGATCGGGTTCATCTGCGGCTTTATCGGCGCGGGCGGCGGCATGATGATGCTGCTGATCCTGACCAGCGTGCTGGGTTATGAGCTGAAAACTGCCGTGGGTACCAGCGTGTTTATTATGTCCTTCACCGCCCTGACCGGCTCGGTCAGCCACTTCATGATCGGCGGCATGGGGGACTGGCTGACGCTGGCCTTCTGTATCCTCTCCACCCTCCTGTGGGCCAGGATTGCCGCCCGCTTTGCCAACAGGAGCACGCCTGCCGTACTCAACCGGGCCACCGGCGCTGTACTGGTGGTGCTGGGGGTCGTGATCCTGGGTGTCAATTTCCTGTCCTGACAGCACGCAGCCCATAGCCACTAAAGGCCGGCACAGGGGACAATCCCTGTGCCGGCTCTTCTTATCTGCGGAGGATATCCGTATTCCGGTACTGGATAGCCTCCGCCAGATGCCCAGCGGAGATGGCGTCCTCTCCATCCAGGTCGGCGATGGTCCGGGCCACCCGCAAAATCCGGTCATGGCTGCGGGCGGTGAGCCCCATACGGCGGAAAGCGGATTCCAGCAGCTTTTCTCCCCCACTGTCCAGGGCGCAGAACTGGCCCGCCATGGCGGGGGGCATCTGGGCGTTGCAGGAGACCTCTGTCCCCGCAAAGCGGATCCCCTGGCGGGCCCGGGCCGCATCCACCCGCGCCTTGACGGCAGAGGAGGGCTCCGGCGTCTCCCGGCGGCGCATGGCCTCAAATTCCACAGAGGGCACCTCCACATGGAGATCCATCCGGTCCAGCAGGGGGCCGGAAATGCGGCTGACATATCTCTCCACCATAGCGTCGGTACAGGTACACCGGCCCGATGGATGGCCCCGCCAGCCGCAGCGGCAGGGGTTCATGGCTGCCGCCAGCATAAAACGGCTGGGCAGGCGCAGGGATCCGGCGGCTCGGGTGATCGTGACCTCGCCATCCTCAATGGGCTGGCGCAGGATCTCCAGGGCGTCCTTGGAGAACTCCGGGAGCTCGTCCAAAAACAGCACGCCGTTGTGGGCCAGGGAGATCTCCCCGGGTTTGGGGTAGGCCCCGCCCCCGGCCAGGGCTGCGGCGGAGGCCGTATGGTGGGGGCTGCGGAAGGGGCGGCGCTGGAGGAGGGGCCTGCGCCGGTCAGTCATGCCGGCTACAGACCAGATCTCCGTGGCCTCCAGGGCCTCCTGGCGGGTCATATCCGGGAGGATGGAGGGCAGGCGGCGGGCCAGCATGGACTTCCCCGCACCGGGTGCGCCGATGAGGAGAATGTTGTGCCCGCCGGCGGCGGCAATCTCCAGTGCCCGCTTGACATTCTCCTGACCCATGACCTCGCAGAAGTCAGGGCCAGGCTCACCGCCCCCCTCGGGGGCCCAGGCCGGGGCAGGCGCGATCCCCCGGCGGCCTTGCAGGTGATCCAACAGGGCCCCTACATGCTCCACCGGATACACGTCGACCCCCTGGGCCAGGGTTGCCTCGGCGGCGTTCTCCGCCGGGACATAGAGCATCCGTACCCCTGCGCGGGCGGCCGCCATCGCCATGGGCAGGATGCCGGTAACTGGCCGCAGCGCCCCTGTCAGGGACAGCTCCCCCACAAAGGCCGCCTCCGGCGGCGGGGGATCCACCACCCCCTGGGCGGACAGGATGCCCAGGAGGATGGGCAGATCATAGACCGTGCCCTCCTTGCGCAGGGCGGCAGGGGCCAGGTTGACGGTGATGCGGGAGACGGGGAACTTCGCGCCGCAGGCCTTGATCGCGGCCCGTACGCGCTCCCGGGACTCCTTCACCGCCGCGTCGGGCAGGCCTACCACATCGAAGGCGGGCAGGCCGCCGGACAGGGCACACTCCACGGAGACCTCGTAGCCCGCAACGCCCTGCAATCCAAGGGAGCGGATCAATGCAACCATAGCGGCTCCTTTCTGCGCCGCCGGGTATCTCCTGGCGGCGCGTGCAGTTCCTTCCAGCATTTGGCAATATTATCCTCCCAATCCGCGAGAAAAGCAAGGGGGAAACGGTTACAGATTCTATATACCATATCCCCCGGCGGCGCAGGGAGGGTCCCCGGCTGCCCTGCATCCCCGCTGAAACGGCGCACTGCAGGCCCAAAGGGGCCGGGCTGCAAAAGATCAGAGGATCCTACAAAAGCAGGAGCGGGGATGGTGCAGATCTTTGTATTTGCTGTCTGGTGCGCACAGAATAAGGCCATCTTTTGACCGGTTTGTCCCCGAGGTGCAAACGTTTTTGCGGTTCCAGCCGGTATCCGGCATCGGAATCTGGAAAACGGACGCTTTTTCAGCCAGCTTGCAAATTTTTTTGCTTGACAACCGGGCTGGGAGGGAGTAAACTGCTCCCATATTTCAAAAAGCCAACGGCAATGATGGAGAGAAGTAGCTGGGAAAAACACCTGCAGTGAGCGGGGGGCAGTGGGAACCCTGCGGCGGAAGCCCTGTGAATAACACTCCGTAGCCTCAACCCGAACGGTGGTAACGCTTGACGAACCGGGGCCGTCAGCGAGCTTTGCTCGGACAACCGGCGCCCGGCTGCTGGGTACCTTAAGTAGGGACGACGGGTCAGCCCGTTACAGCTGACAGGCTTGTTAGAGCTGAAGTGACCGCTTTGCGGTAAATTAGGTGGCACCACGGATTCCGGCGATTCGTCCTAAAATTTGATTTTAGTGACGCCGGTTTGTTCGGAGGTGCTTTTTATGTGCGCAATTATGGGTTATACGGCAAAGGACATCCCAGCCTCTGCGCTGCTGCGCAGCTTTGCGGCCACCAAGAGCCGGGGCCCCGACGACAGCCGCACCCTGGAAACAGCATCCGGTACGCTCCTCTTCCACCGCCTGGCGATCATGGGCGTCCATCCCGAGGGGATGCAGCCCTTCACCTCCCCCGACGGCAGCGCCGTGGTCTGCAACGGGGAGCTCTACGGGTTCCGCACACTGAAAAGGGAGCTGGAGGCCAAGGGGTATGTATTTGCCAGCGGATCTGACTGCGAGCTGCTCCTGCCCCTGTGGCGGGAACAGGGCGTGGGGATGTTCCGGGAGCTGGACGCGGAATTTGCCCTCATCCTCTATGACGCGGCCACGGACAGCTTCATCGCCGCCCGGGACCCCATCGGCATCCGCCCCCTGTACTACGGCTACAGCGCCAGCGGCCATATCCTCTTTGCCAGTGAGCCGAAAAACCTGCGGGGGCTGGCGGACAGAATCATGCCCTTCCCGCCGGGCCACTACTATCAGGACGGCCAATTTATCTGCTACCGGGATATTGCCCATGTGGACGAGATCTGCCGGGACGATCTGGATACGGTCTGCGCCAACATCCATGAGAAGCTGATTTTGGGCGTGGAAAAGCGGCTGGACGCCGATGTGCCGGTGGGATTCCTCCTCTCCGGCGGGCTGGACAGCTCCCTGGTCTGCGCCATTGCGGCACGGCTCCTGGGCCGGCCCATTGAGACCTACGCCGTAGGCATGTCCACCGACGCCATTGACCTGAAATACGCCAGGCAGGTGGCGGACTACATCGGCAGCAATCACCATGAGATCTATATCACGGAGCAGGATGTGCTGGACACCCTGGAGGAACTGATTGAGACTCTGGGTACCTACGACATCACCACCATCCGCGCCAGCATGGGCATGTACCTGCTCTGCCGGGCTATCCGCCGGCAGAGTGATATCCGGGTACTTCTGACAGGGGAGATCAGCGACGAGCTCTTCGGCTACAAGTACACCGATTTCGCCCCCTCCCCGGAGGCCTTCCAGGCCGAGAGCGTCAAGCGCATCCGGGAGCTGCATATGTACGACGTGCTCCGGGCAGACCGCTGCATCTCCGCCAACAGCCTGGAGGCCCGGGTACCCTTCGGCGACCTGGACTTCGTGCAGTATGTCATGTGCATTGACCCGGCCAAGAAGGTCAACGTCTATCATCAGGGCAAGTACCTCCTGCGCAGGGCCTTTGCGGGCACCTATCTGCCGGAATCCATCCTCCAGCGGGAGAAAGCGGCCTTCTCCGACGCAGTGGGCCACAGCCTGGTGGACGACCTGAAGGCACTGGCGGAGCGCACCTATGGCGGCGGCTGGGAGGCCGCTGCGGAGCAGTACGCCTACCACGCCAAGCCCTTCACCAAGGAGTCCCTCCTCTACCGGGAGATTTTCGAGCGGCACTACCCCGGCCAGGCTGGGATGGTGGTGGATTTCTGGATGCCCAACCGGGCATGGGAGGGCTGCGATGTGGACGACCCCAGCGCCCGGGTACTCAGCAACTACGGGGCCTCCGGGGAATAGTTCTTTTGTGCCTTTCCTTTTGCAAAGGAAACGGCTGGATACTGGAAAAAACCGCTGCTGCGGCAGCGAAAGGAGATCAATCGTATGAGCAAGAAGAAAAACGTACCAGAAAAATTTGGCAGCCTGGTTTTCAATGAGGACGCCATGAAGCAGCGGCTGTCCAGCACCTGCTACAAGGCCTGGAAGAAGTGTGTGGAGGACGGCACCCCCCTGGAGCTGGAGACAGCCCACGAGATGGCTGGCGTCATGCGCGACTGGGCGGTGGAGCGCGGCGCAACCCACTTCACCCACTGGTTCCAGCCCATGACCGGCGTGACGGCGGAGAAGCACGACAGCTTCCTCACTCCCGACGGCTCCAGCCGGGTGCTGATGCTCTTCTCCGGCAAGGAGCTGGTCCGGGGTGAACCGGATGCCTCCTCCTTCCCCTCCGGCGGCCTGCGTGCCACCTTCGAGGCCCGGGGCTACACCGCCTGGGACCCCACCTCCTTCGCCTTCATCAAGGACGGCAGCCTGTGCATCCCCACCATCTTCTGCTCCTACAGCGGCCAGGCCCTGGACAAGAAGACCCCCCTGCTGCGCTCCATGGAGGAGCTCAGCCGCCAGGCAGTGCGGGTACTGCGCCTCTTCGGTGACACGGACGTGAAGAAGGTCACAAGCGAGGTGGGGCCTGAGCAGGAGTACTTCCTCATTGACAAGGACGTGTTCAACAAGCGGGAGGACCTGATCCTCACCGGCCGCACCCTCTTCGGCGCAAAGCCCCCCAAGGGCCAGGAGCTGGAGGATCACTACTTCGGCACCATCAAGCCCCGCATTGCCGCCTACATGCAGGAGCTGGATGAGGAGCTGTGGAAGCTGGGGATCTATGCCAAGACCAAGCACAACGAGGTGGCCCCCGCCCAGCACGAGCTGGCCCCCATCTATACCGACGCCAACACCGCCTGCGACCACAACCAGCTGACCATGGAGATCATGAAGAAGGTGGCTGGCCGCCACAACATGGTCTGCCTGCTCCACGAGAAGCCCTTTGCAGGCGTCAACGGCTCCGGCAAGCACGACAACTGGTCCCTGAGCACCGACACAGGCATGAACCTCTTCAAGCCCGGCTCTACCCCCAGCCAGAACGCCCGCTTCCTGCTGTTTTTGACCGCGTTTATCAAGGGTGCGGACGACTACCAGGAGCTCCTTCGCTGCACCGTGGCCAACCCGGGCAATGACCACCGGCTGGGCGCCCAGGAGGCCCCTCCGGCCATCCTCTCCATCTTCCTGGGCGATGAGCTGACGGCCATCGTGGAGTCCATTATCCAGGGCACCGAGTACGTTGACCAGAGCAAAAAGACCCTCTCCATCGGCGTGGACATGCTGCCCCACATCCCCCAGGATACCACGGACCGCAACCGCACGTCACCCCTGGCCTTTACAGGCAACAAGTTCGAATTCCGTATGCTGGGCTCCAGCCAGTCCGTCACCGGCCCCAACGTGGCCCTGAACACCATTATGGCTGAGGAGCTGTCCCAGTTTGCCGACGCACTGGAGGGGGCGGAGGACTTCCACACCGCCCTCCATGAGCTGGTAAAGAAGACGCTCACCGAGCACCAGCGGATCATCTTCAACGGCAACGGCTATGAGGACGCCTGGGTGGAGGAGGCGAAGCGGCGGGGCCTGAGCAACCTGGCCTGCACTGCCGATGCGCTGAAGGCCTACCTCCTGCCCAAGCACATTGAACTGTTCCGGAAGCACAACATTTTCACGGAGGAGGAGCTCGCCGCCCGCAATGAGATCCACCTGGTCAACTACTGCGAGGTGGTCGGCATCGAGGCCCGCACCATGATCGATATGGTCCGGCGGAACATCTTCCCCGCTGTCAGCGGCTTCTCTGGGGAGGTGGCGTCCGCCATCGCTGCCAAGCGGTCTGTCATCGCAGAGCTGGACTGCACCGCAGAGGAAGCCCTGCTGCGGCAGCTGAGCAGCCTCATTGGCGAGATGATGCGCCAGTGCGAGGCCTTGGAGGCCGCCCTGGCCGCCCCCCACAGTGCGGACGCCTACGAGGCGGCCCACTACTACAAGTACACGGTCTTTGCGATTATGGACGCCCTGCGCACAGCCGTGGACAGCCTGGAAACCATCACCGCCGCCAACCGCTGGCCCTACCCCTCCTATACGGATCTGCTCTTCTCCATCAAATAAAGAAAAACCCCGCCCGCTTCCAGCCATTTCGGGAAGCGGGCGGGATTTCTCTCCACAAGGGGACGCTATAAGCCCAGCAGCAGTGTGGCGAACTGGAAGTAGATCAGCAGGCTGAGCACATCCACAATGGTGCTGATAAAGGGGGCCGCCATGACCGCCGGGTCCAGGCCGATTTTCTCCGCCAGCAGGGGCAACAGGCATCCCACCACCTTGGCACAGAACACAGTACACACCAGCGTCAAGCAGATCACCAGCGCCACCAGGATCGTCACCTCGCTGTTGTGCATCAACCCGCGGTCCACCACCATCAGCTTGACAAAATTCCCCGCTGCCAGCAGCACGCCGCAGACCACTGCCACCCGGCTCTCCTTCCAGACCACGCTGGCAAGATCGCTGAAATCGATCTCATTCAAGCTCAGCCCGCGGATCACAGCTACGCTGGACTGGTTGCCGCTGTTGCCGCCGGTCCCCATCAGCATGGGGATAAAGCCGATCAGCACCGAGCAGGCGGCCAAGGAGTCCTCAAAGCTGGCAATGACGATGCCAGTAAAGGTGGCCGAGAGCATCAGCAGCATCAGCCAAGGGATCCGGCTTTTCACTGTCTCCCATACGCCGGTGCGCAGGTAAGGCTTGTCTGTGGGCGTGATGGCGGCCATCAGCTCAAAGTCCTCGGTGGCCTCCTCCTCCATGACGTCGATGGCGTCGTCAATGGTGACAATGCCCACCAGCCGGCTCTCCTTGTCCACCACTGGCATGGCCAGGAAGTCATACTTGCTCAGGTCCTGGGCGACCTCCTCCCGGTCGTCCATGGTGGTGGCGGCAATGATGTTGGTCTCCATGATGTCCTCAATGACATCCTCTTCATCCGCCAGCAGCAGAGTGCGGATGGAGACCAGCCCCAGCAGATGGCGGCTGGGATCGGTAACATAGCAGATATTGATGGTCTCCTTGTCCACGCCGGTACGCCGGATGCGCTTGAGGGCATCGGCTACTGTTATGTCCCGCTTCAGATCCACGAACTCCGTGGTCATGATGGACCCGGCGGAGTCCTCCGGGTATTTCAAAATTTCGTTGACGCTGCGGCGGGTCTCCGGATCCGCGTGCTTAAGGATGCGCTTGACCACCGTGGCCGGCATCTCCTCAATGAGATCCACCGTGTCGTCCACATACAGCTCCGCCAGGACCTCCTTCAGCTCCGTATCGGAGAAGGACTTGATGAGCAGCTCCTGCTCCTCCGGCTCCATCTCCACAAATACCTCCGCCGCCAGCTCCTTGGGCAGCAGCCGGTAGAGCACCGGCAGCCGGTCCCCCGGCAGCTCCGCCAGGATCGCCGCGATATCTGCCGGCTCCAGGAGGACCAGCATATCCCGCACATCCGGCCAGCGTCTTCGCTCCGCCAGCTCCTCTACCTGCTCCATAAACGCACCATGCTCCAAATCAACCATATGCGGTGTCCTCCTTCCTGAACGGTGTCTGGCCTGTTTTCTTTTCCAAGAAAACAGGGACTGCTCCCTGGCCTATTTTACCCAAAAGTGTATAAGAAAAACAGCCGCCGGGACGTCACTCCGGCGGCTGTCTCCACTGTCTATAGTATTCCCAAAAGCTGTATCTGTCAACCTTTTTCCACATTTTGCGGCTTCCTGGCGGCTATGGCGTACCAGGGGGACGCACGCGCAAGGCATAATCCAGCCCCGCACCTGCATAGGCTGTACCAAAACAACCTTGGAGGGATGCTTGTATGAGGAAGGACAGCCGCATGAAGGTATTCCTGCTGCGCAGACGGTATTTGCTTCTGGGGCTGACGCTGCTGCTGGCAGCGGCCATGCTCCTGGCGGCCTGCCTGCCGGAGGTACTGCTGGGTTAATGACAGAGAGCCGGACGGGAAAACCCGTCCGGCTCTCTGCCTGGGTAACACACCCGCCAGGCGCCGCTGGCTGTGGGATGCCCGCTTACCGCAGCCACCCCGGCGCTTCTGTATCCAGCGGCGGCTCCTCCGGCTCCGGCTGCACCGGCGGCGGCGCAGGCTCCTCTACAGCCGGCGGTTCGTTCCCAGGCATGGGCGGGGGGACCGGGATCCCAGCGTCCCCAATCACCGGCTCCCCAGGACCCGGCGTATCAGCCGGGCGGCCGGCGGTGCCGGTGAGGATGATCTGGTTGCGGCTCTTATAGTTGCTCTTGGCCTCCACCGTCTGGGACAGCAGCGTCCCATCCCCGCTGTAGATATTGCGGTAGGACACCACCTGGTATCCGGTGTAACCGTTCTGCTTCTGCTTCTGGGTCCCCCAGGCCAAATCCGCAGACTCCACATACTCCGTCTCATAGCTGGTCTTGCTGAGTACGTCGTAGGTCATTTTCACATAGGTGTCATCCACCTTGGTCCCCATGACAGTGACAGTCAGCTGGCTGTTGGCATAGGACACGTCAATGCGGATAGGGTAGCCGGTATTGTTTTTGAAGCGGAACTCCGGCCCGCCCCAGCTGACGGTGGCGTCCATGCCCATGGTGATGTACCCGGGGTAGAAGCGGTGGGCGTACCGCTCCACAATCTCCAGATTAGCCAGCAGGGTGGCTAAGTAGATCGTGCTGGACACCTGACAGATGCCGCCGCCGATGGTGTCCACAGTTTCCCCGTTGACGTAGGTGGCCGCCGCGCCGAAGCCCCGCTCCGTGGTGCGCTTTCCCACCACCTTATTATAGTCAAAAATGTCGCCGTCATTGAGGATTGTACCGTTCACCGACTCCCCGGCCAGACGGACGTTGCCCCTGCGGGCACTGGAGCCGCTGACGCTGGTGGTGGTGGTGGAGAGCACATCCCGGAAAAGCACCGCCTCCAGCTCCTCAGCTGTCATCTCTGGGTAGGAGACACTGGCGGGCAGCTGGATGGTCTCGCCGGGCACGGCGTTCTCCAGCGCAAAGGCCGCCGCCTCTGGATCCAGGCTGACGCCCACGTCGCCGTCCACCACCCTGCCGCTCTCAATATCGTACCGGGCGGCGCTGGGCTCGGCGTTGAGCTCCTGGGCCACCGCCTTCAGATCCAGCTGCTGGGCGGGGACCTCCTCCCAGGGGGCTTCCACATCCCCCGGCCCCCCCTCCAGCGCGGCCAGCTCCTCCACCAGCTCCTCCTGGTCCAGCCGCTGGCCAGCCGCCGGCTTTGTGGCAAAAAGGCCCTCCCGGCTCAGCTCGTAGCTGCCGTGGACCGGCTCCCGGTCAAAGGCCTGGGCCAGCTCTGCCGCTGTGCGGCGCAGGATGGCCTCATCATAGCCGCTGACCACCGCCTCCACGGAGGTTTTTCCGCCCAGCCGGCCCCAGAGCATGGTCCAGCCGTTCTTCAGCCAGCCCAGCGGGCCGTCCTCCCGGCCTACGCCCCAGACCGACTCCTCCAAAGCGTCCGTATCGATCCGCGCGCCCAGCTCCTTCTGGGTATAGCTCCCCAGCTCCACGCCGTTTGCGTTGACGGTCACTTCCCCTACCAGCAGCGCGTCCGCTGAAAGACGCCCGCCCAGCTCCTCCCTGCTCAGGCCGGAGAGGGCCTCGCCCCCCATGGCGACACCGGGGAACACGCCGTCATAGGCGTTGGCGTAGACCCCCAGGCCCGCGGCGCTGCCTGCCACCAGCAGCACTGCCGCCAGCGCTGCAATCCAGCCGGCCTTCCCGCCGCCCTGCCTCTTGGACTTCTCCAATACATCTTGGGAGACCCGTTTCCCTTCCATGGCAACCTCCTCCTTCCTCCCCAGGGGGAAGAAGCTTTTCTGATGGGATACCCCACTCTTAAAACATCAATATACCACACTGCCGGAAAAAAAGATTTACAATTTTGTAACAAGCCGCCAGTTTTTTCCGTATCCCCACCGCGCATGGGGCGGCAAACGCTTCCCGGCAAGCGGAAACCCCCGCCCTCTCTGAGGACGGGGGCTTTTTGCCCGTATGTAGCTTACTCAGCGACAATGGCTTCGGTGGGGCAGTTAGCAGCGCAGGCGCCGCAGTCCACGCAGGCGTCGGCATCGATCACATACTGGGAATCGCCCTGGGAAATAGCCTCAACGGGGCAATTCTCGGCGCAGCTGCCGCAGCTGACGCAGGCGTCGGTAATTTTGTGAGCCATAGTGAATGACCTCCCTATAAAATGGTACTCCCATTGTAACATGAACTTTCAAAATTGCAAGGGTAAAATCTGCGTCTTTCGGAAGAAATGTGTAAAACCATTGGCCGGGGGAATACTGAACAGGGCAAACGACAAACAAGGATGGTGGAAGCATGTACGACAACCAATTCACACCCCGGGCCCAGAGCGCCCTGCGGCTGGCCCAGGAGGCGGCAGAGGAGCTGGGGCACAGCTATGTGGGCAGCGAGCACCTGCTGCTGGGCCTGCTGCGGGAGGAGGCGGGCGCAGCCCACCGGTGCCTGGCGGAGCAGGCCGTCACCCAGGAGCGGACCCGCGATACGATTGTGCGCATCGTCGGCGCCGGCCTGCCGGGCCTGGCCCCGCCCCAGGGCCTCACCCCAAGGGCCAAGCGGGTGATCGAAAACGCCGTAGGGGAGTCCAGCCGGGGCGGCAGCGGCTACGTGGGCACGGAGCACCTGCTGCTGGGCATCCTGCGGGAGAATGGCACCATGGCGATGCGGGTGCTGCTGACCATGGGGGCGGACCCGAAAAAGCTGCAAACCGCCCTGCTGGAGCGCATGAGCGTGGTACAGCGCCTCCCCCGGGAGGCCCCCACCCGGCTGGCAGCCCCCCGCCGGGAGGAGCCCCCCCGGTCAAAGGCCCTGGAGCAATTCACCCGCAGCCTCAACGCCCTGGCACGGGAGGGCCGCCTGGACCCTGTGGTGGGCCGTGAGCGGGAGATTGCACGGACCATCCGCATCCTCAGCCGCCGGACGAAAAACAACCCCGTCCTCATCGGCGAGCCCGGTGTGGGCAAGACCGCCGTGGCGGAGGGCCTGGCCCAGCGGATCGTGGCCGGGGACGTGCCGGAGGAGCTGCTGGAGAAAACCATCTTATCCATCGACCTGTCTGCCATGCTGGCCGGCACCAAATACCGGGGGGAGTTCGAGGAGCGGGTGAAAAACGCCCTGGCGGAGATCCGGCGCATGGGCAATGTCATCCTCTTCATCGACGAGCTCCACACCATCGTAGGGGCCGGCAGCGCCGAGGGGGCGGTGGACGCGGCCAACATCCTCAAGCCCGCCCTGAGCCGGGCGGAGATCCGGGTCATCGGGGCCACCACCCGGGATGAATACCGCCGGTATATTGAGAAGGACGCGGCCCTGGAGCGCCGGTTCCAGCCGGTGACGGTGGAGGAGCCCACAGCCGAGGTGGCCATCGAGATTCTGCTGGGCCTGCGGGACAAGTACGAGGCCCACCACAAGCTGGCCATCAGTGATGAGGCCATCCGCTCGTCCGTGGAGCTGAGCCGCCGTTACCTCCCGGACCGCTACCTCCCGGACAAGGCCATCGACCTGATGGACGAGGCGTGCAGCCGGGTGCGGATGGAGTGCGAGACCCGCACGCCGGATCTCAAGCGCCTGGAGGACCGCCTGGAGGCGGTGCGCCGGGAGAAGGCGGAGGCCATCGCGGGGGAGGACTTCGAGGCGGCCGCCCGGCTGCGGGACGTAGAGGACGATTTCGCCCGGCAGCTGCGGGAGGAGAAGGCCCGGTGGCTCAATGGCCGCACAGACGATCTGGTCGCCGTGACCGGGGACGATGTAGCCGCTGTGGCGGCGGAGTGGACGGGGATCCCGGTGCGGCGGATCACCGAGGACGAGGGTATCCGCCTGCTGCGCCTGGAGGAGGAGCTGAAAAAACGGGTCGTTGGCCAGGACCAGGCGGTGGAGGCTGTCGCCCGGGCCATCCGACGAGGCAGGCTGGGGCTGAAGGAGCCGGGCAGGCCCATCGGGAGCTTCCTGCTGCTGGGCCCTACGGGCGTGGGCAAGACAGAGCTGTGCCGTGCCCTCTCGGAGGCCCTCTTCGGCCAGGAGGACGCCATGATCCGCATGGACATGTCCGAGTACGCCGAGGGCCACGCCGCCAGCCGCCTGGTGGGCTCGCCGCCGGGCTATGTGGGCCATGAGGACGGGGGCCAGCTGACGGAGCGGGTCCGCCAGAGGCCCTACTCGGTGGTGCTCTTTGACGAGATCGAGAAGGCCCACCCGGATGTGTGGAACCTCCTGCTGCAAATCCTGGAGGACGGCTGCCTCACCGACAGCCAGGGCCGCCGGGCGGATTTCCGCAACACGGTGGTGGTGATGACCAGCAACGTGGGGGCCCAGCAGATCACCAGCCGGGGACCCCTGGGCTTCGCCGGCGGGGGGGACAGCGAGGCAGGCCGCCAGGAGCGCATCCGCCAGTCCGTCACCGGGGAGCTGCGGCGCACCTTCCGCCCGGAGCTCCTCAACCGGATTGACGACACGATTGTCTTCCGCCAGCTGGCGGAGGAGGACCTGCGGGAGATCGCCCGGCGGATGCTGGAGCAGAGCGGCCGCCGGGTGGCCGCCCTGGGCCTGACACTGCGGGTGGAGGAGGCGGCTGTGGAACAGCTGGCCCGGGAGGGCTTTGACCCCGCCAGCGGCGCACGGCCCCTGCGCCGGCGGCTGCACCGGCAGGTAGAGGACCCCGTGGCCGACGGCGTCCTGGCCGGCCGCTTCCAAAGCGGGGACATCCTCGTCCTTACCGCCCGGGAAAAGGTGCTTGCTATTGAGAAGGAAATGGGTTAAAATGGTAAAATCATCTGCTCCAAGGGCCCAGGGCCCCCAGCGCCACCTGCCCCGGCAGGAGGCCGCGGAGCTACCGTCAGAACCATGGAGCCTCGCGCCTTGCAGCGGCGCGAAGAAAGGAGCCCAATATGCCATTTTCAGGATCAGACGCCGGCGGCTTCCAGTGGGAGGGCTTTCACAGCGGCGCCCCCTCCCAGTCCAACCCGCCTAAACAGAAAAAGCCCCGCCGGGCGGTGAAAAGCCCCTTTACCCGGGTGCTCATCAACCTGGCGGTAACGCTGGCGGTTGGATTTGCCTACTTCTATGTCAACCTGCCCCCCCTCAACCTGCAAGCGCCGGAATTCCATACCTTCGCCCTGCTGCTGTGCATCATCTACTGCGGCTGCGCCGTGCTGACAAGCGGTTTCCAGGGCCAGGGGGCGAAGGGCTACTTCCAGTTTTTGAAGAAGCAGTGCCTGATCCCGGTCATCCTTGCTGTCGTGCTGCTGGTCATCGCGGTGGTGGGCAGCCTGGCGGGCAGCGTCATCTTCCGGGCCAAATCCTACGCCCAGCTGCTGACCATCGAGCCCGGGGATTTTGCCGCCGAGGTGGACGAGATCTCCTATGGCCAGATCCCCATGCTGGACCGGCAGTCCGCCGAGCGGCTGGGGGACCGGAAGCTGGGCGAGCTCAGCGATATGGTCAGCCAGTTCGAGGTAGCTGACGACTACACCCAGATCAACTACCGGGGCCGGCCGGTACGGATCGCCACGCTCCTCTATGGAGACATCATCAAGTGGTTTACCAACCGCTCCGACGGCCTGCCCGCCTATCTGGTCATTGACATGGTGACACAGAATGTGGAGCTGGTGCGCCTGAGCGAGGGCATCAAGTACACCACCGCCGAGCACTTCGGCCGCAACCTCTACCGCCATCTCCGCTTCCACTACCCCACCTACCTCTTTGACCAACCGGTCATGGAGGTGGACGAGGAAGGCACGCCCTACTGGATCTGCCCCCGCCTGGTAAAGACCATCGGCCTCTTTGGCGGCACGGATGTGGAGGGCGCCGTGCTGGTGAACGCCATCACCGGGGAATGCGAATACCTGGAGGAGGTCCCCGCCTGGGTGGACAACTTCTACTCCGCTGACCTCATCATCCAGCAGTACGACTACTACGGCATGTACCACAACGGCTTCCTCAACTCCCTGTTCGGCCAGCGGGATGTGACCATCACCACAGACGACTACAACTATATTGCCATGGGCGACGACGTGTGCGCCTACACCGGCATCACCTCCGCCGGCGGCGACCAGTCCAACATCGGCTTTATCCTCACCAACCTGCGCACCAAGGAGACCAAGTTCTATTCCTGCGCCGGTGCGACCGAGTACTCCGCCATGGACAGCGCCCAGGGCGAGCTCCAGCACCTGCGCTACACGGCCACTTTCCCCCTGCTGCTGAACGTGGGCGGCCAGCCCACCTACTTCATGGCCATGAAGGACGTGTCCCAGCTGGTGAAGAAGTACGCCATGGTCAACGTCCAGCAGTACCAGGTGGTGGCTACCGGCGACACGGTGGCCGAGTGTGAACAGAACTACCTGGCGATGCTCAGCCAGAACGGGATCCTGGACAGTGACGTCAGCATGTCCGGGACAGAGACCGTGGAGGGCGCCATTGCCGACATCCGCTCCGCCGTACTGGACGGCAACAGCTACTACTTTATCCGCCTCATCGGCAGCGATGTGTACTACTCCATCAGCGCTGTGGAGCAGCCGCTGGCTGTGATCCTCAGCAATGGGGACCAGGTATCCATCACCTACCACCCCAGCGGGGCGTCCATCCTGGACAGCGTGACGCTGGAGAAGCGTTAAACCGGGGCAGGCGGCCTATTGGTACCCCTCGTTCAGAAACAGGGCCTTGACCGCCACCACCTCATCGTACTCCTCCTGCTCCACCTCTACGCTGGAATTCAGCGCTTTCAAATCCTCCTTGACCACCTCCAGCGCCTGGCTGGGCCCCTCTGCCCGGCCAGCCTCAATCGCGCGGCACATCCGCCGGAGGACCACAGGGTGGGCGTAGCAGGGCGGCAGCGGGAAGCCGGGGAAGCCGCCAAGGTAGCGGGCCATGGCCTGCTGGGCCTCCTCTGCCCGGCCCATGACAGCCCGCCTGTTGTTTCGGGACGTGGGCAGGACATTGGCCCCGGAGAACAGGAACAGCGCCGCCAGACCGAAGAGGGTGAAGTACAGCGCCATATCCCCCTGCCGGGTGAAGGAGTACAGGCCATACAGCAGCGAGACCAGCCCCATCGCTGTCACCGCCAGGGCTACCCAGCGGTAGCTGGGCTTGCTGCGGAGATAGGCCCGCTTCCGTTGGGCGGAGCGGCTCAGCTCCAGGGACAGCTCCGGCCGCTCCGCCAGGAAAGCCTCCGCCTCCCGCAGGGAGCGGAGGCTTTCCTGCGCCTGGCCAGTGAGCTCCGGCAGGACCTGGGCGGCGCGCTCCCGTTCCCGCGCTGCCAGCCGCTCCTCCGCCCCGGCACTGACCCGCTTGATCTCCGGCCGCTCCTGCCCCAGGCAGGCCAGGAGCCGGTCCACCTGCCCCTCCTCCTTGAAATTGCACTGCCGCTGCTTCCCCCCGTCGTACTCCACCACCAGATAGGGGATGGATGCAAAGACCCCCTTGTGGGAGAAGCCGCCCTGGCTCATGGCAACCCGCTTGAACACCCGCGTAATACGGCCATAGGGCAGGTAATACCGGCGCTCCAGGAAGAAGCTGTTGAGATACAGCGCCCTCTCCCCCACGCCGCAGGGGCCAAAATGCTTGCAGCTCTTGACGTCTGCGGCCAGCTCCTCCGGGCTCAGGCACTCCTGGCCGAGCTGTACTGGTTTGAATATCATCACAACAAATCTCCTTAAAAGGCCGCCAGCCGCTGTCCTTGGGCAGCGGCTGGCAGTGTATTGTTCAGGCAAAAACAGCCGTTATGTTCAGATCCGTGCAGGCTGCTTCTTGGTGGCCCGGATAAAGAGGAACAGCATAGCTGCCGCAAAGAGGATGCCAACAGGATAGGCAACTACTGTATTGTAGCCAGCCAGCGCCCTGACGCCGTCAACCAGCTCATGCTTGTTGAGGAACTGTCCCAGGCACTCCTCCCCCAAGAGGAAGTAGGTGCAGGATACGGCGCTCATGAAGGTGGCGGGCACGGCGGTGATCCAGTAGTTCTTCTTCTGCTGGAACAGGTACATGCTGGCGGCCCACAGCACGATCATGGCCAGGGTCTGGTTGCTCCAGCTGAAATAGCGCCAGATCACGTTGTAGTCAATCTTCCCCAAAGCGTTGCCAATGCCCAGGAAGGCGCCGGCACCCAGCACAGGGATACAGAGCTTCAGGCGGCCTGCATAGGACTTCTGCTCCACCTTCAGCCAGTCGGCCAGCGTCAGCCGGGCGGAACGGAACGCCGTATCGCCGGAGGTGATGGGGCAGGCAATGACGCCCAGCATCGCCAGCACCAGGCCCACGGAGCCCATGGTCTTAGAGCAGATGTCATAGACAGCGGTGGGGCCGCCAGCGCCCATAGCCAGCAGCTCGGAGCCCTCGTAGATGGCGCAGCCAGCCGCGGCCCAGATCAGGGCGATGATGCCCTCGCTGACCATCGCCCCGTAGAAGACCATGTGGCCCTGGCGCTCAGATTTCATGCAGCGGGCCATCAGCGGGGACTGGGTGGCGTGGAAGCCGGAGATTGCACCGCAGGCCACCGTGATGAACATAAAGCTCCAGATGGGGGTCTGGGAGGGGTGCATGTTGGTAAAGTTGGACCAGATCTCAGGAATGACATAGCCGGAGTTTGTGAAGACGCCGACTGCCACGCCCGCCGCCATGATAATCAGGCAGATGCCGAAGATGGGGTAGATCTTGCCGATCACCTTGTCTACCGAGATAAAGGTGGCGATAAAGTAGTAGATCAGGATGAGGATCAGCCAGAACATCTTGTTGGTCAGGATATTGGTCATCCCAGCGTTGGAAAACAGCAGCTGGAGCAGGCCCGCAGGGCCCACCGCGAACACAGTGCCCACCATGACCAGCAGCACGACGCTGAACACACGCATGACGTTCTTCATCCCATTGCCCAGGTAAATGCCGGTAATCTCAGAGATGGAGGCGCCCTCATTGCGCTCAGACAGCATCCCGGAGAAGTAGTCATGGACACTGCCGGCAAAGATCGTGCCGAAGGTGATCCACAAAAATACCACCGGCCCCCACAGTGCGCCGCTCAGTGCGCCGAAAATGGGGCCCAGGCCCGCGATGTTCAGAAGCTGTACCAAAAACAGCTTCCACTGGGGCATCACAACGTAGTCAATCCCGTCGTTGATGCGCACGGCCGGCGTCTCCCGGTCGTCCGGCCCGAAGGTGCTGTCGACAACCTTGCCATAGGTGAAGTAGCCGCCGATCAGGATCGCCAGACAGATGAGAAAGCTAAACATTCAAATTCCTCCCTTTTCATGTACTCATCGGCAGCCCCGGCAGCGCCTGTGCCGGCACTGCTGCCTCTGCTACGGCCTTATTATAGACTTCGGGACGCAGAATGCAAGAGGGGAGGCGGAATTTTCACTGGAAAAAACCGCCAAAATTTAAGCCCAATTTTTGGCACGGGCGCCTGCGAAAATTCTCCCCTTTTTCCCGCCCCTGTGCCCCAGGGGCGGGCGGCTTCCCTTCAGCGATTGCCTCCACCCTCCGGGCTGCCGGCATTTGGGGGCCGATGGCTTCCGGAGGGCCGGCCGGCGGTCCCCTGCCGCCCAGGCCCCGTGGAAAACAACAGCAGGATTTGCAGGGTATCCCCCTCCAGCCGGGCCGATACCGCCCCGCCCATCTGCCCCATCAGCTCCCGGACAATGGACAGGCCCAGCCCGGCCCCACCCCGCCCGCGGGAGGGGCCGCCCTGATAGAAGCGGTCGAACAGGCGCTCCGGCTCCGGCTTGGGGCCCCTGCCCAGCGGGTTGGAGAAGCAGATGCCGCCATCCTGCGCGGATACCGTAAGCCCCCCGCCGCCATGGCGGACGGCATTGGCGGCCAGGTTCCGGTAGATCCGCCCCAGGGCCTCCGGGTTGGCCCAGACCTGCATATCCTCCCTGGCAAAGTGCAGCTCCGGCTGGATGCCCGCTGCCTCCAGCTGGGGATAGAGCTCCGCCAGCGCCTCCCACAGGGGCGGCAGGGCCGCTGTCTCAGCACACGCAAGAGGAAGGGCCCGGCCCTGCAGACGGGTATAGAGGAACAGCTCCTCCAACAGCTTCTCCAGCTCCTCCAGCCGCCGCCTCACAATCCCCAGATACTCCTCCCGGCGCTCCGGTTCCTCCTCCAGCAGCTGCAAATACCCCATCGCCCCCGCCAAGGGGGTGCGGATGTCGTGGGAGATGCAGGCCATTGTATATTTCAGCTCCCGCTCCCCCTTCAGCATCTCCAGGCGGAGCTGCCGCCCCGCCTCCAGCCGGGCGTTTACCGCACGGCACAGCCGCCGTGCCGGGGCACCTGCCATCCGCACTGTCAGGCACAGGTTGCTCTCCAGCGGCGTCTCCTCCAGCACGCGGGCCATATCCAGCAGCTGGCTGCGGTAGGCCAGCAGGCGCAGCACCGCCGCCGCCAGGGCGGCGAGCGCGAAAAGCAGGGCCGGCAGCATCAAAATCCCCCCTTTACAGATCCCGTTCCCCTATGGCCAGCAGGCTTCCAGCCACATAGACCGTGCCCCATCCAACGGCACAGGCCAGAATCAGCCCCATCTGCGGTGCACCGAGCCCGGGGATGCACTGGGTACGTCCGATGCTGCTGATCAAATACTGGTCGAAGGGCGGCCATTGGAACCGCCGGCACAGGGTCTGCAACAGCATCGCGCTCAAACCGCTGCCGGAAACTACCGCCAGGATCACACTCAAGGTGGAGTTCCCCGTCAGCAAAACCAGCGCCATCGCCATCAGTGCAAAGGTCCAGTGGGGCAGCCACATCCAAAAGACGTACTGCACAAGCTCCCATACAGGGTCAGCGCCCAGGCGCATCCCGAACAGGAGGGGGGCATACATTGTGACCAGCACGCCTGCAACCGTAAGGGCCCCGCTGTAGAGCCCTGCCAGCAGCGCCTTGGAGAGCACATAGCTCCAGCGGCGGGGCTTGGCAAAGCAGATATTCTTGATATATCCGCTGGAAAAATCGCTGCTGACGAACAGCGCCATCCCGATCCCGGTGATGACCGTCAGGAAGCCGCTGCCTAAGCACTCCCGCGCAAATGTAAGCTGGGACATATTTCGGATTTCCTGGATCATCTTCCGGTCGAAGTCGTTCATTTCCGCCCCCTGGGACTGCATGGCATCCAGCATCCCCGGATCGGACACGCCCGCCACCAGCAGGGCCAGCAGGACCAGCAGCCCCACCGTCACCCCCAGTATCGCATAAGCCCCACGGCTTTTAACCAGCCGCCGGCAATCCATATACAACAGGTTAAACATGTCCTGCCCCCTCCATCCGCTCCAAGAAATAGCCCTCCAGGTCCTGCCGGTGCAGGCCCAGTGCCTCCACTGCAATGCCCGCCTGGGCCAGGGCCTGCCCCACAGCCCTGGCATCCACCGCCTGGTATATCCGGATTTCACCCTCCGGGCGCATCTCCCACCGGCTCAGGCGGAACTCCCGCTCCAGCAGGGCCGCCGCCTTCTGGGGCTGGCTGGCCTTCAGGTACAGGTAGTCGGCGCATTTCTGCTCCAGCTCCTCCGCGGTGATCTGCTCCACCATCCTGCCATGCTGGATGATCCCATACCGGGTGGCAATCTTGCTCAGCTCCCCCAGGATATGGGAGCTGATGAGGATCGTCAGGCTCCGCTCCCGGTTCAGCCCCAGCAGCAGCTCCCGCATCTCCCGGATCCCCTCCGGATCCAGGCCGTTGATGGGCTCATCCAGCAGCAGCAGGTCCGGGCTGCCCAGCAGCGCCAGCCCTACGCCGAGGCGCTGCTTCATCCCCATGGAATAGTGCTTCACCGGCTTCTTCTCCCCAGCTGGCAGGCCGACCGCCTCCAACACGCTGTCCACCTGCTGGGCAGGCCTATCCAGCCCCAGCAGCATGGCGTACAGGCGGAGGTTCTCCCGCCCGCTCAGATCCGGGTACAGCCCCGGCTGCTCGATGAGGGCCCCCACCCGCCGGCGGGCCACCGGGTCACTGATGGGGCGGCCGAAAACCCGGGCCTCCCCCTGGGTGGGACGGGCCAGGCCGCACAGGAGCTTCAGCGTGGTGGACTTGCCTGCGCCGTTCTGTCCGATAAAGCCGTAGATGTCCCCCTCCTCCACCTGCAAATCCAGATGGTCCACCGCCCATATGCCTTTGTAGCGTTTGGAAAGGCCCACTGTTTGTATCACTGCCATAAAAAAGCCTCCTTTTTCGTTTGCAGGGCCACTATACCAGGCAAGTGTTCAAACATCGCAAAGCAAATCTAAAGAAAGTGCAAAGCTGCCCTCCCGCCGCTCACTCAGCCAGCTTGAAGCCGATGCCCCATACGGTCTGGATATAGCTGTCTGTCCCGCTGGGCCGCAGCTTGGCGCGGATATTGCTGATATGGACCGTGATGGTCTTGTCCTCAATGGCGCACTCCTCCTGCCAGACAGCCTCATAAATCTGCTGTTTGGTAAATACCCGCTTGGGACGCCCTGCCAGCAGCTCCACAATCTTAAATTCATGGGCAGTGAGATTGACCGGCTGGCCAGCGGCTGTCAGGGCCATCCCGTCCAGATCCAGCTCCCAGGCGCGATAGCGCAGCAGCTCCCCGGCCGGGGCGGCGCTGGCGTGGCGCAGCTGCACCTGGATCCTGGCCCACAGCTCCTCCAGCTGATAGGGCTTTGTCAGATAGTCGTCTGCGCCCAGGCCCAGCAGCCCCACCTTGTCGGACAGTTCAGCCCTGGCCGAGAGCACAATAACTGGCACCTGGCTGGACTGCCGGATCCCGGCAATCAATTCACTGCCCGGCAGCCCGGGGAGCATCAAATCCACCAGCAGGAGGTCAAAGCCGCCCTCCCGCCAGAACAGGCGGCCCTCGGTGCCGGAAAAGGCCTGGGTACACACACAGCCCTGCCGCCGCAGATATGCAGCGGTGGAGTTATTGATGTCCGTGTCATCCTCTACAATCAAAATATGGGGCATACAACGGCCTCCTTCTCAATTTCGCAGCTTCAATATACCATGGCCAGCTGCAAAAGTCCAGGCGGCAGTCCGCAGGAATTGTTCAATATGTTGTGAAATCACCTGTATATACCCGGCAATTTGTAAAAACCGTCAGTTGACTTTATCTATTTAAAGCTATATAGTAATAAAGAATCTTAGCAAATACACGGACAACCTGTAATGGATAAGGAGATCAATCAAGATGAAAAAAAAGCTGTTTGCCATGCTCCTGGCCGGGGCGATGGCCCTGGGCCTGGCCGCCTGCGGCGGCTCCGGCAACACCCCCAATCCCCCCAGCAGCTCCGGCGGCGACGCCTCCACCGCAGACGGGAAGACCTATGTAGTGGGCATTTCCCAGTTAGTCACCCACCCCGCCCTGGACGCTGCCACCGAGGGGTTCCAGGCCGCGCTGAATGACCTGCTCCCCGGCCAGGTGGAGATTGACCTGCAAAACGCAGCCAACGACCCTGCCACCTGCTCCACCATTGCCACCGCCTTCGTCTCCCAGGGCGTGGACCTCATCATGGCCAACGCGACCCCGGCCCTCCAGGCCGCTGCCGCCGCCACTGCGGACATCCCCATCCTGGGCACCTCCGTCACGGAGTACGGTGTGGCCTTCAACATCCCGGACTTCTCCGGCACCGTTGGCGGCAATATCTCAGGCACCTCCGACCTGGCCCCGCTGGACCAGCAGGCGGCCATGATCCAGGAGTGGTGCCCCGAGGCAAAAACCGTCGGCCTGCTCTACTGCTCCAATGAAGCCAACAGCCAGTACCAGGTGGACACCGTCCAGGGCTATCTGGAGGAACTGGGCTACACCTGCACCCAGTACGCGTTCTCTGACTCCAACGACATTGCCGCTGTGTGCCAGACTGCCGCCGACGCCAGCGACGTGCTGTATATCCCCACCGACAACTCCGCCGCCTCCAACACCCCCATCATCGACAATATCTGCCGGGGCAATATCCCCGTGTTTGTGGGCGAGGAGGGCATCTGTGCCGGCTGCGGCATCGCTACCCTGTCCATCAGCTACTACGATATCGGCTACAAAACCGGCGAGATGGCCGCCCAGGTCCTGACCGGGCAGGCGGATATCTCCACGATGGCGGTTGAGTATGCGCCTGAGTTCGTCAAAAAGTACAACCCGGCCACCTGTGAGGCCCTGGGCATCACCCCGCCGGAGGGCTACGAGGCAATGACTGCGGAATAAAAAATAGGTTCTGAACCCAGAAATTATCTCGCAGAAGGACGAAAAAAGGGCTTCCTATTTTCGTCCTTCTGCGTTATACTGGGAAACCGCCGGGTGCATCCAGCACCACGGGACATGTTTCTTTTGCTTCTTTCTTTTTCAAAGCAAAGAAGAGAACACATAGAGAGGGGCAGCTGCTTATGATGGGATTCATCGGCGCGCTGCCGGGGGCTGTATCCCAGGGGCTCATCTGGGGCATTATGGCCATCGGCGTTTACATTACCTATAAAATTTTGGACATTGCGGATCTGACAGTGGACGGGTCCTTCTGCACCGGGGGTGCTGTGTTTGTCGTGCTCTTCGGTGCAGGCACCAACCTGTGGGCGGCGCTGCTGGCCGCCCTGCTGGCCGGGATGCTGGCCGGGCTGGTGACTGGGTTCCTGCATACCGCCTGCGGCATCCCGGCGATCCTGGCGGGGATCCTCACCCAGCTGGGCCTGTGGTCTGTCAACCTGGCTATCATGGGGATGAAGGCCAATGTGGCCATCAATGTCATTGACCAGGCCAACCTGAACCGGCTGCTGGTGTCCCTGCGGTTTGTCCAGGGGGTGGCAAAGGGAGACTACCCCGCCACCCGCCACCCGATCCTGGTTGTGGGCCTGTTTACGGCGGCGATCATCGCCGTACTGTACTGGTTCTTCGGCACAGAGCTGGGGGCCTCCCTCCGGGCCACCGGGGCCAACCCCCACATGGCCCGGGCCCAGGGCATCAACACCAGCGTGGGCAAGGTGCTGGGCCTGATGCTCTCCAACGGCCTGGTGGCACTCTCCGGCGCTCTGCTCAGCCAGTACCAGAGCTTCGCAGATTCCAGCATGGGCAAGGGCGCGATTGTCATCGGCCTGGCCGCCGTGATTATCGGGGAGGTACTCTTCTCCCGGATCTTCCGCAACTTCGCTTTGAAGCTGCTGGCGGTGTCCATCGGCGCAATCATCTACTACGCCGTCATCCAGGCGGTGGTCAGCCTCAGCGGTATCGATACCAACTATCTGAAGCTGATTTCGGCCGCTATTGTCGCTATCTTCCTGGCAGTCCCCTACTGGAAGGACCGCTATTTTACCCAGCGCACGCAGAGAGGGGGCCGGCCCAATGCTTAAGATCAACCAGATCGATAAAACCTTCAACGCAGGCACGGTCAATGAGAAGGCCGCCCTCCGCGGCCTGTCCCTCCACATCAAGGAGGGGGAGTTTGTCACGGTCATCGGCGGCAACGGCGCAGGGAAATCCACCCTGCTCAACGCCGTGGCGGGCGTCTGGGCTGTTGACCGGGGGACCATTACCATCGGCAGCGTGGATGTGACCCACCTGGCAGAGCACAAGCGCGCCAAATATATTGGCCGGGTCTTCCAGGACCCCATGATGGGGACTGCGGCAACCATGCAGATCGACGAGAACCTGGCGCTGGCTATGCGCCGCGGAAAGCCCCGCACCCTCCGGGTGGGGATCGGCAAGGCGGAGCGGGAGGAGTACCGCGAGATGCTGAAGATCCTGGATCTGGGCCTGGAGGACCGGCTGACATCCAAGGTCGGCCTCCTCTCCGGCGGGCAGCGCCAGGCCCTGACCCTGCTGATGGCCACACTGCAAAAGCCAAAGCTGCTGCTGCTGGACGAGCACACCGCTGCGCTGGATCCCAAGACCGCTGCCAAGGTGCTGGACGCCACGGAGCGCATCGTGGGCCGGGACCATCTGACCACCCTGATGATTACCCACAACATGAAAGACGCCATCACCCACGGCGACCGGCTGATTATGATGTTTAACGGCCGGATTGTAGTGGACGTGGCCGGCGAGGAGAAAAAACGCCTGACAGTCCCGCAGCTGCTGGAGCTGTTTGAGAAGGCCAGCGGGAGCGACGAGGCGGACGATACGCTTCTGCTCTCCTGAGCGGGATCCGGAGAGGGCCGCCCCTGCGGGGGCGGCCCTCTCCGCGTGTCAAAAAAGGTGCGTTGCCCCTTTTTTGAAGGGGGAAGGACCGGGCCGGGTACGGCCCGCAAAGTACTTTTTCGACGTACATGCCGCCGAAAAAGTGATGGAACTTGCTTCGCGTCTGCGGACGCGAACTCCTGCGGAGGGCTTTTTTGACAGTCTGGGGGCCGCCCACACGAGGGCGGCCCTCCCTTGCTTTTTATGAAATACTTCTTGACAAGAAGTACAATGCATTGTATAGTATTATACGAAAGGGGGCATGGCTGTGATTGATCCTCAGCTCAAACGCGGCTTGCTGGATATCTGCGTCCTGTCGGTCCTGCGGCGGGAGGATTCCTATGGCTACCAGATCATCAAGGACCTGTCCAGCTGCATTGATATCTCTGAGTCCACACTGTACCCCATCCTGCGGCGGCTGGAGGCGGGGGGCTGCTTGACCGTGTACTCCGTGGAGCACAACGGGAGGCTGCGCAAGTTCTACCGGATCACCAGCGGCGGCGTGCGCCAGATTGACCAATTCCTGGAGGGCTGGCCGGAGATTTTGCGGGTATATGATTTCATAAAGGAGTGTGCAGAACATGACGCGCAAGCAGTTTCTCAATAACCTGTACCACCGCCTGGAAGGGCTGACCCCGGAGCAGGCGGAGCAGCATCTCACCTATTACGCCGAGATGCTGGCGGACCGCATGGAGGAGGGGATGACCGAGGAGGAGGCCGTGGCCGGGATGGAGGACGTGGATACCATCGCCCGCCGCATCCTGGAGGAGGAGGGCCTGCCCTACAAGCCCCCGGTAACGCCCCCAGTTTACCCGGACGCCGCCAAAATCCCCGGCGGGGGCGGGACAAAGGGATATCAGCCCCCAAAAAGGCCGAACTCCCGGAAAATCGCCAGCATCCTGGCATGGACGCTGGCCGCAGTATGCGTGCTGGGCGCAGTGAAGCGGTTCTTTGGCCGGAACACGGCGGACCTCCCCTATATTGTGGAAGAGGTGCCCGCCTTTCTGTCCGAAGAGGAGGATTGGGTATTTGCCGCAGAGCGACCCCCTCTTGATATCGACTTCTTACCGGATGAACTCTCTTTCTACTCTGATGACTGGTCTGTTGTGGGGCGCTACGATATCCCCGCCGACGAGGTCAACCAGCTCCAGATCAATTGGGTCTCCGGCGTGGTGGACGTCCAGGGATGGAACGGGGACTTTGAGCTGCTCGAGTACTCCGCTACAGGCCGTGGGAAGATGACCTACACCATCGACGGCGAGGTACTGGCCGTCCAGGCCAATGGCTCGTCCGGGCTGCTGGTGCGGGTCCCCAGCGGCTGGCTGGAGGATATTGAAATCAACACCTCCTCCGCTGCCGTGCGGGTGGAGAACACCGATGTCGATCAACTCTCCGTTCAGACCTCCAGCGGCAGCGTCGTGCTGAGGGGCCTCTACGCCAGCTCCCTTGAGGCCACGACTGTCAGCGGCCGCATCGCGCTCCACGACCTGTTTGCCGACCATCTGGATCTCTCCACCTCCAGCGGCAGTATCGAGGGGAGCGCCCATGCGGAGGAGCTCGACCTGTACACCATCTCCGGGGACATCCTCCTGGAAAGCTCCTATGTGGAGTCTGTCGACGGGAGCAGTGTCAGCGGGAACTTCCTGCTCACGCTCTCCAGCGGCGTGGAGGATATCAGCCTACAGAGCAGCAGCGGGGATGTCACCCTGGTACTAAGTGAAGATGTGGGGTTCCAGCTGCTCTTTGACACCATCTCCGGTTCCGTCCATGAGATGGATTTCAGAACCAATTACATGGATGGGGTCTATACCCACGGCGACGGCTCCTGCGAAATTGACGTTTCCACCACCAGCGGGGATGTATCCCTGCTGCGATAGATAAAAGGAGGAGATCGCATATGCTGGTAGATGACATCCGGACCGAACGCCTGGTGCTGCGCAGTACCAGGGAGGAGTGGGGCGGGCTGTGCGTGGACTTTTGGCTGGACGGGGAGATCAACAAATACCTCTCAGATCCGCCCCGGGAGAAGGCTGGGGAGAAGTACCTGCATTTTGCCAAGGGGATCGAGCAGGACCCGTCATGGTACCCCTTTGTGGCCTTCCACCGGGAGACTGGTGCCTTTCTTGGTACATGCAGCGCAGTCCCCCAGCCGGAGGGCTGCTGGGATCTGGGCTACAGTATCCACAAGGATTTTTGGCGGCAGGGCTACGGCACCGAGATGGTCCGGGGCCTGATGGGCTGGGGCTGCCAGATGGGCGCCCGCGCTTTTACGATTGACGCAGCCCAGGAGAACCAGGCCTCTGTGGCCCTGGCGAAGAAGCTGGGCTTCCGGGTGGAACGGGAGGGGATCTTCCGCAAAAGCGGCACGGATATTGTCTACCCCAACTATATTTTCCGGCTGGATGTGCGGTGATCCCCCGCCGGCAGGGCCGGCACAGACAGAGCACAGGAAATTTCCCAGGCAGGGTCATGCCTGGGAAATTTTTTTGCGCCCCCTGCCGCATGGTTATGGAATAAAATATTTATTTCCTTGTAAACACCGGGGTATCTGTGCTATAATATACTATTATCATCACCATGCATATGCGTGTGCCTGCGGGCGGCCCCGCAGGACCGGGAAGGGAGACGCTGACTGTGCATAAAAAGCTGTCCAGGCTGATTGAGCCGAACTTGCAGCCCTATTTCCTCTGCCTCGCCCTGTTTACTGCGGTGGCTGTCCCCATCCAGCCGCTGCTGGCGGCGGCTGAAACCGCAGCCCTGGTGCTGCTCTACTTCTATTACCGCAGCCAGAGCGCCCGCCGCCGCCGCAACGTCATGCAGTACATCGAGACCATCACCGGCGGTGTGGACTCTATCAACAAAAACAGTATCCTCAATACCCCCCTGCCCGTCGTGGTTTTCCGTGCGGAAAATGGGGAGGTCATCTGGGCCAACGACGGCTTTATTGGCTTGGCTGAGGCCAAGGAGGACGTGTTTGACATGCGGATCGGGGAGCTGGCCCCGGACTTTGACTACCAGTGGGTGCTGGAGGGCGGCCACGACTGGGAGCTGGCCAGCGTCGCCGGGGGCATCTACCGCGTCTATGGCGCAGTTGGCCGCATGGGGGGCCGCGCCGCCAGCCAGGGCCAGATCGTTACCGCCTACTTTGTCGATGTCACCGAGAGCCAGCATATCCAGTCCCTCTATGAGTCCAGCCGCCTGGTGACGGTTATCCTGGTGCTGGACAACTACGAGGAGCTGATGAAGGCGGGGGGCGAGGCCGCCAAGTCCTCTGTCCTGGCCCAGGTCGATGAGCGGCTCAACGCCTGGATGACCGGCTCCGGCGGGATGCTGCGCAAGTATGACCGGGACCGCTACCTGTTCCTATGCGATGAGCAGTGCTTCCATCGGATGGTGGAGGAAAAGTTCTCCATCCTGGAGTCCATCCACCAGGTCATAAGCGAGGACGGCGTCACCGCCTCACTCTCCATCGGCATCGGCAAGGACTGCGACAGCTATGAGGAGTCCTTCCAGTGGGCGGAGAAGTCCATCGAGATGGCCCTCAGCCGGGGTGGGGATCAGGCGGTTGTCAAGGACAGCCTGGACTTCCAGTTCTATGGCGGCCGCTCAAAATCCACAGAGAAGCGCACCAAGGTCAAAAGCCGGGTCATGGCCAAGGCCCTGGGCGAGCTCATCGGCGACGCGGGCCAGGTCTACGTCATGGGCCACGAATACGCGGACATGGACGCCGTAGGTGCGGCGGCGGGCATCTGCTGTGCTGCCCGGAAGCGGGGGAAAACAGCCCAGATCGTTATTGACATGGAGGGCAACAATGCCCGCCCCCTGGTGCGCAAGCTGAGTGCCATGCCGGAGTACCGGGATGTGTTCATCAGCGGCCCGGACGCCTTTATCCACGCCCAGCCGGGGGCCCTGCTGGTGGTGGTGGACACCAACCGGCCGGACATGGTGGAAAACCGCCAGCTGCTGGACGCCTGCAACCGGGTGGCGGTCATCGACCACCACCGCCGGGCGGCCACCTACATCGAAAACGCGGCGCTGAACTTCCACGAGCCCTACGCCTCCTCCGCTTCGGAGCTGGTGACGGAGCTGCTGCAATACCTGGTGGAGCCCAGCGACCTGCTGCGGGGCGAGGCGGAGGCCCTGCTGGCAGGCATCGTGCTGGACACCAAAAATTTCAATATGCGGGCCGGGAGCCGCACCTTTGAGGCGGCCGCTTTCCTGCGCCGGGCCGGCGCGGATCCGGCGGAGGTCCGCCGCTACTTCCAGAGCGACCTGCCCAGCATGATCCAACGCTATGACATCATCCGCTGCGCCAAGATGGTCCACGGGGACATCGCTGTAGCGGTAGCGGAAAAGGAGGTCTCCCGGGTGACGGCGGCCAAGGCGGCGGATGACCTGCTCACCCTCCAGGGTATCCAGGCATCGGTGGTCCTGTACCGCCAGGGGGACGGGGTGTCCCTGTCCGCCCGATCCTTGGGGGAGATCAATGTGCAGGTCATCCTCGAGAGCCTGGGCGGCGGCGGGAACGCCACCTCCGCTGGCGGCCATGTGCCCAATATTGACCTGCTCACTGTCCGCCAGCGGCTCACTATGGCCATTGACGCGTACTACGCGCCATGATAAAATGAAGGGCCGCAAGGCTGGGGCTTGTTTGATCAATGGCGGAATGACCAAAAGCGAGAGATTTTTTAACGCTGTCCAGCGGAAAAAGGTCCGCCATTCGGGCGTTTTGACATTTTTCAAACATGCCCTAGCGGGTTAGGGAGGAAATCTCCTTTGAGCAGGCGTGGAAAGCAAGTGGCCTATGCAGTAACTCAGCCGATTATTTTCAACCGGGGATGCTGCTTTTGTGGCCATCCAGTCAGGCTGTTGGCCGCAGGAAGGGGTAATCTGCTATGGATTTGGAAAAAACATGTATCATCCCCCGGCTGCAACAGCATGAGGAGGCCCTGTCCCACTGGCGGTATGAGGGGGAATATTCTTTCTACAACCCGGCAAAGCCCTTCCGCGCGGAGCACCCCAACCAGTTGGCAGGCAGCGGCTGCTTTGCCTGGGTAGACAGCACCGGGGAGCTGCTCGGGCATGTCTCCTACGGCCCGGATGGGCAAATCCCAACAGCCGGTGGATACCGGTACTCTGAGGACGCCCTGGACATTGGTCTGGGGCTGCGGCCCGATCTGTGCGGGCAGGGGCTTGGCGGGGAGTTCCTCTCCCGGTGCCTGCGCTTCGCACAGGAGACCTATGGGGCCAGCCGCTTCCGCCTGTCGGTGGCCGCCTTCAACCAGCGTGCCATCAGGGCTTATCAAAAGGCGGGATTTTCCATAGAATGTGAAGTGACCCATCAGGTTTTTCACAATACATTTTATATCATGACCGGCACCCTTGCCGGTGGATAAGGACAATTCAGGAGGATAACACCATGAAAGTGATTTTACAGCAGGACGTGCGGGGCCAGGGCAAAAAGGGCCAGCTGATCGAGGTGGCGGAGGGCTACGCCCGCAACTTCCTTCTCCCCCGCAAGCTGGCGGTCCCTGCCACGGCGGACGCCGTGAACACCATGAAGCTGAAGGAAAAGGCCAAGAAGGCGGAGGACGCCCGTCTGAAGGCGGAGGCCGAGGCGGCGGCGGAGAAGCTCAAGAGCGCCCAGGTCAAGGTCAGCGCCCGGGCCGGGGCCAACGGCAAGCTCTTCGGGGCCGTCACCAGCAAGGAGGTCTCCGACGCGCTGCTGGCCCAGCACGGCATTGAGCTGGCCAAGCAGAAAATCGTGATGGATGAGCCCATCAAGGCCTTTGGCACCTACGAGCTGAAAGCGAAATTAGGCTACGAGGTGACCGGGACCATCTATGTCCTGGTTGTGGAAGAGAAGTAATATCCCCCATAAAAGGAGGCGTACCCCTTGCCATTAGAAGATGAACTCCTCTCCCGGCAGATGCCCCACAGCCTGGAGGCCGAGCAGGCCGCCCTGGGCGCTATGCTCATCGACGCCAACTGCATCAAGGACGTAATGGATAAGCTCCAGCCGGAGGACTTCTATATCAAGCAGAACCGGGAGATTTTCGAGACCATCTACACCATGTTCAGCTTCTCCCGTGCCATCGACGGTGTGACTGTGGCCGGGGAAATGCAGAAAAACGGCACCTTCGACAGCCAGACCACCCGCAGCTACCTCCTGCAGCTGATGGAGATCACCCCCACCAGCGCCAACGTGATGGAGTACGTGGCGATTATCCGGGACAAGTCCCTGCTGCGGGGCCTGGCCCGGGCCGCCGGGGAGATCACCAGCATGGTCCAGGAGGGTCTGGGGGAGGCCAACACAATCCTGGAGGCGGCGGAGCAGAAGGTCTACGCCGTCCGCCGGGGCCGCAGCGCCCAGGAGCTGGTGCCGGTGGCACAGCTCATCAAGCCATTTTTGGACCAGCTCAACGAGCTGGCCTCCGGCAAGAGCGGTATGCCGGGCCTACCCAGCGGCTTCTCCGCTGTGGACGCGAAGATCCACGGCCTCAACCGCTCCGACCTGATCCTGCTGGCCGCCCGCCCAGGCGTGGGCAAGAGCTCCTTTGCCCTGAACATGGCGCTGAACGTGGCCAAGCAGAGCGGCAAAACAGTAGCCGTCTTTTCCCTGGAGATGTCCAAGGAGCAGCTGCTGGTGCGCCTGATGGCCTCGGAGGCGCTGGTGGATCTGACCAAGCTGATGACCGGGCGGCTGAGTGCCTCTGACTGGGGGAAGCTCACCCAGGCGGCCCGTACCATGCGCCAGGCGGACATCCGCATTGACGACAACCCCATGCTGACTGCCGCTGAGATGAACGCCAAATGCCGCCGCCTGGAGAACCTGGGCCTGGTGGTGATCGATTACTTGCAGCTGATGAGCTCCTCCGGCGGCAAGGGCTATGCCGGGGAGAACCGCCAGCAGGCAGTCAGCGATATCTCCCGTATGCTGAAAATTATGGCAAAAGAGCTGAACGTACCGGTCATCTGCCTCAGCCAGCTCAGCCGCGCCAACGAGAAGCGGGAGGACAAGCGTCCCATGCTCTCCGACCTGCGTGACTCCGGCGCAATTGAGCAGGACGCGGATATCGTCATGTTCCTCTACCGGGAGGACTACTATAAAGAGGAGACGGAGAGCAAAAACATCGCCGAGTGCATCGTGGCCAAAAACCGCCATGGCGAGACCGGGAAGGTCCCCCTGCGCTGGTCGCCGGAGTACACCACCTTCAGCACCATTGAGATGCGCTTTGATGAGGACTGACTCTCCGCCTATGGAACAGGTACAAGCATTTTGTGAACAGTGGGGGATGCTCCCCCGGGATGGCCTGGTACTGTGCGCCGTATCCGGCGGGCGGGACTCCATGGTCCTGCTCCACCTGCTGTGCGCACTGGCAAAAACGGGTGGTTTCCAGGCCGCCGCCGCCCACTTCAACCACCAGCTGCGCCCCACGGCGGGGCGGGACGAGGCATTTGTCCGGGACTGGTGCCAGGCACATAGCATCCCCTTCCACAGCGGCGGGGGGGACGTGGCCGCCTTTGCCCGCGAGACGGGCTCCTCTTTAGAGGACGCTGCCCGCCAGCTCCGCTACCGTTTCCTGGAGGAATGTGCGGACGCACTGGGGGCCGTGCGCATCGCCACCGCCCACCACCGGGAGGACAACGCCGAAACCGTGCTGCTCCACCTGCTGCGGGGCAGCGGCCTGCGGGGCTTGGGCGGCATCCCGCCGGTGCGGGGCCGGATTGTGCGGCCCCTGCTGGAGGTCAGCCGGGCGGACATCGATGCCTACGTGGCTGCCCACCACCTCCCTTTTGTAGAGGACGAGACCAATCAGGAGGCTGTCTGCACCCGCAACCGCCTGCGGTTGGAAATCCTCCCCCTGCTGGAGGAGCTGTCCCCCGGCTGCGCCGGGCGGATAGCCGGTACTGCGGCCCTGCTGCTGGAGGAGGAATCCCATCTCCAGCGGGAGGCGGAATCGCTCCTGCCCGAAGCGGCGGACGGCGTACTCCCCCTGCCCCTGCTCAACCGGCAGGACGGCGCGATGCGCCGCCGCCTGATCCGGACTGCGGGCCTGGGGCTGGGCGTAAGCCTCAGCCGGGAGCAGGTGGCCGCGGTCCTGTCCCTGGGCAGCGGCGGGCACTTGGATCTGCCCGGTGGGCTGTACGCCCAGCGGCAGCCCCACCAGCTGCTCCTGCGCCGCAGGGAGAGCCTGCCGCCGCCCCTGACGCTGCATCCGGGGGAGCAGGACTGGGGCCCCTGGCGGGTACTGGTCCAGCGCAGCCCGGAACCGCCCGCAGGACGTCCGGACACCATCGCCCTCATCCCGCAGGCAGAGCCGCTGTCCATCGCCGTCTGGGACGGCACGGGCCGCCTGGCGGTAGAAAACGGCAGCCGTACCATCAAGCGTCTGTTCGCTGACCGGGGCATCCCGGTGGAACGGCGGGCGGAGCACCCGGCGTTATTTCTGGGCGGCATCCCCGCAGCGGTATTCGGCGTAGCTACGGACTGGAACCTGCGGCCACAGGCCGGGGAGCCCTGCCTGGTGGTCTCTTTGGCCCGGCGGCAGAAAGGAAGTGTGTGCCCATAAAAGCAATGAAAACGGCCCTCCCCTGGCTGGGAATCGCCCTGCTGGCGGGGATCCTGTGGGCCTGGAGTGAAAACCCCTTCGGCGTCAGCCGCAGCCAGCTGGAGGAGGACGCCCGCACAGAACAGCGCGTTGCGGCAGACTGGATCATGGCCGGTGAGACCGGGAATCAATTGTCAGCCATGATTTTTTATCCGGAGGACCAGGGCAGGCACATCTTCTCCGTGTATGCGAAAAACTCCGGCCTCTCCTTCGGCTACTTCTTCCGTGCCGGAGGCTCGCTGGGGAACGTAATCACCGACTATATCGCCCGCTACCAGGAAAAGGGCGAGTGCGCATATCTATCCATGAACGCATCCCGGGTCTGCCGGGCGGTCACAGCCCAGGGGGAGACCATCCCCATCGATAGCGGCAAGCCCTTCGTACTGGTCCTCCCGGATACAGAGGAGGTCCTGTTTTACGATGCCGCCGGGGTGGCCGTTGACTGTTATCCCATTTGAGAAAAAAAGTTTCTTTTGATACTTTTCTTTTCAAAGAAAAGTATGGATACCGCCCCATCTGAACATATTTTGAAAAGGAGAAACCGGCATGGGCATGATGGATCAGGATATTTTGAAGGTGCTGTATACCGAAAAGCAGATCGCAGCACGCATTGAGGCTATGGGTATGGATATGTACGAGGATCTGAAGGGCAAGGACCCGCTGTTTGTCAGCGTTCTGCGGGGCGCCTTCGTCTTCATGGCGGACATCGTCCGGGCCTGCCAGGTGAAGTGCGACGTGGAGTTCATCGCGGTGTCCTCCTACGGCAACGCCACCTCCTCCTCCGG